>SCTB01000090.1 GCA_004297545.1 Alphaproteobacteria bacterium
GCTCTGGACCGTTTTCGCCAGCGACACCAATAACCCCGATCACCCCCTGCCACAGGAGATCAAGAGTAACATCGCAACGCTTGCCGTGTTCATGTTCAAGCGTTCAATCGAAGTGCTGATCGATACGAAGCCCGAAAAGATAAAGGCGATGATCGAGATCAACCGCAATATCGCCTCGGGCCTCATGAAGCAGGTCAAGCCCTCGCCGTCGGTCCCCGGCGCGCCGAAAACGACGATGCCCCAGAGCGAAACGAAACCGCCGGGCGACAAGAAGTCGTCGACGGACAGTATCGTATAATCCCTTCAGACGTGATGATTAAGCCTCGATAGAGACGGAACCGCCGCTGCTGGCATTCGCGCTGGGCGGCGCATAAGAAGCGGCTGCGGCAACGATATCTCCCGTAGTGGGCTGCGCGTTCTGGACCGGCGCTGCATGCGTTTCGTGCCCGCCAGACTGCGTGCTCCTGACATTCTCTTCCCGATGTTCCGCGATGCGCTCCGCGCGCTTGAAGGCCTGGATTTGCGCCTCGGTCGGATACTGGCGCACGACATCGCCTTCGGAAGAACGATACTCGAGGATCGCGACGTTCTGCAGGTTGTCGACGCGCACGCGCGAGGAAACGAAATTGGAAGGAGCGGCGATTTGTGAGGGAGGCGCAACATTCTCGCTCTGAGGTGAAGACCTCAGAGCTGTGCCCTGAACCGGTAATGTGCTGACAGACTCAATCATTTCTATGATCCTGTTGCACGAGTCGAAAAGTAAGGTACTCCTACAATTCCTATAGTATAACAACGGCACGCAAATTGCAAGTAAATAATTGAGTAAAACCAATGGATTACTTAAAATTTAAGCCGATAATTACTGTTAACTCATTCTTAATTACTTGTTAATAGACTGTTAATACTTGCCGCCGCCTTTACCACTCAGTTTTTCTAAAATGCCTATAAAAAACAGCCGTTTATTATAAGAATGTAAATTTTATTTTATTAATATGGAGAAAGAGCGGTTAACCAATACATCTCATTCAAGATGGTCAAAGCCTTAAAGCGTATCGTTCTCAGAAGGATATAGAGGGCTGATGGATCGGAAGATTAAAAAAACGGCGAAACCATCGGGCAAAATTTGCCTAGTGACGGGAAATTGGGTACTGTGGAGAAGTGGGGTTTCGGGTTTTCATTATTTCTTTTATACGCCCGGATTCCCTTCTTTGATGACGTCAAAGCAAGGGGGGAATAAGCTGTGGACTCTCTCATCGAGACTCTGAAGAACCTGGGTCCTGGCCGTCTGGCCATGATGCTGATCACGTTTTTCGGCCTCCTGGTATTCTTCATCTTCATCGCCGTGCGCTCCAGCACGCCCGCCCTCACGCTGCTTTACGGCGGGTTGTCGTCATCCGACGCGACCGAGATCGCGGCCAAGCTCGATAACGCGGGCATCTCTTACTCTTTAAGCGAAGACGGCACGAAAGTTTCCGTTCCGCACAAGAGCGTTTCGAAAGCGCGCCTGCTGCTGGCGCAGGAAGGCCTGCCGCACCAGGGCTCCATGGGCTATGAGATCTTCGACCAGAAGCAAAGCTTCGGCGCGACGTCGTTCCAGCAGAACATCAACGCCCTGCGCGCCCTGGAGGGCGAACTGAGCCGCACCATCAGCACCATCGACCAGGTGAAAAGCGCGCGCGTGCACCTTGTGCTGCCCCAGCGCGAGCTGTTCAGCCGCGAACAGCAGCCGGCTTCGGCCAGCGTGTTCCTGAACCTGCGCAATTCGGCCGGCATCGGCCAGGAGCAGGTGCAGGCCATCCAGCACCTGGTCGCCTCTTCGGTGCCGCAGCTGAAACCGGGGCGCGTCGCCGTCATCGACCAGGGCGGCGCCCTGCTGGCGCGCGGAGAAGACGAAACCGGCGCGGGCTCGAACGCCCGCAACAGCGCCGATCTGCGCCAGACTTATGAAATGAAGCTGACACGTTCGATTGAAGAGATGGTCGGCCGCATCGTGGGCTACGGCAAGGTGCGCGCGAATGTCACCGCCGACATGAACTTCGACACCGTCAGCCGCAACTCGGAAACCTACAACCCCGAGCAGCAGGTGGTGCGCTCGACACAAACGGTCGAAGAAAACAACACCGATAATTCCGGCGCATCCAGCACCGCCACCGTGGGCGTGCAGAACAACCTGCCCGGCCTGCCGGGCGCCGCCGCTTCCACCGCCGGAACGCCCGGCGGCTTGAAGACCGCGCGCAACGAGGAAACCACCAATTACGAAATCGGCAAGACGGTCGAAAGCCTCGTGCGCGAAAGCGGCCAGGTGCAGAAGCTTTCCATCGCCGTGCTGGTGGACGGCGCCTACACGGCCGATGCCGCGGCCCCGAAGCCGAAGGACGCCAAAGCCGACTGGCAGCCGCCCAAAAAATACGTCCCCCGCTCCAAGGATGAGATCGAGCAGATCGCCACCCTCGTGAAATCGGCCGTCGGCTACGACGAAAGCCGCGGCGACAAGGTCGAGGTCGTCAACATGCAGTTCGCGGAGAACGAATACATCGAAACGCCGCTCAAGGACGACACCATCCTGGGCTTCCCGAAAGCCGCCCTGCTGGGCGTGGCGGAAACCATCGCGCTCAGCATCGTGGCCGTGCTGATCATCCTCCTCGTGCTGCGCCCGCTCGCGACCCACTTCGCGGCCGGCACCCGCAGCGCCCTCGCGGCGGGGCAGGACGACGCGTCGCTGCTGCCTGGCCATGGCCAGCAGCAGCAGCTGGGCGGCCCCGCTGCCATGGGGGGCATGCTGGCCTCCTCCGGTCCCTCCGAGCTGGACAGCATGATCGATATGTCGTCGGTCGAGGGCAAGGTGAAGGCGTCGAGCGTACAGAAGATATCCGAGCTCGTGACCAACCACCCCGGCGAAACCATTTCCGTCATCCGCCAGTGGATGTCGCAGGAAAGTTGATGTTTTAAGGAGTACGGCAAGACATGCGCGTCCGTGAAGATTACCGCACCCTGAACGGGACAGAGAAAGCCTCCATCCTGCTGCTGTCGCTGGGCGAGGAATACACCGCCAAGATTCTCGAGCAGCTCGACGAAGATGAAATCCTCATCCTCTCCCAGACCATGTCGAACCTCGGCAAGGTTTCTTCCAGTGTCATCGAGCGCCTGTTCATCGAATTCGCCGAGAGCATGACCTCGACCTCCTCCCTCGTCGGCACGATGGATTCGACCGAGCGCCTGCTGGCCAAGGTGCTGGGCAAGGACAAGGTCGACAACATCATGGAAGAAATCCGCGGCCCCGCCGGCCGCACCATGTGGGAGAAGCTGTCCAACGTGAACGAGGACATCCTCGCCAACTACCTGCAGAAGGAATACCCGCAGACCGTGGCCGTGGTGCTGTCCAAGATCACGCCCGAGCACGCCGCGCGCGTCCTGGCCCTGCTGCCCGAAGGTTTCGCGATGGAAGTGGTCATGCGCATGCTGCGCATGGAGGCCGTGCAGAAGGACGTGCTGGACGACGTGGAGAGAACCTTACGCACCGAATTCATGACCAACCTCGCCCGCACCAGCCGCCGCGACAGCCACGAGATCATGGCGGAAATCTTCAACAACCTCGAGCGTTCGGTCGAGACCAAGTTCATGGGCTCCCTTGAAGAGCGCAACCCGGACGCCGCCGAGAAGATCCGCAGCCTGATGTTCACCTTCGAGGACCTCGGCCGTCTCGACCCGTCCGCGATCCAGACCATCATCCGCTCCGCGGACAAGGAAAAGCTGCCGATCGCGCTGAAGGGCGCTTCGGATGCGATGAAGGACCTGTTCTTCTCGAATATGTCTGAACGCGCGGCCAAGATCATGAAGGAAGACATGGGCGCCATGGGTCCCGTACGCCTGAAGGACGTCGAGGAAGCGCAAGGCCACCTTGTCGGCGTTGCGAAGGACCTGGCGGACCGCGGCGAAATCACCATCGTCACTTCGAAGGATGAAGATGAACTCATCTATTAAAAACGACGGCGACAAGAAGAAGTTTTTGTTCGACAAGCACGACTTCGACCGGGAACGCGAAGAGGCGGCCAAGCCGACCTTTACCGAAGAACAGCTTATCCTCGCCAAGATGCAGGCGCAGGCCCAGGGCAAGGCCGAAGGCATGAAGGAGGCGAAACAGGCGCAGGAAGAGCAGATCGCCAAAAGCCTGCAGCAGATCGGCTCTGCTTGCGAAAAACTGATCGCCGCCGAAGACCGCCGGGAGGTGGAGCAGATGATCGCGGCCACGAAGCTGGCGATGCAGGTCGCGCACAAGCTGCTGCCCCAGTTCGCGCAGCGCTTCTCGCTGCAGGAAATCGAGCGCGTCGTGCTGCAGTCCATCGAGACCAGGCGCGAGGAGCCGCGCATCGCCGTGATCGTGCCCACCCAGCACCTCGAGCCGCTGCGCCAGAAGATCGACGGCCTTGCCGCCGAGAAGGGCTATGGCGGAAAGCTCATCCTCATCGCCGACGACCATCTTGCCCTGACCGACGTGCGCGTCGAATGGGCCGACGGCGGCGCGGAGAGGCTTTACGAGCGCCTGTTCAGCCAGGTCGAAGGCGAATTCGCCAAGGCCATCGCGGGCATGCAGGCGACGATGAAAGACACCAAGAATTAACCGTTTAACAAACCGGAGAGGCAAATGGCAGACCCGAAAGACCCCAAGAATCCCCACGTCGTGCTCGAGGAAGTCGAGCCGCACCTGACGACCGAGGTGCGCAAGAAGGATATCGACGCGATTTACGACATTCCCGTGCAGATTTCCGCCGTCCTCGGAAAATCCACGATGCAGGTGAGCCAGCTGCTGAAACTCGGCCGCGGCGCCGTCGTGGAGCTCGACCGCAAGGTCGGCGAAGCCATCGACATCTACGTCAACAACCGCCTCGTCGCGCGCGGCGAGGTGATCGTCGTCGAAGACCGCCTCGGCGTCACGATGACGGAAATCGTGAAGTCGGACCGCACCGGGCAATAGGCAAGGCTCGAAGGGGGATAACTTATGCGCCTGATGATCGTCGGGAGCCTGAACGGGCAAATCAGCACGGCCGGCAAGATCGCCATCGGCCGCGGCGCCAAGGTCACGCATACCGAGGACATCGAGCAGGCGATGGGCGCCCTGCGCTCCGGCAAGGGCGCTGACCTGCTGATGGTCGACGTCAAGCAGGACATTGCCTCCCTTATCCTGCAACTGAAAGCGGAACGCTTTGTCGTTCCCGTGGTCGCCTGCGGCATCGGCACCGACGCCGCGACCGCCGTGCGCGCCATCAAGGCTGGCGCGAAAGAATATATTCCCCTGCCGCCCAATGCCGAGCTGATTGCCGCCGTATTGCAGGCCGTGGCCGAGGAAAGCAACGCGATGATCGCGAACGACGCCAGCATGAAGGCCGTGCTGCAGGTCGCCGACCGCGTCGCGCCGTCGGATGCGACCATCCTGATCACGGGGGAGTCCGGCACCGGCAAAGAAGTCATGTCGCGCTATATCCACCAGAAGAGCAAGCGCGCGAACGGGCCGTTTATCTCGCTCAACTGCGCGGCCATTCCCGAAAGCCTGCTGGAATCCGAACTCTTCGGCCATGAGAAAGGCGCCTTTACCGGCGCCATCGCCAAGCGCCTCGGCAAGTTCGAGGAGGCAAACGGCGGCACGCTACTGCTGGACGAAATCAGCGAGATGCACCCCTCCCTGCAGGCCAAGCTCCTGCGCGCCATCCAGGAGCGCGTGATTGACCGCGTGGGCGGTACGCAGCCCGTAAAAGTCGATATCCGCCTTATCGCGACCAGCAACCGCGACATGGAACAGGCGGTGCGCGAAGGAAAATTCCGCGAAGACCTTTATTTCCGCCTGAACGTCGTCAACCTGCAACTGCCCGCCCTGCGCGAACGCCCGGCCGACATCCTTCCGCTGGCGCGCCTCTTCGCCGCCAAGTACAGCGAGCATAACGGCATCGCGAACAAGCCCTTTTCCGCCGCTGCCGAGGAAAAACTGAAAAGCCATCACTGGCAGGGCAATATCCGCGAGCTCGAAAACACGCTGCACCGCGCCATTCTTGTCAGCCAGGAGCCGGAGATCGAAGCCACCGCCATCATGCTGTCCGGCCAGAAGGCAGCGAATGTCGCCCATACCGCTGTCGTCGCCGCCAAAACGGTTGAAAAGGCCGTCGCCGGCGGCGGAAGCCATCAGCAGGCCGCCAATTCGTCCCAGCACGCTCTTGTCGGCCGCACCGTCGCCGAGGTGGAGCGCGAGCTTATCCTGAATACGCTGGATCATTGCTTGGGAAACCGTACGCATGCGGCCAATATCCTCGGCATTTCCATCCGCACCCTGCGCAACAAACTGAAGGAATACGGCGACGCCGGTGTCGCGGTTCCGGGCGGCGGGGGGTAACTAAATGGCGGAAACAGGCACACCCGCAATCGGAAACGGCGCCGGAACAGGCTTCCGCCTGCGCGGCGACCTCATTTTCGCAGCGGGCGTCATCGCCATCCTTATCGCACTGGTCCTGCCCCTGCCGCCCTGGCTGCTGGACGCCAGCCTTGCCCTGTCGCTGACCTTCTCCGTCCTGATCCTGATGACGGTGCTGTTCATCGAAAAGCCGCTGGATTTAAGCGCCTTCCCGACCATCCTGCTGGTCGCGACGATGATACGCCTGTCGCTCAACCTCGCTTCCACGCGCCTGATCCTGGCGCACGGGCATGAGGGAAAATCAGCGGCGGGCCACGTCATCGAGGCCTTCGGCGGCTTCGTGATGCAGGATAATTTCGTCATCGGGGTCATCGTCTTTTCTATCCTGACCATCGTGAACTTCGTGGTCATCACCAAGGGCGCGGGCCGCATCGCCGAAGTCGCGGCGCGCTTCTCCCTTGACGCCATGCCCGGCAAGCAGATGGCCATCGACGCTGACCTTTCCGCCGGCCTCATCGACGAAAAGGACGCGCGCTTCCGCCGCTCGCAGCTCGAGCAGGAAAGCACCTTCTTCGGCTCCATGGACGGCGCGGCCAAATTCGTGCGCGGCGACGCCATTGCCGGCCTGCTGATCGTCTTCATCAACATTATCGCCGGCATGGTCATCGGCATGGCGCAAAAAGACCTGTCCTTTGAAGATGCGGCCAATTTTTATACGCATCTGACCATCGGCGACGGCCTTGTCACGCAGATACCGGCGCTCATCGTTTCCGTCGCCTCGGGCATGCTCGTTTCCAAGGCGGGCGTCGCGGGATCGTCCGACAAGGCGCTGTTCTCGCAGCTCAGCAAGTATCCGCAGGCGCTTGTCATGAGCGCGGGGTTGATGGGCGTGCTGGCGCTGGTGCCGGGCATCCCCGCCTTCCCGTTTCTGTTCATGGCGGCGGTCGCCGGCTTCTTCGGCTACCAGACGCTGGAAGGCCGCAAGAAAATCGAGGTGGCAAAAGTCGAGTCCGAGAAGGCGGCCCTGGCGAAAACGCCCGTGGCGGAGGAGCCGATTTCGAAAGCATTGGCCATCGACAATATCCGCGTCGAGCTGGGTTATGGCCTGCTGCCGCTGGTCAACAACCCCGAAAAGGGCAAGCTGACCGAACAGATCAAGGGCCTGCGCCGCCAGCTGGCGGAAGACATGGGCTTTATCCTGCCCTCCGTGCGCATCCAGGACAATCTGCAGCTCCCCGCGAACTCTTATGTGGTGCGTATCAAGGAGATCGAGGCGGGCCGCGGCGATATCCGGCCCGAGATGCTGCTCTGCATGAACCCGACAGGCGACAAGATCGACCTGCCGGGCGAACAGACGCGCGAGCCCACCTTTGGCCTGCCCGCGATGTGGATCAACGCCGATTACCGCGAGGAAGCGCATTTCCGCGGCTATACGGTCGTCGACCCCGCCACCGTCATCACGACGCATATCACCGAGATCATCAAGGACAACATGCAGGACCTGCTCTCCTACGCCGAGACGCAGAAGCTGCTGGACGAACTGCCCAAGACGCACCAGAAACTCGTCGCCGACGTCATTCCGGCCAAAGTTACCGTCACGGGCCTTCAGCGCGTGCTGCAGAACCTTGTTTCCGAGCGCGTGTCGATCCGCGACCTGCCCACCATCCTGGAGGGCGTGGCGGAAGCCACAGGCTTTACCACCAATATCACCATGATCACCGAGCATGTGCGCGCGCGCCTCGCCCGCCAGATCTGCGACCAGTACAGCAACAAGGCGGGCATTCTTCCGCTGATCACGCTGTCCGGCGACTGGGAGCAGTCATTTGCCGAGGCCCTCGTCGGCCAGGGCGAAGACCGCCAGCTGGCCATGCCTCCGACCCGCCTGCAGCAGTTTATCCAGTCCGTGCGCGCAACCTATGAAGACATGGCGATGAAAGGCGAAAGCCCCGTGTTGCTGACGAGCCCCGGCGTGCGCCCCTATGTGCGCTCCATCATCGAGCGTTTCCGACCGCAGACGATCGTGATGTCGCAGAACGAAATTCATCCGCGCGCTAAAATCCGCACCCTTGCCCAGATAACCTGACGCCATGAGACTGAAGACTTTCCAGGCGAGAACAATGACAGAAGCCATGCGCCAGATCAGGGATGCGCTGGGCGAGGAAGCCATTATCGTCAGCACGCGCGACGGCCCCGGCGGATCGGTGCGTGTCACCGCCGCCGTCGAGCAGCAGAACCCCTCGTTCGAGGACGTGCTGCACGGGCATGACGACGGCGGCGGCTACAGCGGCGAGGAGATTATCGAGCTGGTCACCGATACGCTGCTCAAGCATCGCGTGCCCGGCACGGTGAGCGAGCGGATTATCGCGACCTCCATCCTCCAGAACGCGAAAGATCCAAAGGAGGCATTGCAAGGGGCGCTGGAAAAGACCTTCTCTTTCCTGCCGGTCAACCGGGAAATGCGGCCCGTCATGCTGGTGGGCCCACCCGGCGCCGGAAAGACGCTGATGGCGGCGAAACTGGCGGCGAAGGCGGTCATGGAGGGCGAAAGGCCCACCGTTATCACCACAGATATCGCGCGCGCCGGCGGCATCGAGCAGCTGTCGGCCTTCCTCGATATTCTGGAATTGCCGCTCGGACAGGCGGAAGATGCGAAAACGCTAAAGTCCGTTATGGCCGACGCGGAAGATGCTTCCAGCGTCATCATCGACACAGGCGGGCTCAACCCCTTCGACCCGCAGGAGATGAAAACGCTGGCGCGGCTGATGACGGCGGCGGAAATGGATGCGGCATTGGTGCTGCCGGCGGGCGTCGACGCCGAGGAAAGCGCGGAGATCGCGCTGACGTTTGAAGTCCTGGGGGTGCGGCGGATTATCCCGACGCGGCTCGACTTCGCGCGGCGCATCGGCGGCATTTTGAGCGCTGCCGACCGCGGCGGGCTTGCCTTCGGCGAAGCCAGCCATACGCCGCAGGTGGCGAACGGCATTCTGATACTCGATTCAGCCGCGCTCGCGGGACTATTGATGCCGCATGTGCCGAAAAAGGCTCAAGCGAAGCCCAGGACCAAAACGAAGAAAGGCAGAGCATGACCACGAAAACGGGGACACCTTCGTTGAAGGCGGTGAAAGGCGGACATCCGCAGAAGCTTATCGCCGTCGCCTCCGGCAAGGGTGGCGTCGGCAAAACATGGTTCTCCATCACGCTCGCGCATGCGCTGGCGAAGCAGGGCAAGAAGGTGCTGCTGTTCGACGGCGACCTGGGCCTTGCCAATATCGACGTGCAACTGGGCCTGATGGCGAAGCGCGACCTGAATGACGTGATCGAGGGGAACCTCACCCTTGAGCAGGTTATCGAGCGTTATGAAGATGGCGGTTTCGACGTCATCGCCGGGCGCTCCGGTCACGGCTCCCTCTCCGCCCTGCCGCTGCCGCGCCTGAGCGAGCTGATCGAGCAGCTGCGCGGCGTGCTGAATGATTACGACGCGGCCATCATTGACCTTGGCGCCGGCATCGACCGCACGGTGCGCTTCATGGCGGCGGCAGCCGATATCGCTTTCGTGGTGACGACGGACGAGCCGACGTCGCTGACCGACGCCTATGCCTTTATCAAGCTCAGCAACGCAGGGGGCCATGGCGACAATATCCGCGTTGTCGTCAACATGACGGGCAGCGAAAAGGAGGGCGAAGGCACCTATAACACCATTCTGAAAGCCTGCAAGAACTTCCTGAAAATCTCCCCGCCGCTGCTGGGCGTCATCCGGCAGGACAAAAAAGTGCGCGAGGCGATACGGGCGCAAACGCCTTTTCTGACCCGCTCGCCCAATACCGACACGGCCGCCGATATCGAAAAAATCGCGGCGCGCGTCGCTTCTGAAATACTGGCATAGAAAGATGGAGGGGCGATGAACGATCCGAAAATCACGCCCGCCAAACCCGTTTCCATCCCCTCCGTGCAGACGCAAGGCAATGCCATCTCGCCCGCCACGCCCGCACGCCTTTTGATTCACGATGTTCCTGTCCGGCAGGCGCCGCCTGCACTGCAGAACCCGCCGCAGCCCGTGCATATCGAAGGCCGCGTCGTTTCCAGTAACCCGCAGTCGCAGGAGCTGCGCATCGCGACCACGAGCGGCGAAGTGACGGTGCAGTCTTCCGTCAGCCTGCCGCCCGGCACGGAAGTCCGCGTCGATATCTACATGCAAAAAGGCGTGGCGCTCGCGACCGTCACGCTGCTGCGCCAGCAGGCGCAGATGTCACAGAACCTCGAACAGCTTGTGCCGCCGCAAACCACGACCACGCCGCCCCTGAAGCCCGGCGATGTCGTTCAGGCGATTTACCTGCCCGAGCCGCATGAAACGACGGCGCTTCCACCACCCACGACTCCGCCCCCCTTGACGCTTGAGCAAGTGGCTGAAATTATTAATAATTTTCCGACATCTTCGCTGCAGAAGCTTCCCGTCCCCCTGCCCGAGGGCGCGGTGCAGGCGGCGACCATGCCTGATGTGCTGGCGACCCTGAAAAACCTGCCCGCTGCGCAGCAAGCGCAGATCGCAGCCTATCTCGCGCGGCCGGATGTGCTCGAGGCGCTCAAAAAAATCCTGCCGCCGGAGATTGCAAAGAATTTGCAGCCGCCTGACGCCTTGTTGGCGGCGCCCCCGAATACCGCGTTTGAGGAAGAGCCGCTGGATGACAACATCCTGCAGATCGTCAAGGTCCAGACCGGCACACGCATGGCAGGGACGCCGACGGGGCTGGCAGCGCCCCTGGAGACCCCGGAGAGCGCTTCCGCCCCACCGCCGGTGCTGGCGGCGCTCAAGGGGCTGCTGCCGCTTATCGAGGCCCTGCAGCCGCAGGAAAGCCCCTTAAGCATGCTTGCGCAGCAGTTGATGCCCGCGCGGATCGCGCCGGGCGGGCTGCCGCTGGCCGAACAGCTGCCGCAGTCGATGTACGAAGTGAAGGTTCTCTCCATCACGCCGCCCGATGTTTCAGCGCCACCCGTGAAACCCGGCGAAACGCAGGGCATCGCGGAATCGGTGTCGCCGCGCGGCTTTCCCGTCATCCGGGTGGAAAATGATTTATTCGTGCTGAAAACGCTGGCGCCAGTGCCGCGCGGCAGCATCGTGACCTTTCAGGCGCTGGCGCTGACGCCCGATCAGGTTATTAAAACCGCCACGGCCACCGCGGCAACGGGCGCCGACTGGTTCCACCCGCTGCTCAGCCGCGACTGGCCCGCGCTGCAGGAAACGCTGAATGCCATCGCCACGACCGCGCCCACGCTGCTGCAGAACCTGCGCGACACCCTTCCCGCCGCCACGCCGCGGCTGGCGCCGACGGCTCTCTTTTTCCTCGCCGCCTTACGCGCGGGCGATGTGCAAAGCTGGCTGGGCGAGCCCGTCCTGCAGGCGCTGCGGCAGACCGGGCGCCTCAGCCTGGTCGACCGCCTCACGGGAGATTTCTCCAAAATTTCCGCCACGACCAGGGAAACGGTCGCGGGCGACTGGCGCGCGCTGTCGATGCCGCTGCTGCACGACGACCAGATCAGTCAGATCCAGTTCTTCGTCCGCCGCCAGCACGACGACGAACAGAAAAAGGACGGGGGCGAACCAAGGCCCGTAACCCGCTTTATCCTGAACCTGCGCCTCTCCCGCATGGGCGATATGCAGCTTGACGGGTTGTTGCGCCAGAAGCGCTTCGACCTCATCCTGCGCAGCGCGGACCAGCTGCCGTTTTCGATGCGGCGGGACCTGATGCATGCCTTCGCGCGCGGACTTGCGCAGGCCGACATGGCGGGAGGCGTGAGTTTTCAGGCGAAAGCCCAGGGATGGGTCAGCATTGGCGTCCCGAACCAGGGCACGGTTGCGTAATTCCCCTTACCTTTTCAGTCGCAGCGGTCGGGAGACGGCAACTGCCGTTTTGAGCTCGACGTCTAAATCCACAGGCGGGGGCACTGCGCCGGATTCTATCAGGAACGCTGTCACGTCCGTAAAGCCGTTCTTCATGGCGCCGTAAGCCGCCGTGCGGTTCTGGGCATCGACCGCGTGGACATCCGCCTTCGCCGCCACTAAAAGCTTCACGACATCCAGATGTCCCATCAAGGCTGCGCATATCAACGGCGTGCAGCCGTTTTTATCCGCATGCCCGACCCAGGCGCCGCGCTTGAGCAATGCCGCCGTCTCGGGCGCGAAGCCGCGGAAGGCCGCGACGGAAAGCACATTGTTGCCCGCGTCATCCAGCTGGTCGATCGGGTAATTGTCGCCGATGCAGGCCATGATATGCCGGCGATTGGGGTTACTCTCCTTCATCGCATCGAGGAGTTCCCCGCCCTTGTCGAGCGCAAAAAGATCGCTTTGTGTCAGGGACATAGCCTCACTCTCCCTCTGTCTGGAGGATATTATCAAGACCGTCCTTGTTTGTCAATTATTATGTAAATATTGATTGACTGCCCTGCCTCCCCTTGCTAGCTTATGGCAAAATTTAACGCAGGCATTCCGATGGAACTGAAAGATATCTTTTCCGCCGCTGACACAGGCGACCTGGACCGCATCCGGCAGCTCGTCGAAGAGCGAGCGGATGTGAACGTGAAGAACGCGGCCGGCTGGACCCCGCTGCTTTATGCCGCCAATGGCGGCCACGGGAATGAAAATCCCTATCTTGAAATTGCGCGCCTGCTGATTGAGGCCGGCGCCGACATCAACGTGCAGGAACGGACCGGCTGGACGCCCCTGCATCGCGCCGCGCATAATAAACATCCCGAGATGATAAAACTGCTGCTCGAAAACGACGCCAGCCTGACACTGCGCGACAGCAACGGCCATACCCCGGAGCAATTCGCCGAGGACGCCGGCCGTTCCGACATGGCGCAGATCCTGCGGGATTACCCGGGCGAGATCGTAGAAATGCGCGCTCTCCGGGAAAAGCTTTTCCGCGAGTACGTCGAAAACAGCACCGTGCTGCAGCAGGATACGCCCTGCATGAAGCCTTTGAGACTTAAACTCCGGTAAATTCTTTCACTCGTCGCCCTTGCGCCGGAAGCCTTCGAGGCCGATGGCGTCCAGCTCCTGGGTTTCGCGGAACTGGCGTTCCGCATCCTCGATGCGCTCGCGCTCTTCCTGGGTCATCTCGAATTTCTTGAGCTCGCTGAAGGTGTCGAGCAGGCTGAGTTTCGCTTTCTGGATATGCTCCTCCAGCTCGGCCTCGGCGACATTCAGCTCCTCGCGCCGCTTGATGACGCTTTCGGCGTATTGGGCAAAGGTGAAATGCACGTCGTTGGCCTTGGCGACGGCGGCCTTTTCCATGTCGAACTCGCGCTCGAGATCGCGCTGCTGACGCTCGAGTTCGGCCAGCGCCGCATAAAGCTCCGCCAGCGCGCGGCGTTTTTCGTCGAGTTCATGCTGGTGCAGGCGGATCAGGACGGAGAGGTCGGCCATGTTTGCAACTCAAAAAATTATTGTCATTCCGGCGAAGGCCGGAATCCACAGACAGCTACGGTTCCGCATATACAATCGCAGTCCGTGGGCCCCGGCTTTCGCCGGGGCGACATAGAATAAAAAATTTTTCCATCCCCATCACTTCTTCTTCACCTGCTGCGGCGGGGCAGCGGGAGCAGCCGGCACCATGCCGAGCACCTGCGCAAGCTGTTTATAGCCCTCTTCGAGCGAGGTCTTTTCAAACGGCTTCTGCGCCAGGAATGCATCGAGCTTCGGGTAAATCTGTATCGCTTCGTCCACCTTGGGGTCGGAGCCGCGGCGGTAGGCGCCAAGGCGTATCAGCTCCGCCATGTCTTCATAGGTCGACATGATCTCGCGCCCGCGCTGCACAAGGGCGGCCTGTTCGGGCGTCAGGCAGCGCGGCATGGAGCGCGAGATGCTGCGCAGCACGTTGACGGCGGGATAGCGCCCGCGGTCGGAAATCGAACGGTCGAGAATGACGTGACCGTCGATAATGCCGCGCACGGCATCTGAAATCGGTTCGTTATGGTCGTCGCCCTCGACGAGGACGGAGAAATAGCCCGTGATATCGCCCTTGCCCTTGGTGCCGGGTCCCGCACGTTCCAGCAGACGCGCAAGTTCGGAAAAGGTCGTGGGCGGATAGCCCTTGCTGGTGGGCGGCTCGCCTGCGGACAGGCCAATCTCGCGCTGCGCCATGGCAAAGCGCGTGATGGAGTCGATCATGCAGAGCACCTGCTTGCCCTGATCGCGGAAATATTCGGCGACGGCCAATGTCAGGTAAGCGCCCTGCCGGCGCATCAGCGGCGATTCATCGGATGTCGAAACGATAATGACGGATTTCTTCAACCCCTGCGGGCCCAGTTCGTCCTCGAGGAATTCCTGTACTTCGCGGCCGCGTTCGCCGATCAGCCCGATAACGGAAACTTCGGCCTCCGTATTGCGCGCCAGCATCGACATGAGAACCGATTTGCCGACGCCGGAGCCCGAGAAGATACCCATGCGCTGCCCGCGCGTGGTCGACAGGAATGTATTGATGGAGCGCACGCCAAGGTCGAGCTTCGAACCCAGGCGCTTGCGGTCGTGCGCGGCAGGCGGGCGCGCTTTCAGCAGCATATGTTCCTCGCCCTGCATCAGCGGGCCCTTGCCGTCGACAGGGTCGCCGAAAGCGTTAATGACGCGCCCAAGCCACGCAAAGCTGGGGTAAACGGCTGGCTGCGCCGGTGACACTTCCGCGCGGCAGCCCAGTCCTACGCGGTCTAATGGCTTGAATGGCATGACGAGCGCATGCCCCTCGCGGAAACCCACGACTTCGCAGGGGATGGGATCGGCCCCGCGCGGCATCAGGTTGCAGCGGTCGCCGATGGCCAGTTCCTTCTCCACGCCGCCGATTTCGACCAGCATGCCCAGGATTTTTGTCACACGCCCGAAAAGCTGGAAATCGGCCAGTTCCTGGATGTTTTCGCCCAGGTTTTCGATGAAATGATGGCCCGCGCCCATGCAAAACCCCTTACCCTTCATTAATTATCCCATATTTTTTTCACAAAAAGAAAACTTCTTTTGCCTTGATATTGCTGGATATTTTTAAACTTATGTCAACAATTGTCGCGTTTCTTTAACCTTTATTAACGGTATTGATATACTCTTAAGGAGAGTTAAGTAGTGATTCACCTCCACTAAGCAATCATTAAGGGGAAACAGCCAATGCGGGTTCTGCTCATCGAAGACGATCAATCAACGGCAAAGAGCATTGAATTAATGCTCAAGTCGGATGGCTATGTCGTCGATACGACCGATATGGGGGAAGACGGCCTCGAAATCGGCAAGCTCTATGAATACGACATCATCATCCTCGACCTTATGCTGCCGGACCTCGACGGCTATGAAGTGTTGAAGCGCCTGCGCGCGGCAAAGGTGGAAACGCCCATCCTGATCCTCTCCGGCCTCTCGGAACTGGACAGCAAGCTCAAAGGCCTCGGCTTCGGCGCCGACGACTACCTGACCAAGCCTTTCGACAAGCGCGAGTTGATGGCCCGCATCCAGGCGATCGTCCGCCGCTCCAAAGGGCACTCACAGTCTGTCATCAAAACCGGTCCCATCACGGTCAACCTCGACGCCCGCACCGTGGACGTGGACAACAAGCAGCTGCACCTGACGTCAAAGGAATACGGCATCATCGAGCTTCTGTCCCTGCGCAAGGGCTCCACGCTGACGAAAGAGATGTTCCTCAATCATCTCTACGGCGGCATGGACGAGCCGGAAGTGAAAATCATCGACGTGTTCATCTGCAAGCTGCGCAAGAAGATCGAGAAGATTTCTCCCGAAGGCGGCAATTGCATCGAAACCGTCTGGGGCCGCGGCTATGTCCTGCGCGACCCAAGCGGCGCCGTCGTTCCCGGCAGCAAGGAAAGCGCGAACGCGTAAAGATACTGGGGAAAGAATACAAAAGACCGGCGGTAGCCATATCGCCGGTCTTTTTTTATGCCCGGCAATATGCCACTCTATCGCGGCAGCTTTTCATGACCGGGATGACTTATGAGAATTTATGTTTTTTTGGCGTTGTTTCTTATCTTTTCGATAATCCCGTCCTCCGCCCCGCGAGCGCAGAATGCGGATACGGGCTTTGACCGCCAGCGCATCGAGCAGCTGCAGCAGGAACAGGAAGCCACGGCGGCGCAGGCCGAAAAGCTGAAAAAACAGGCGGCGGAATACCGCGAGCTGGCGGAATCAGCGGAGCGCTATGCCGCGCAGGCCTCCAACGACAGGGACCGCGAAGACTGGCTGAAAACGGCGCGCGGTCACCGCGCAAATGCGGAGAAGCTGGAACTTGACGCGGCGCGCCAGCTTGAAAATGCAGATGAAACCGCAGGCAGGGCCGGCGACTTGCAGGGACAGGTCGATGAAAAGGAAACGCGCGCCCGCGAAAGGCAGCAGGAATACGACCGGCAGGCGGCGGAACTGTCCGCGCGCGAGGAAGCGCGGCGGCAGGCCGAGGCGAACAACCCCAACACGGGCCTGCGCGTTAAAAACGTCATCGGCCTGTGGCGCGACGCCGCGCATGAGGACGAGCCCTTCGTCATCGTCCAGAAAGACCCGAATTCGAAAGCCTATCCCAACGAACTGGAACTGCATAACCCAAGACGCACCTGGAAAGGGACCTTTCACACCGACCCGCCGCCCGGCGAGCCGCTGATCACGATGAGCTACAAGCCCAAAGCGGAGGAGATGAACTCCGAAATCCCCGAATGGGCGCGCAAGAAAATCGAGGGCGAGCTGGAATGGAAGCTGGAAATCAACGGCGGCGGCACCTGCGGCACGCCTGCCCTCACCGTCGATTTCTATCCCGGCGAGGTAAAGTGGAAAGAAACAGGCGGCTGGTTCAGCAAGGGCGATGTTTCCATCGAGGGCCGGGGCACGGCGCGCCGGTTCGACCTGCACCAGAGCGTGCCCGACATGCGCGCCTATACTTACGGAGCATCCCAACTTTTCCTGCGTCCGCCCGGAATGCCCCAACAGGTGAGCGACGAGGAAGCGGCTAAAACCGGCGACTTTAACGAACATCTCGATACCGTCGACGCGCTCGTTCATGGGCAGCGGTTCTTCATCAACGTCGTCCTGCCTTATGAGGAAGCGGAAAAGCAGGGCGACAAGCTCACCGTCGATATCAAGGCTTCGGGCGGCGACAGCACCACGGTGGAGTTGCAGCGCAGCAGCCTGCGTCGGGGGCGCTCGGCCGTTTACACGCATTACGACGAGATTACCATTTCCGATCCGCTCGACGCGACGGAAGAGGACCGCGACCCGCCTCTGTTGTCCATGAACTATATCCTGGGCTACCAGGGCGCGCGCATCGACCTCGATGTCGAGAACGGCGAGATCGTGACCTTCAGCTACGGCGAGGCATCGCAGGCCGTGCCCGTTTTCAACAGCTGGGTACAGCGGGGCATCAACCGGCATCAGGAGGCGATCCAGCGACTGCGGCCCTTCTATTCGCTGATCCTGTCCGACCCCCATGCCACAAAGGCGCAGAAGGAGGAAGCGACCGACCGCCTGACCATGATCTCGAACTACGAGCACATCATGAAATCGGAGGAAATCCACGATTTCATCCGCAACAAGGTGGGAGAGGCCTATTTCGGCGAGGCCTTCGGGCTTGTCGGCATGACTGACGAGCAGGTTCAGTCGCAGGCCGAACTCACGGGCTCCTATTACCCGCTCACCGACGCCGCCCGCCGCGAAACCTCCGCGGCGATGAAAAAAATCTACGACGGCGTCGTTTGGACCTCGGGATACGAGAGGTACCTGATCCAGAACACCGTTGTCAGCTCCCGCGTCACCTACCGCGAAACGGCGCTCAATGAGCTTCCCAAGGCCATCACCTTCGCCATGTATGAAATCGTGGCGGGCATGAGCGGCGTCGGCGACATTTATACCATGAGGACCGGCAAGGATATTTTCGGAAAACCGGTGCCGATGTGGCAGCGCATCATGGCCGGCGTCAGTCTGGCATCGTCGAATATCCTGACCTTCACCGCCCCGCATGTCATGAGCGGACCTGAATTCAAGGGATTCAATCCGGCGCAGCTGTCGAGGCGCGCGATGCGCTCGGGGGCGCGCATGCGCCTGAAAACGCACGAGCATATCACGGCCAAGTACGGCGCCCAGAAGATCGAAGCGGCGATGAAGGAGATGAGCGCGGAACAGGTCAATTCCGTCGCGCCCGGCAGAAGCCAGCCGGAAGACGTGACGCCGTCTGAAACGCCGGTCGGATGCGCGGGAACGCCCGAGCCGCCCACAAATATTTCCGCCCCGCCGCCGCGCCCCCAGCCGCTCGACGCAAAAATCCTCGCCGTCAAGCGCACGATGGGCCAGAACACCGAGGTCGTGAACCCAGGCGCGGATCCGCTGCTGCCCCCCCAGGAATTCGAAACCTGCCAGTGCGCTTCCACCCAGCTTGCGATGAAGGAAGACCTTGGCACGGCGATTTCGGAGATGAGCCAGTTCGGCATGCTGGTGAGGAAGGGCCATGTCGTGCCCGGCAAGAATATGCCGTTGTCTACCGGCTATACGGACGCGCAGCTGACGGCCTTTCTGCAGGAGACGGGTGCGGAGGTGATGATCATGCCCGCGCGCGGCGGCAGGGCGCTCTCGCTGGAGGCTATGGAGGCCTGGATGAACCGCGGCTGGCGCGTGCGCGACGTCATCAAGACGGTCGATGACGGCTCGCCGCATGCCATCCAGCCCCGCCGCTTTATCCGCAATGACAAAGGCGAAATCACCGAAGTGCAGTGGTTCGATCCGGCCTTCGGCAAGGAACTCAAAACCCCCGTCTGCGATTACCTGAACAAGCTCGCCTTCGACGGCTACGACACCATTCTCTACCGCTGGAAAGAGGGCGACGCCCCCGGCGGCACGCAGGCCGCATCCGCGCAGCCGAAGCCCACGATCGAATATCCGAACGGGCGGCGCAGCCCCGGCGCTTCGGCGGGGGAATCCGAAGGCGGCATCATGCACCGCGAACTGCCGCCGGATGAAAACGTCGACCCCAACAGCATTGTGCAGCTCGATGAAAAAAGGCAGCCGATCACCGAAGCTTCGCGCCAAGCCCATCAGCGTGAAGTGGAACGCCTGGACCGCCGGCTGGACGAACTTTATCCCGGCGAAACCAAGCCGCGGCTGAATACGATCCCGCGGGAATCCCTGAAGAAGATATATGCCGATGGCGTCTGGCAGCCGCCCTCCGGCGGCGGCGCTTCCTTCAGTCGCGCGCAAAACGACGTAACGGCGCGCAATGAAGTGGTCGCCGTCAAAGTTCGCGAAGGGCATGAAAACTTCGTGGAATGGACGACGGACAGGGAGAATCGGGGCCTTTCGCCTACCTTCTGGCCCAGCGGCAAGATCGGCGAGGGGAAAAGTACGACCTATATTCCCGCCGAGCACCTCGAATGGATCGACGGCGACCAGAAAACCTGGGTTCCCTTCACGGAAAAGAAACTTGAAGTGGACGAATTTACGCTGGAATGACTTTTATCGGCAGCGCGTTTCGCCGTTCAAATCGCCACCCGGAATCTGCCGCCCGTGTTCCCACCATTCCCGGCTGCCGTCCGCCCGCTCGATGGCGGGGCCGCCGTCGCGATGGAGGGCGCCGTAGAGCCACCATTCCCTCGAGCCGTCCGGCCATTCCACTGCCGGGCCGTGTTCGCGGTGCAGCAGGTCGTTGCTGTACCAGTACCGGGCGCCGTCGGGGTCAACATGAAGACCGTTGCGGATGGACCTTGCTGTGTTCATGGCTTGCCTCCCCTGCATTTTCCTGATGGCTAACAATTTTCTTTCAAATTTCGTGCCATAAAAAAGTCCATTTATTTCAATCAAGGTAGGGGGAACATGGGTTTAAAAAAGTCCCGAAAGAGGAAAAACCGTCCCGGAATGGGAGGGGCATCGTCACCCCCGCCTTGCGCGGGGATCCGGAGGCCGTCCGGCCGTCACATGAGCCACACTTCCAAATACAAGACGCGCAGACGCGCTCCGGATGCCCGCGCAAGGCGGGCATGACAGCCGTCAGGAAAGCCCCTCCACCCCGAAAATACCGTTGGCTTCGTCAACAGGTTTGAACACCCCCAGCGCCGTTTCGCCAAGGCCCAGCATCAGCACGCCGTCGCGGCGGAGGGAGGATTTGAGGGATTGCAGGACTTTCATCTGCGTGGGCGTGTCGAAATTCTGCAGCACGTTGCGGCACAGGATAAGGTCGCAGGCGCCGGTGGAGCCCGCGCTGATAATCAGGTTGCCGGGCGAAAACCGCACCATGTCCCGCACTTCGGGCTTGATGTGCCATTTTGGCCCATCCTGCGTGAAATATTTCACCAGGTATTTCGCGGGCAGGCCGCGCTGCACTTCCAGCTGCGTATAGACGCCGCCGCGCGCATGGGTCAGGGCCTCCTGCGAGATATCGGTCGCGTCGATGTCGATTTTCCACTCATTCAGGATAAGGCCGGATTCCAGCAGCAGCATGGCGACCGAATAGGGTTCCTGCCCCGAACCGCAGGCGACGGACCAGATATGCAGCGTTTTGGCGGCGGCGCGCGCCATGATGAGTCTCGGCAATATATCGTGCTGCAATTTCTGGAACGCCGCGTAGTCGCGGAAGAAAGCCGTATCCCCCAGCGCCATCGCCTCCACGACCTCGCGCAGCAGTTCCGGATCGTTGGTCGCTTTCAGCTTGAGCGCCATGCCCGAGAGCCCGTCCAGCCCATGCCGGTAGGCGACGGGCAAGAGGCGCGTTTCCAGCAGATAGCCGCGCTCGGGCGTCAGCACGAGGCCGGACTCGCGTTTCAAAATATCTTCAAAAAAATTCTGCTCCGGGCTGCCGCCGATCGCCATGCTACACCGCGCCCACGATCTGGAGTTTGGAGACGACGATATCGTTGTCGAAGGGCTTCATGATGTATTCATCCGCCCCCGCCTCGAGGGCTTCCTTGATATAGCTCATTTCATTATAGACGGAGCAGACGACGATTTTCGGCTCCTTCCCGCCCGGCAGCAGCCGCAGCTGCCGCATGAATTCGATGCCGCTCATCTGCGGCATGTTCCAGTCAAGGAAGACGACATCGGGCATGGTGGCCTTGGCCAGCTCTAGCGCCTGCGGACCGTCCTCGGCCTCGGTGCAGTCGAAATCGAGGCCTTCCAGCATCAGGCGCGCCAGTTTGCGCACGACACGGCTGTCATCGACGATAAGGCAGGTCTTCATGCTCTTTATGGCATCCCCTTTTGCCCTCAAGTTTACAGGCAATGTATGTATTAGCCAAGCACAGGATTTTCGCGGGGGTATCGTTATTTCGGCTTGAATTTCAGCGGCTTCAGGGGCGAAAACGGCTTTTCGACCGGCATGCCGTGGGTGACGGCATGGTTGAACTGCTCCTTCGCCTCGCGGGCCGCGCGCAGCTCGCCGGATTTTTTGCGCAGCAGGTCGGCGACATCGGGCTCCTGCCAGCTTTGGGCGCAGTCGATGGGCGTCTGGCCCTTGTCGTTCTTCAGCTCCGCGTCGGCGCCTTTTTCCAGCAGCAGGCGGATGATGTCGTATTTTCCGCTGGCGACGACGAGGTGCAGCGGCGTATTGCCGGCCTTGTCCCGCGCGTTCACCTCCGCGCCGTGCGCGAGCATTTTCGGCACCAGTTCCTTGTCGCCCCAGCTGCAGGCGATCATGAAGGCGGTGACGCCGTCGCGGCCCGTCGCGGTGAGGTCGGCGCCCTGGTCGATCATGCGGTTGATGTAG
>SCTB01000091.1 GCA_004297545.1 Alphaproteobacteria bacterium
GAAAGAAGAATAGCTCTTACTGAGGGCCGGCGCGTTTCGAAACGCGTTTGCGCGTTCTTTTGGGCTTGGCGGCGGGTTTCGCTGCGGCCGGCTGGCTTTTCAGGCCCGGCTTGGTTTCTGCCACAACTTCAGGCGTTACCGTCGAAACGGTGGCCTGCGGCTGGGGTGCCTCAGCGGCGTGGTGTTCTTCCTCGATCTCGGTCATCGCCGTTTCCAGCGCGTCGGCAAAGGCCGCCAGGTGGTCTTCGACGGCCTGTGCAAGGTTCTCGCGCGTTTGCTCGACCTTCCGGGCGGCTTTCGTCGCCTTCTCGTCGAACTTGCGGCCGAGGTCCTGGCGCTTCTGCTGTGCGTTTTCCAGTATTTCCCCGCCCGTCACGACGGCATGCGCGATGACGGTCGCCGCGGCTTCCGCGCCGTCTTTGAGTAGTTTTTCAAACAGTCCCATGTTGTTATCTCCTTCGGATGAATATCAGGCGCGGCGCTGCGGTTTGGGTTGAGCTTTTTTCGTCGAGCGTTTTTTGGCTTTTTTTGCGGGCGCGACGGCTTCAACAACTGTCGATGCCGCTTCAACGGCGGGCGCCGGCTGACGCAGGTTCAGGCGCTTGCGCGCGTTCTTGCCGAATTCGGCCGCGACCGAGCTGACCTTGCTGGCTTTTTCTTCGATGGCGTCGCCGAGTCTGCCGAGATTGGTGACTGTCTTTTCCTTGACGACGTCGGTGCGGGTCTTGATGGCGTCTTTTGTCTGGTCGACTTTTTCGCCGACGATCATGCGGATTTCTCCGGTTTTGCGGCCGGCGGCGTCCTGCAGGTCGCCCAGCTTTTCAATCGCGCGGTCTGCGGCACTGTCGACGGCGATAATGGAAATGGTAAGGGCTGCGGTGCCTGCGTCTTTCGCCTGCTGCAGTTTTTCTTTCAGGTTGAATTTCATCTGGACGTTCCTCTTTCAAATGCTGGTGTGAATAAATCGTACTTCAGGTAGCAGGTTTTTCATATCCGAGTCAAGATTATGGGCAGGGAAAATAGACATATTGTCTATATATTTTCATAATACTTATAAATACTTGCTTCCGGCAGGCAACTGCGTCGGCAGGGAGCGTGACGCGGGAGGCTTGCCGCCACCATTTCACCTTCTATTAAGAATTTCTGTCTACAAGTACCAGATAGCCTGCCGCGAATCGAAAACAGTTGCGCTCTGAATCGCCGCGGGCTTAACCTGAACGAAGGGGAGCAAAGATGTCCGCGTTTCCCCAAGCTTCATTATCCCATTTGATCCAAACAGCGACAGACAGGGAGATTGCGATGCAGCCAGAAGAAGATCAGCCTCTACCGCCCCACATCAAGCCCCGCCATGCAGCCAGGCTGGAGCATGCCATGGACTGGCGCTACGAAAAGAAAACCCTTTCCGACCATTTCGCCTACGCGGCGTGCAAGTTTTTCCGGTTCTTCGCCGACAGTTTCTTCAAGCACCGCTTCGGTCACCGCGCCGTGGTGCTGGAAACCGTCGCCGCAGTGCCGGGTATGGTCGGTTCCGCCTTCAATCATTTCCGCGCCCTGCGCGGCTTGAAAGACGATAGCGGGCGCATCCGCAAATTGATGGACGAGGCCGAAAACGAGCGCATGCACCTGATGACGTTCCTCGAGGTTGCCAAGCCGACCAAGCTCGAGCGCGCGCTCATTCATGGGGGGCAGGCGATGTTCGTCGGATTCTTTTCCCTGGCCTATGTCTTCAACAAGCGTACGGCGCATCGCTTTGTCGGGCTTATCGAGGAAGAAGCCATCAAGAGTTATACCGAATATCTTGACGCCATCGATAAGGGCAAGGTCAAGAACGTAGACGCGCCGGAGTTTGCGAAGAAGTACTGGAATCTGCCCAGGGACGCGAAGCTGCGCGATGTGGTGATTGCCGTGCGCAACGACGAAGCAGAACACCGTGACGTCAACCACGGCTTTGCGGATAACCTTGACCGCCTGCAGGCGGAGCGGAAAGCGGAGCGCAAAAAGAAACCCGCGCCGAAGCCGGCCGCCGCTACCCCTTAAGGTGCCGGCGCAGGGGATGTTTCGGCGGCAGGTTTGCGGTCTTTTTGTCAAGGGCGCGCTGGATGTCGTTCCATTCGCTGCCCTTTAAAACGATATCCTGGCCGTCCACTGTGACGCCGCCCTCCTTCAATGCGCCGGCGAGAACGCGGGCGCCCAGATAGAATTCCTGGGAATCTTCCGGGGCTTTCAGCGTCATGCGGGCCAGTTTCTTTAAAGCCTTCTGCGGCGGCAGCTTCCTCAGCGGCCGGAATGCGGCGCGCAGCCGCGTGAGTTCTTTTTTTTCCGGCGTATGCATTGCCGCATAGGCCTTGGCGACTGCCGCCGTTTCTTCCGGCGTCATCGACATGAAGTCAGCCGCTTTCGCATCGCATATAATCTGGTCGATGGTGAAGGTGGTCAGATGGGAGATCGCGCCCGTTGTCATGAAGATAAAGGCGCGCTTCCAGCCGCAATAGTCGATGGACTTTCCCTCGCCGCCGGTGCGCTGCAGGTGGCGCAGCGCCGCATAGGCGTCTGCGGTATTCTCCGCCAGCGTTCCTTCCATCTCAGGTGTAAGCGCATGGCCGGTTTCATGATCGAAAGTTCCGGCATCGTCGATGGGGCCGTTTTTGTCCCCGTACAGCGGATGGCGGTCGGCATGAAAAACGACTGCGCTTAACGGCGGTGCATCCTCCCGGTTCAGCGCCAGGTGGAATGATGTCTTCAGCCGCTTCGCGTCTCGCACCGTTTTCTTGAGATCGTCAAGGTCATCTTCATCCACGCCGACGGAGGCAAGAATATCGGCCGTCTCTTCCCAGTCGGCTTTCTGCGCGTCGATGAAAAGGGCGTTTTTTGCAAGCTCCGGGTGATCTTTTCTGGCGCGGCGGACGGCGGCGTTGAAATCGAACTTGAGGTTCGGTACGCGCTTCGCGGACTTCTTTGGTGCCGGCTTCGCCAACAGCTTTCCTTCGCAAATGACTCTGGCCGCCGTGCAGTGCGGCGGTCATGACGGACAAATGTGGTGCTTGTGAAAAGCATACGAAAAACGGGATTGCGATGAAAGGGATTACTCTTCCGGTTTAACAGAATAACCGTATCGCTCGGCATGCGGCGCCAGGATATCCAGCACGGGCTTCATGTGCTCGCGGTAGCGCAGCCACCGGCCGCTGGCGCGGGTGTAGATTTTTTCGGTGACCTGATGGTAACTGGGCGTATTGATGCGCTCTTTCGACCGCGCGGTCCTGTCATATTCGAGCACGGCATCGTTCCACTCAAGGCCCAGGAAATCGAGCAGCGACTTGACCGTCGGGCGGAAGTCGCTGACGACATCCTCGTAGCGTATCGCATGGGAATCAAGCAAAGCGGTTTTCGCCGTGTGTTCCCAGACGCTGAACATCTCGTCGTAAAACCGCGCGCCGTCCTCAATGTCGAGGAAGCGCGCCATCGCGGCGTTCAGCGCGAAAGCCTGCATGAAACAGCTTAAGACGCAATCGCAGGGATGCCGCAACGCCAGAATGAATTTCGACCGGGGGAATACGGCGTGAATGAGTCCCGCATGCATCAGGTTGATAGGCAGCTTGTCGATCAGGATACGGTTGTTTGAAAGTTCAACGCCATGCTCATGGAAAAAAATCCTTCGCATCTCGGCAATGTCGTCGGGCTGAAGGCGGGCGATGGCGGATGGATAATTCGGGTCGCCCCAGATATCGATGCTCATCTGCGGCTGCGCAACGGACTGGGCGGTTCCGCCATATTTTTTGCGCATATATTCGCCCATCGCGCTGACGGCCGGCTTCTCCTCCGCGACATAAATGCCGGGATGGCCCGACAGTATCTGGTCAAGAAGCGTCGTGCCGGAGCGGGGCGAGCCGACCAGGAAGACCGGCGAGGGAACATCTTCCGG
Source organism: Alphaproteobacteria bacterium (assembly GCA_004297545.1). Classification (GTDB taxonomy): domain Bacteria; phylum Pseudomonadota; class Alphaproteobacteria; order Micavibrionales; family UBA2020; genus JAPWJZ01. The sequence continues at coordinate 3,920 of SCTB01000091.1, forward strand.
CGGTGCTGCAGGATTGGGTCTGGCGAGTTCCGGGGTATAATCCTTCTTCAGGCGCGCCGCGATGACCGTGTATATTTTTTTATCGATGGCCTGCGCTTCGGGCGTCGCGGCCTGGCAGGCATTGGCGCGCACGAAACAGTCAAAGGCCTCGTCAGCCTTGTCGGCGCGATCATAGAGCTGGCCCAGTTCAAAGAAAAATGAAACGCCCTGCGGGGAATTACCCTTGATTTTGGGCGCCAGGGGTTCCATGACGGCAAGCGCTTCGGCGTTTTTTCCCGCCCGGCGCAGAAGCTTCGCCTCTGTCGCGGCGATGGAGAAAGAAGAGGGGAAGCGGGCCTTGGCTTTTTCCAGCATCTCCGCCGCTCCATCCAGCTGGTTGGTCATTTCCAGCAGTTGCAGCATCTGGGACCATGCTTTTTCGCTTGCCGGGTTCAACGAAAGCGATTTTTCAAGCGCATCCTTTGCATCGGCGTTGCGGCCTAGTGAAAACATAAGAATGCCAAGGTCGCACCATGCGGGAGCATTTTTCGGGTCCAGTTCGAGCGCGCGGCGATAAGCTTGTTCGGCAAGGGGCGCGCGCAGCGTATCGCGGTAGACATTCCCTAGGTTCCCGTAGGCGTCCGACCAGCCGGGCCGCATGGCAATCGCCGCCTTGAAGGACTTCTCCGCCGGCCCCAAGTCGCCGCGCCAGCAAAGGATAAGCCCCATGTTGTTCGCAATCGAGGGATGGTCAGGCTTCAGAGCATGCGCCTGCCTCAGCAGTTTTTCTGCTTCTTCCAGCCGCGACTGTTCCATGAGAAGCGCGCCGTAGTTGTTCAGCGCGATGGCATTCCGGGGGGAAAGGCGTACGGCCTTGGCATACTGCTCTTCGGCCTGCTTCAGGCGTCCGCACTTCCAGTGCGCGGTACCGAGGTTATTGTGAATTTCGCTGGTCGGAGGAACGATACCGAGAACCTGTTCAAGCAGCGAAATGCCCTCATCAAAACGGCCGGCGGACAAAGCCTCGACAGCAGAACGATAGAGCATCTGTGCTCCTGCTGATGACTGTGGCGCCTTGCCCTTCATTCTTTTGAAATTCCCATGTTTTGCCTTACCCGAATGTAGGTACGAATGCCTTGGCAATCAATCGCTTACCGCATCAGTTTGACAGACATCTAACTATTATGTATATTCACGGCGATCTGTAGGAAGCCAATGTCTCGCAAAATCAAAGCCATATGTTGGGACGTCGACGGTACGCTCGTGGACACGGAGCCCCTCTATCAGGAAACCCTGCGTGCGGTTGCGCGGGAGCACGGCATCCATGTCCCGAAGGGGATTCCGCTCGAGGGCATCGGTGCGCGCACCTGGTGGGGCTGGCTTACCCAGAATTGCGGGCTCGCTGTGCCGGTGGAGGACTTCATGCAGGAATGCGCAGCGCATTACATGTCCCATCCGGAATTGATCGTCCCCCGCGCCGGCGCGGGGGACGCATTCAGGTATTTTGATGCATTATCTCTTCCGCAGTGCGCGGTCTCGGGCGGCGTCCGGGACCAGGTCGATGCCAACCTGGACCGTTCTGGCGTCGCTTCAGACATGCTGTTCTCGATCGCCGCGGACGACGTCGAAAAATCCAAGCCCGATCCGGATCCTTACCTGCTGGCCAAGGCTGTCATGTGCAAGATGCAGGGATGGGAAAACAAACCCGAGGAGAATGCCTGCTTTCTCGCCATAGAGGACAGCGCAGCCGGCATAGGTTCGGCCAAGCGCGCCGGCTTCACCGCGATCTTCTGGTCGCCGTCGCCGGGGGAAACCTTTCCCGGCGCGGATTATAATGTGCATACGCCGCAGGAACTCCTTGATCTCTGCCGGACGCTGGTGGCGCCCCCGGCGCCCGCATCGAAACCCGCGCCGAAAGGCCCTCGCTCCCCTTGAGGGCGCGCTCTAAGCTTTCAATTGTCCCGCAAAGCCGCTACATTTGAAAAAACGGCTTTCAGGTTCCATGAAATCCATACACCGGCACCTCTATTTCTGGGTTCTTCTCGCCATCGTCGCCGGCTGCATCGTGGGGGCGGTCGCCCCCGAATTCGGCGCGAGCCTCAAGCCCGTCAGCGACGCCTTTATCGCGCTCATTAAAATGCTTATCGCGCCGATCGTATTCTGCACCGTTGTGCTGGGCATAACCCAGGCGGGCGACATGAAGAAGGTCGGGCGCATCGGCGTCAAGACGCTTGTCTATTTCGAGGTGGTTTCCACCATCGCACTGCTTATCGGACTCGCCGCCGGAAACATCCTGAAGCCGGGCGCGGATTTCCATGCTGATCCGGCGAGGCTCGATGCGGCGGCCGTCGCGGGCTATGCGAAACAGGCGCAGGACCAGCATGTCGCGGACTATCTCCTGCATATCATCCCGAAATCCTTTTTTGATGCCCTTACCGGCAACGGCGATCTGCTGCAGGTGCTGCTTATTGCCATTCTTTTCGGCTATGCCCTGAACAGGACCGGGGAAAAAGGGCGCGCGGTTCACGCCTTCATCGAGGAAGGCTCGCGAATTTTTTTCGCCATGGTGAATGTCGTGATGAAGCTGGCGCCGCTGGGCGCCGGCGCCGCGATGGCCTTCACTATCGGTAAATACGGCATTGGCTCGCTCAAGCCGCTCCTGTCGCTGATGGCTATTTTCTACCTGACATGCATCCTCTTCATTTCCGGCGGACTGGGGCTGGTGGCGCATCTTGCGGGTTTCAATATCTTCCGGTTCCTGCGCGCGATCGGCGATGAAATCCTGGTTGTTCTGGGCACGTCATCTTCCGAAAGCGTGCTGGCGCCGCTGATGGCGAAGCTGGAAAAGATGGGATGCCCCAAGGATATCGTGGGCCTTGTCGTGCCTTCCGGTTATTCCTTCAATCTCGACGGGACGAATATCTACCTCACGCTCGCGACGCTTTTTGTCGCGCAGGCGCTTGGCATCGATCTGTCCTTCAGGCAGCAGATGACGATTTTCGCCGTCGCGATGCTGACGTCAAAGGGGGCGTCCGGCGTCACAGGCGCGGGATTTATCACGCTGGCGGCCACGCTGGCGGTGGTGCCGGGAGTGCCCGTCGCGGGGCTCGCGCTTATTCTGGGCGTCGACCGTTTCATGTCGGAGGCGCGCGCCATCACGAACCTGATCGGCAATGGCGTTGCCGCCATCGTCATATCGAAGTGGGAAAAGGAACTCGATACACGCGCGCTGGAGCGCGCTCTGGCGGCAAAGTAGGCAGGTTCTACTTGGAATCCGTGGAGACCAGCTTGAAGATGCTTGAAAAGTCCAGCTTCCCGTTCCCGGCGTCGATGTGCTTCTGATAGAGCTGCCATGCCGCAGCCCCCAGGGGCGTCGCCGCATGCACGGCCTGCGCCGCTTCCTGCGCGAGACCTAGGTCCTTGGCCATCAGCTGGCTGCCGAAGCCGCCGATGTACCCGCGCGCGGAGGGGACATTTTCCATGACGCCCGGCATCGGGTTATAAATCTCGAGCGCCCAGTTCCTGCCCGAGCTCTTGGCGATGATGGAGGAAAGGACTTTGGGATCCAGGCCGTTTGCGACGCCAAGGTTCAGCGCCTCCGACGTGCCGATCATGAGGATGCCCAGCAGCATGTTGTTGCATATCTTGGCGATCTGCCCCGCGCCCGGTCCACCTGCGTGCATCACGTTCTTGCCCATTTTTTCCAGCACCGGCTGGACCCGGGCCAGCGTCCTGACGCTGCCCCCGACGATAAATGTCAGGGAGGCGGCCTGCGCGCCCGCGACGCCGCCTGATACGGGGGCATCCAGCATCTCAAAGCCCTTCGCCGTGGCTTCCGCGGCGATTTCCCTCGCCGTATCTGCATTGATCGTGCTGCTGTCGACCAGCGTGGCGCCCTTTTTCGCGGCCGCCAGAACGCCGTCTTCGGAAAGGTAGACCTGCTTCGAATGCTGGGTCGCGGGCAGCATCGTCATCACAAGGTCCGCCGCCGCCACCGCTTCCGCAATGCTCGCGGCCCCTCTGGCGCCGGCGGCTACCAGGACCTTGACCGCTTCCGGCACCACGTCGAAAACAGTCAGGTTGTATCCCGCCTTCTGCAGGTTGAGCGCCATCGGGCTGCCCATGTTGCCCAGGCCGATGAAGGCGATATTCTGCAGCTGTTTTTTTTCTGTCGTCACTCATGCCTCCTTGTCGGGCTTCCGGAAGCGAATGGTGATCCACAACAAAAAACTGATGATCGTAAAGACGAAGGCAAAAAGGAACAGCCAGGTGCCGCGCTCGTCAAGAACGGGCGGTTTGACCATGTTTGCATTGATGACGAGCTGGTCGATGGCGATCAGGAAGAGGCCTGTCATCAGCCCCAGCACGCGGATGCCGCGGGCAAGACTCCGGACTGTTTCCTCCTGCCGGGACGCAGACAGCCAGTATTTTTTGTTGGGAATATTGATAAGGGTTGCGGGAAGCTTTTCGACCAGCACGCTGACCGCCATCAAAAGGCCCGGGACGAAGAACATGAAGCCGAGGTAAAAAACGATAAAGCCCTCCTTGCTCATGTATCCGTTGGGAACGCCGCCCGCGCCAAAATGCGTCGCCATGGTTGGCGGCAGGGACTCCGCATAGGCTCCGACCTGTATGAGAGCCAGAGCGTAAAGGAAGGCATAGATGACGATAAACATGTTTCCTCCTCGGGAAGGACGCTGGAACGCCTCTCTACCATATAAAGATTGCAAGGCCGTGGCAACCATTGACATAAACTTGCGGCGGGTGCTCAAATTACATCGCGGATCCGGCGCGCTTTGGCTAAGCTTGCAGGCAAGAGGGGGCGCAAGGGATAGACTTTGAGCAAGATCAGGACAGGCCTTACCGTCGCATACTGGCTGATAAGCCTGGCGTTCATTGCGGGCGCCATATTCCTGCTGTTCAGGCCTGACGTTATCACGCCTGAAAGGCCAGCCCCGGTTGCTGCGCCCCAGACGCCGCTGCCGCCGAAGACGCAACCGCAACCCGTCGCCGATGCGGCTCCGGCGGAAAAGAGCGCCATCATCGAATACGAAAACGCGCGGACATCCGATCCTCTTGGCGCCGTGACGCGCTTTTACAAGCGCAAGGAAATGCTGACGGGCGATGCGCGCCGTAAGCATACGCTGACTTATTACCTTTATGCGCCGGCGCCGCCCTATCCGGAGGGGCTGACATTCCCCCTGGTGCTGGTGCTCCACGACCATCAGGGCGTGGCGAATGCCGGCCAGTATCTCATCGAAGGCAACATGCCGGTCAAATATCCGGCCTTTGTCGCAGTTCCGGTGCTGCCTTTCGGGAAGGTCTGGGCTGTGCCGCGGGACTTTCCCGAAATGCCCAACCTGCGGGCGCTGATCCGCAGCCGTGACGGCCTGAAAGACGCAATGCAGCTTGTCAGCACGTTGAAGAAGTCCTATCCCATCGACAAAAACCGCGTGTACGTCATCGGCTGTTCCGAGGGCGGGTTCGGCGCTTTTGGCGCGGCCCTGCGCTATCCGGACACCTTTGCCGCCGCCGTGCCCATCGGCAGCGGCTGGACCGCGGCAGACGCGAGGGGGTTCGCAAAAGTGCCGTTGTGGGTATTTCACGGGGCTGAGGATGCGTTCATTCCGCCGGAATTGAGCCGGGGAGCCGCATCCTACATAAAAGCCTACGGCGGCAAGGCGAATTACACGGAAGTCCCAGGCGTTGCGAACGACTGCGGCGCGCCGCAGTTCTACACGCCGACGCTCTGGAAGTGGCTGTTCAGCCAGCACAAGTGACAAAATCAGTATCTGATCGTCAGCGTCCCGAAAAAGCGCGCGTCATTGTCGCCGGCGGTCTGCACGGGACGTGTCAGCGGTTTCGCTGCCTCGAAGCTGGCCGTGACATTGGGATGAAGCGTCGCGCGAAGTCCGGCGCCCGCGGAAGCCAGCGAGCGGATGCGGTCCTTGACGACGGCATTGTCGCGGTCCCAAACCTGGCCGAAATCATAGAATCCGTAAAGCTGAAGAAGGCTGGCAGGGGTGCGGAAAAGATTGTCGGCCCGGAGCTCGGCGCGGACGGCAACGCCGTCCTCTCCCGTGATTTCAGAGTTATCGTAGGCGCTCCCAAAGGACATGCCGCCCACGCCGAATTCCTCCGAGGCAAGAAGGGTATTCGCTGATTTCTGCCCGGCCGCGCTGACCAGCAGCGAGAAGGGGCCGTGGATGCGCTGGAGCCTCGAGGCCTCCGCCGTCGCCTTTACGAACTGCGGGTCGCCTTGCGCGCGGCTGACATTGGCATCGCCCTTGCGGCTGGCGCCCAGAATGTTCAGTCCCTTGCTGAATTCTGCGGTGAGGGAATTCACCCCGCTGAAGCGGTCTGCAGCCTGCAGCGCGCCGCCGATGCGCAGGCCCCTCACGCGATCTTTGGTCGCGGGCAGTCCGAGGTTGTCGTCTCGGGCTGAATTGAGGTAATCAAGCTTCGCGTTCGCGGTGAAGGACAGGGTCCGCGCGCGCAGGAACGGGTGCTGTACGCGCAAGGATGCCGTATGCGCGATGCCGTTGACATCAAACGGCGCCAGCGTAAAGCCCGGGTGCGTTGCGCTGATGCCGCCATTCAGGTCCAGGCGCGTGCCCTCAATCCCGACCGGCTGCTGCCAGGTCAGGGACCCGAAGCGCATTTCGGAATGGGGCCATCCTTCCGGCGCTGCAGCAAGCTGCAGGCTTAAGGCTTCGTAAAGTCCAAAGATATTGTTGACCTGCGTTCCGGCCGTGACCTGCAGCGGGCCGATATAGCGCGAACCGCGGTTGTCGGTCTGGAAAAACAGGCTGTAAGGCTTCTGGTCAACGACGATCGTAATGTCGGATGCGCCCGGGGTCTTTGCGGGCGCCAGCACGGCGCGCGCAGAAATGCCCGGCAGGTCGTTCAGGAGCAGCATGTAGCGTTCCAGCGTGGAGGCATTCAGCGGTTTCGCAGCCTTTATCTTGTCCGCAAACTCCTGGATATAAGCCTTGCTGCCGCGGGTTGCGCCTTCGATTATCACGCGGTCGGCATAGCCTTCGACGACGCGCATCCTGACCACGCCGCCATCGATGGTCTGCGGCGGCAGGATGACCTGCGTCAGGATATAGCCGTCGTTCCGGTATTTCGCCGTGATGGCGGCGGCGATGCTGAAGACGTCAGCCAGCGTGACGGTCTTTCCGATGCTGTCCTTGTACAACGGCTCGATATCGGAAAGTTTATAGGCGGTCATGTCCTCGATGATCAGTTTCTGGAGCTTCAGCGTGATTTTGTCCGCGCCGTCGGGCGCGGAAACGGCGCCGGGCCCGGAAACGGCGGCGGCGCCGCTGATCGACGGCGCGGGGGCCATCGGCGCAATCTGGCCGCCAATCCGGGACGGTTCCGCCGAACTGGGCACAGTCTGCGCCCAGGCGCTCGTCCCGAGGACGAGCAGCGCTGAAATGACACCGATGAGGCGGAAAATTTTCATGACCTTGCCAGTATAGAGAAAACCGTTGTGGATTCAAAAAGTTAGCCCTGTATTTTAAAACAATATGGAATAATCTAATGGGCTGATTTTAAAAGGAAATTCTCTGGAAAGCCGCATTTCACTTTACACACCGGAAGGAGTGTTGTATTAACATAAGTATACAACCAGAGGAAGCAGAATGGCATTCGCCGAAAAATTCGAGATGTTCAAAGACTGGTGCCTGGGCACACGCAGCAAGGAAGAGGCAGAAAGCGGCATTAAACGCGATGTAAATGCGCGGGAAGTGCTGAAACTTTGGTCCAAACGGCTGGGGAAAGCCACGATTGTGCTGGGCGTCCTGGCGCTGCTCACACACGCCGGGTTCATGATTGCGCCGGCGGTCGTCGCCTGTGTCGGGTATCTCGGCGTCAAAGCCGCCGGCTACCTGGTTGACCGCGATATGCGCGCCAAGCGCGAAGCCGCTGAAGAATTCGTCGCCGCTCAAAACTCCGTGCAGCAGACCTCTTCGCCCTCCAGGCAGCCCGGGCCGAAGCTCACGGCCAAGGCAACGGGCTCCTTCAACGCGGATGCGGCCAAAAAGACAGCGCTGCCTGCCGCCAACGCCAATGTCCAGAAACCTTCCGGAGGGCTTCTGAAGCGCTTCGGCATCGGCTGATCAATTGACTTTCATTCAAGAAAAAGGCCCCCAACTTTTCGGTTGAGGGCCTTGTGTCTTTTGTAGTCCCGTCAGCTTAGAGCGCGGGCGGAGCCGGCGGCTTCGGTGTCGGGTCTTTTACTGCCGTCTCGGGCTGCGCGTCGCCGGAAGCCGGGGTTTCCGGTTTCGGCTGCGATGCCGCCGTGAATGCCTCGCCGATAGCAGTCCGGACATTCTTCAGCGCATTGGTCTTTTCGACCATCAGCTCGATGTCTTTTTTCGTGCGGGCGTCGGTCAGTTCCTTGACGGCCGTGTTGAACTGGTCCTTCAGCTCCTGTGGAGCGGATTTGAACCACTCCTGCTCAGGGTCTTTGGCCGAGGTTTTCAGTTCGTAGTCGGCATTGGCTTCAGCCGACTGCGCCTCGCGGAACTTGCGGTCTTTTTCCGCATTCGCTTCAGCGTCTTTCAGCATGCGGGCGACTTCGTCCTCGGACAGGCCGCCGTTCGCTTTCACGGTGACTTTCTGCGCGCGGCCCGTCTTCATGTCTTTCGCGGATACGTTCAGGACGCCGTCAGCGTCGATGTTGAGAGACACTTCGATCTCGGGCATGCCTGCTTTCGCGGGAGGAATGCCGTCGAGCGTGAACTTGCCGAGCAACTTGTTCTCGGACGCCTTCGCGCGCTCGCCCTGGTAGATCTGGATGTCCACGTTGGGCTGGTTGTCTTCGGCGGTCGAGAAGATATCCTTGAACTCGGTCGGGATCGTCGAGTTGCGCGGAATGAGCGTCGCCATGACGTCGCCCTTCGTGCGGATGCCGATCGAGAGCGGGATGACGTCGAGCAGCAGAACGTCCTCGACATGGCCTTGCAGGATGGCGGCCTGGACGGAGGCGCCCATCGCCACGATTTCATCCGGAGTCACATCGCGGCGGGGCTCCTTGCCGGTGAACTGCTTCACGACTTCGACGACCCTGGGCATGCGGGTCTGCGCGCCCACCATGATGATGTCATCGATGTCGGAGAGTTTCAGGCCTGCGTCATCGAGGGACTTCTGGAACGGCGGGAGCGTCTTCTTGATCAGGTCTTCCAGCAGGTCCTCGAGTTCCTTGCGCGTCATGTTGCAGGTGAAGTTGACGGTTTCGCCGGCGTCATTCTGCATCAGGAAGGGCAGGCTGATTTCGGCCGTGTCCTGCGAGGACAGGTCGATCTTCGCCTTTTCGGAAGCCTCGCGGATACGCTGCAGCTGGGTCGCGTATTTCGCCTTGGAGGCCTTGTCGTGGATGTCGATGTCGGTTCCGTTCTCATCGTTGATTTTCTTGATGAGGTGCTCGGCCACGCGCTCGTCGAAGTTTTCGCCGCCCAGGAAGGTATCGCCGTTGGTGGCCAGCACGCGGATCATGCTGCCGTCTTTCGGATCGATCGTGAGGTCGAGGATGGAAACGTCGAAGGTGCCGCCGCCGAGGTCATAGACCGCGATCTTGCCGCTTTTCTTCTTGTCCATGCCGTAGGCGAGGGCCGCGGCCGTGGGCTCGGAGATGATGCGTTTTACATCGAGGCCCGCGATCTTGCCGGCGTCTTTCGTCGCCTTGCGCTGCGCGTCGTTGAAGTAGGCGGGAACGGTGATGACGGCTTCCGTCACGGGTTCGCCGATCTGCTTTTCGACGGCTTCTTTCAGCTCGCGCAGGACTTTCGCGGAGATTTCAGCGGGCGACATCGCCTTGCCGTCCACTTCCACCCAGGCGTCGCCATTGGGGCCAGCCACGATTTTGTAGGAGGCCAGCGTTTCCATTTTCTTCACTTCGGGATCGTCAAAGCGGCGGCCGATCAGGCGCTTGACGCCATAGAGCGTGCTCAGGGGGTTGACGATCGCCTGGTTCTTGGCGGTTTCGCCGACGACCCATTCCTGGCTGACTTCGCCGGTTTTCTTGTCCTTGGATTTTTTCAGGGCAACATAGGACGGCGTGATGCGCTTGCCTTTGGTGTTCTGATAGATTTTCGGCTGATCATTCTCATAGATCGCGATCGCGGATTTCGTCGTTCCAAGATCGATCCCAACAATTTTGCCCATCGTGTGCTCTCTCCGTTAATTTTTTGTGTGTTTGTAAGGCATTCTAACCCTTTGCAAAAACTTTTTCTTCGCGCAAATGGATGCCTTCAAACTTTCTGTTTTTTCGTTTTTGTTTCTGGTTATGGCTAAGTGATGGGCATTATGCAAACGGAAAAAACAGAAAGCAAGGGGGTGTTTTTGCAAATCCCGATTTATTTTTAAACAACTGAAATCAAACAGCTTTAGCGTTTTCCCTAATACCAAATAATGCCGTGCCCACGCGCACATGCGTGGCGCCGTAACGAATCGCGGTTTCGAAATCCGCGCTCATGCCCATGCTGAGCTGTTTTACGCCCAGTCCCTGCGCGAGTTTGTGGAGAAGCGCAAAATGCGTGTCGGGAATTTCATGATGCGGCGGAATGCACATGAGCCCCTCGACCGGCAGATGCGCATCGCGGCAGTGCCGGAAAAGGGATTCCAGCTCTTTCGGCGTCACGCCGCCTTTCTGCGGCTCCTCGCCGGTATTGACCTGGATGAAGCACGGCAGTTTCCTGCTCTGTTTCTCCATTTCCTCCTGCAGCGCGTCCGCCAGCCGGACGCTGTCCAGCGTGTGGATGACATCAAATATCTGCACGGCTTCCCTGACCTTGTTCGTCTGCAGGTGGCCGATGCAATGGATCTTGACGCCGGGGTATTTCGCGCGCAGGGGCGGCCATCTTCTTTCCGCTTCCTGCACGCGGTTCTCGCCGAACAGGCGATGGCCCTGGTCCAGCACCTCCCAGATGCTATCCAGCGACTGCCCTTTGCTGGCAGCCACCAGCGAAACTGAAGAGGCGGGCCTTCCGGCCGCCCTGCAGGCGGCTTCGATGCGCGACTTTACTTCCGGCAGGCTCATATCAGCTGCCGGATGAAATGAACGCCGTCGGCGCGGGGTCGATGACGACATCGCGTCCGGACTGGATTTCCAGCACTGCCAGGCCGCGCTCCGTCAGTCCGTCGGAGCGGAAACGGAAGACGCCGTCGATGCCCGCGAAACCGCGCGCATTGGTGAGCGCGCTGCGCGAATAGACCTGTCCGGGATTGCCGATGCGCGCCAGCACGGCTGAAAGGGCCGTCGCGTCATAGGCCAGCGAAGCAAGGCGCGGCGGGGAGCCGCCGTAGTTCTCGGAGTAGCGTCTTTCAAAATCCCGGCGCAGCGCGGGGTCGGGGGCCGCGAACCAGCCGCCAAAGACCGACGGATCGCGCGTCAGGCCCGGGTCATCCCACAACCCGGTGCCCAGCAGGCGCAGGTCTTTGGTGCGCACGCCGTTCTGTGCGAAGACGGACATGAGGGAGCGCAGCCCTTCGCCGCCCACCGGCAGCATCAGCGCATTGAACTGGTACTCCCCGCCTTCCTGTTTCGATGTCGCGGCAAAATCCTTCACAATCTCGGACAGGTCGGACTGCTGCGGCGAATAGCGCCCGATTTTTACGACATTCACGCCGGAACGCTGCAGGGAACTTAAGACCACGTCGCAATATTCTGTCTGCGGCGCGAATACGCCGAGGTGGTTATAACCCTTCGCCTGCGCGTACTGGGCAACCCTTGCCACCTGAGCAAAGGGCATGAAGCCCATGATATAGGTATCGCCGCCCGCCTGCTTCCAGTCGGTCGAGAAAGAGATAACCGGGATATTCGCGGACTGGGCTATCGGCCGGATCATGCGAAGGTCGTCCGCGAAGACGGGCCCCAGGATCAGCGCTTCGTGATTATTGACAGCGGCCTGCGCTGCGTTGGCGGCCCCCTCGGGCGTGCTTTTCGTATCGCGCGGCACGAGCTCGAAATTGGCGGAACCCACGTCGAACATCGCCATCTGGGCGGCTTTCAGCATCGCCTGGCCCAGCTCGCCGTTCTTGCCGCTTAAAGGGAGAAGCAGCGCGACGCGCACCTTGGGCAGCGGCGTGCCGGCAGCGGCCTGCTGCCTGACATCCTGGTTCTGCGCCGCCAGTTCGCGGCGATCGCCCTGAGTCTGCCAGCCGATATCCGGCATGCTGTTCTTGTCGTTCGTGACGACGCCCGTATTCCCGCCCCAGGGCATCGACATTCCGGCCATGCCCCCGCCGCAGCCTGACAGCGCCAGGATACAGGCGAAGACGAATAAAAATTGAACAGAAGCCTTTGTTTTTGCGTATAATCCGGACACGGACGGTCTCCCTTGGTTGGACGTGGAAACATTATAGTGAATTGATATGCCTCTGAAATCAGAATCTGAGCTGGCGGCGGGACTTTATATCGTGGCGACTCCTATCGGGAACCTCGGCGATATTTCCCTGCGCGCGCTGGATACCTTACGGAAAGTCGACGTTGTCGCCTGCGAAGATACCCGCGAAGCGGGCAAGCTGACATCCATTTATGAAATTGAAGCCGATAAAATTCCCTATCACGATCATAACGCTGCCGAAATGCGCCCGAAAATCATCTCCATGTTGCGGGATGGAAAGCGCGTCGCGCTGATATCGGACGCGGGCATGCCGCTGGTATCGGACCCCGGCTACAAGCTGGTTGAGAACTGCATCGCCGAGGGCTTCCATGTCACCTGCGTGCCGGGCGCCACGGCGTCGCTGGCTGCTCTGGTGCTCTCCGGGCTTCCTTCCGACCGGTTTCTTTTCGCGGGCTTCCTGCCGACTAAATCCGCTGCGCGCCGCGCCGCGCTGTCGGAAGTGAAATACGTTCCTGCCACGCTTATATTTTATGAAACCGCGCCGCGCCTTGCCGAGAGTCTCGGCGATATGAAGGAAATCCTCGGCGACCGCGCCGCGGCCGTGTGCCGCGAGCTCACAAAGAAGTTTGAGGAAACAAGGCGCGCGACGTTGTCGCAGCTCGCTGCGCATTACGAGAACAACGGCGCCCCTAAAGGAGAAATCGTCGTTGTCGTGGCGCCACCGGCGGCGGATGCAGTGGAGCAATGGACGGAGGAAACGGTCGACCGCGCGCTGGCGAAAATGATGGACGGCGAGGGCATGAGCGTCAAGGACGCTTCCGCCTTTGTGGCCGCGCAGTCGGGCCTCAAGAAAAGCGGGGTTTACCAGCGCGCCCTGCTGCTGCGGAACAGAAAAAAATGACGGCAAGGAAAACCGGCCATCGCAAGGGGCTTGATGCCGAAACCATCGCGGCGCTTTACCTGCGCTGCAAGGGGTACCGGATTCTGGAACGGCGCTTTCGCACGCCGAAGGGGGAAATCGATATTATCGCGAAGCGCGGCGGCGCCGTGGCTTTCGTCGAGGTCAAGTTGCGCAAGACCCACGAAGACGCGGCGGAAGCCGTCCATCGCATCAACCAGGAGCGCGTCCGCCAGGCGGCGGCGCTTTACCTCATGCGGCATACGGAGTACACTATGCTGGAGACCAGGTTCGATGCGCTGGTCATGGCGCCGGGCAAGCTGCCCCAGCATATCGTGAATGCTTTTTAAGAAATTAAACGAGGGAAGAAAATGAAACGTATCATGGCGACCATCGCGGTATTTGCCTTGGTCGGCTTTTGCGCGTCGGGGTGCGGCATTGTCGGCCTTGCCGCCGGCGCCGGCGCGACCATCGGCGTGGCCGCCGCGCAGGAAGGCGGGTTGAAAGGGGCGACGACCGACGTGTCGATCCGCGTCGCCATCACCGACCTCTGGCTCAAGCATGATCCCAATATGTACAAGCGCCTCACGCTCACGGTGCGCGAGGGGCGGGTGCTCGTGACAGGCGCGGTCCCGAACCCCGACATGCGCGTCGATGCGATCCGCCTGGCATGGCAGGCCGAGGGCGTGCGTCAGGTCATCAACGAGATCACGATCGACAAGGGCGGCGGCGTCACGGGCTATGTCAGCGACAGCTGGATTACGGGCACCATCAAGACCCACCTGACTTTCGACAAGTACATCCAGTCCATCAATTATACGATCGATACGGAGCAGGGGACGGTTTATATCATGGGCATCGCGCAGGACCAGACGGAGCTGGACAGGGTGCTGAACTATGCGCGCAACACGAAATACGTGAAGAACGTCGTCAGCTATGTGCGCCTGCGCGGGGAGAAGCCGCCCGGCATGCTGCCGGCCGCCGATGAGGCGCCGCCCAAAAAGGCAATCCCGTAAATGAGCGGCGACCTGCCGCCGGAAGACGAGGCTCTCGACGACCTTCACCGGTTCGAAACGCCGGACGAGGCCTTCCAGTACGTACGGTATGCGGGCAGCCAGCAGGATGCCGAGATTGATCTGGGCGAAACGGCGCTGGCGCTGGGCCTTTTGTTCCTGCCGGGCATCCGGCCGGAACGCTACCGCTATCACCTGCGCAAGCTGGGCGACCACCTGGTCGAGGAATTTCAGTCGCGGCTCCGGCAGAAGGAAGCGGACACGCTGGCGCTCCGCGTCGCGATCCTCAAGAAAGTCATTCACGAGTCTCATGGCTATATGGGAGATGAGTCGAACTACGACGACATCCAGAACGCCAATTTTATCCGCGTCATCGAGCGGCGCCGGGGTCTTCCGATTGCGCTGGGCATCCTTTACATCATCGCGGCGCGCCACGCGGGGTGGCAGATCGACGGGCTCAATTTCCCCGGGCATTTCCTCATCCGCATGGAAAAGGACGGGGAGCGGGTCATTCTCGACCCCTTCAAACAGGGAAAGGAAATGAACGCCGCCGAATTGCGGCAGCTCCTGAAGTCCATCGCCGGCAAGGGCGCGGAGCTTTCACATAATTTTTACCTGCCCGTCACCAGCCGCGACATGCTGATCCGGCTGGAAAACAACCTCAAGAAGCGACTGATTGAATCAGAGGATTACGCGCAGGCCGTCATTGTCGTCGAGGCGATGGAAGCGCTGGCGCCGGAAGAATACCGGACTCTCTTCGACAAGGGCATCCTCTATGCCAAGCTGGGGCAAAAGGGGCAGGCGGCCACCGCGCTCGAGCGTTATATTGAAAAAACGCCTCATGCACGTGACAAGCATCAAGCGCGGCTGATATTACAGCAAATCAAGGCGAATCCTGAATAATAATCAAGACCTTGCAATACGTCCCCCGTTTGTGCTGAGATACAGGTAAGAACTTCCAGGGACTTTGATTGGGGGATATTGTCATGGGACTGATTACATTTGTGCTGATTTGCGCATTTACGCTTCTCTATCTCAGCAGCGCCATACCGAACAAGCCGTCCTTTGTCGAAAAGGCGCTCGCCTTCATCAAGCAGCACCTGAATTACCTGGCCATGGGCGGTCTGGTTTTCGGGTTCCTTGCCTTCTGCATCACGCCGATTTCGGTGAATGGCGCCGGCAACATGTTTATCCGCATGATGGCCAATGCGCTGATCGTCGTGATGGCGATACCTTACACTTTTGAAAAGCTCATCGCCCAGCACGAGGCAAAAATAAACACCGCCATCCTCAAGGAAGTCCGGAACATCATCAGCGCCATTTCCTCGAAGGATAAATACATCGGCGCCGCTGGCGCTTTGCTGGCCCTGCTGGTTTTCGGCACGGTCTTCAGCTAGACGCCTGAATAAATACGCCGCCCCCTAAGGAAGGTGTATCCTTGAGGCAGGGGGTATCATGAGCACGCAGGAAGCGGGACAACTGGAACAATCATACGACGAAGTGCCGTATGAGAGCCTGTGCTACGCGCAAACCCACCCCGCCACGACGGCGATGGTGGCGCGGCTATTCGGGTTGCACACGCCTGATTTCCGCAAGGCGCGCATCCTCGAGCTGGGCTGCTCCGGCGGAGGGAACCTGGCGCCGCTCGCCCTTTCCTACCCCTCCGCGGAATGCCTGGGAATCGATTTTTCGCAGGTGGAGATCGACGAGGCAAATGCCCTGAAGGCTTTTGCAAAACTGAAGAACCTTGAATTCCGCAGGCAGGATATTCTGGAGTTCGATGTGTCCGGCAATAAAGGCGCCTTCGACTACATCATCTGCCACGGCGTGTTTTCCTGGGTGCCCCTGAATGTCGGCGCGAAAATACTGGAAATCTGCGGGGCCTGCCTGAAACCGGACGGCATCGCCGTCGTCAGCTTCAACGCCCTGCCGGGCTGGAATGCTGTGCGCTCCGTCCGCGAAATGCTGATGCATAACGGCGAACGCTACAAGGAACCGCAGGAAAAAATACGCCAGAGCCGCCGGTTCCTGGACTTCCTCGCCGAAAACGGCGCGGAAACCGGCGGGTATCGCGCGGGGATCGAGAGAGAGCGCAGCCTGCTGAAGGACCTTGACGATTTTTATTTCTTCCACGATCACCTGTCCGGGGAAAACCATCAGTTCTATTTCAGGGATTTCATGCGCATGGCGGGCGCGCAGGGGCTCGCCTATGTCGGCGACGCGGTGCTGACCACAATGTTCATGGGCGACCTGCCGCCGCCCGCCGTTAAAAAACTGCGCGAGTTCGAAGACCTCCTCGAGCAGGAGCAATACATGGACTACGTCACGAACAGGCGGTTTCGCACCACGATACTTTGCAGGAAGGGCAGGAAGCTGAACCGCCAGCTGAGCGGGGAGCAGCTGATGGATTTTCATCTTTCCACCACGATGCAGGCGCGGGGCGATAGCGTTGATTTGAAAAAACCGGTGACCTTCATCTCCGGCGCGGCGCAGTTCACGACCGACAATCCGCACGCCAGCGCCATGTTCCTCGAACTCATTTCACGCAAGGGAAAGCCCGTACAGGCGGCGGATCTTGTCGCGCATGTGCAGGCGAGGCTCGGCCTGAAAGATCCGCGGCCGCTGCGCGATACGTTAATCAATGGGGGAATGGGGCTTGTGACGCGCGGGTTCATTACGCTGCATGCGGATGCTCCTCCTTGCGCGGAAAAGCTTTCCGCAAAACCCGTGGCCTCGCCCATTGCCCGCTATCAGGCGGGAAAACCGGGTTGCAAAAACGTCACCAGCCTTCTGGGCAGCCGTGTGCCGACGGACCCCGTCGCCAATTTCATCCTGCAGGGGCTTGACGGCAGCCGCGGGGTTGCCGATGTGGCCCGCGCCCTGGCGGAGAGGATCCGGCGTGGCGATATTGTGATGAAGAAAAATGAGCAACAAGTGACGGATCTCGCCGCCATCCGCGCCGAAGTCGCGAAAGTGACGGAGCAAACGGCGGCCAAGCTGCTGGAAAACTGCTTTTTTATGGCTTCGTCCGGTTGAAAACCGCTGAGCCTCGATATCGCGCCCATTTGCCTGGGAAGCCGGTTTCATGTAACTTCCTTGTGGATAAACAGGCGAAAATCTGCTTTTAATTGTCCCCGATCCGCTGCCGTCAGCGGGGCAGAAACATTTTCGGAGAAACACAGGGAAATCAATAATATGGCGTCGTATCAATACGTTTATGTAATGAAAGGCCTTTCCAAGACCTATCAGGGCGGCAAAAAGGTTCTTGAAAATATCTACCTGAGTTTCCTTCCCGGCGCAAAAATCGGCGTGCTGGGCCCGAACGGCTCGGGTAAGTCGACGCTGCTGAAAATCATGGCGGGCGTGGAAAAGGATTTCAATGGCGAAGCCTGGGCGGCCGAAGGCGCGCGCGTGGGCTACCTCCCGCAGGAGCCGCAACTCGATGCCGACAAGACCGTGCTTGAGAACGTCATGGAAGCGATGAAGGACGTGAAGGGTCTCCTCGACCGCTATAACGAAATCACCAACAAGTTTTCCGAGGAGGGCGCCGATTTCGACGCGCTGATGGCGGAACAGGGCGAGCTGCAGACGAAGATAGAGCAGGCCGACGGCTGGAACCTCGAGCGCACGATCGAAATCGCGCTGGACGCTCTGCGCTGTCCGCCGGGCGACGCGAAAGTCACGCATCTCTCGGGCGGCGAAAAGCGCCGCGTGGCGCTGTGCCGCCTGCTGCTCGAAAAGCCGGACCTCCTGCTGCTCGACGAACCGACGAACCATCTGGACGCTGAATCGGTTGAATGGCTGCAGCGTACGCTGGCGGATTACCGGGGCACCATCGTCATGGTCACCCACGACCGTTACTTCCTCGACAACGTGACAGGCTGGATTTTGGAACTCGACCGCGGCACCGGCATCCCCTACGAAGGAAACTATTCCGGATATCTTGAAAAGAAATCGAAGCGTCTCGAGCAGGAGGGGCGCGAGCAGGAAACGCGCCAGAAGACGCTGGCCCGCGAACTCGAATGGGTGCGGCAGTCGCCCAAGGCCCGCCAGGCGAAGTCGAAAGCCCGTATCACCGCCTATAACGACCTGCTGTCCGAAAGCGAAAGGCACGAAAAAACGCGCGCCGCGCAGATCATCATCCCCGTTCCGCCGCGCCTTGGCCAGAACGTGGTTGAATTCAGAGGGGTCTCCAAGGGCTATGACGACCGCCTGCTGATCGAAAACCTCTCCTTCAAGCTGCCGCCCGGCGGCATCGTCGGCGTCATCGGCCCCAACGGCGCGGGGAAGACCACGCTCTTTCGTATGATCACGGGCGAGGAAAAGCCCGACAGCGGCGCCGTCGAGGTCGCAGAGGCCGTCAAGGTCGGCTACGTCAACCAGAGCCGCGACTCCCTGAAGGGCGATAATAACGTCTGGCAGGAAATCTCCGGCGGCAACGATATCTTTTACTTGGGCAAGCGTGAGGTGAACACGCGTGCCTATTGCGGCTCGTTCGGTTTCCGCGGGCCGGACCAGCAGAAAAAGGTCGGCATCCTCTCGGGGGGCGAGCGCAACCGCGTGCACCTCGCCAAGATGCTGAAAGAACCCGCCAACCTGCTGCTGCTCGACGAGCCGACCAACGACCTCGATACCGAAACGCTGGGAGCGCTCGAAGACGCGCTCGAGAACTACGCCGGTTGCGCCGTGGTCATTTCCCACGACCGCTGGTTCCTCGACCGCCTCGCCACGCATATGCTGGCTTTCGAAGGCGACAGCCAGGTCGTCTTCTTCGAGGGCAACTACGAGGACTACGAGAAAGACCGCCGCAAGCGCTTCGGCGAGGATGCGGACCAGCCGCACCGCCTCAAGTACAAGCCGCTGCGGCGCGCTTCATAAAAAAAGAGCCCGGGAAACCCCGGGCTCTTTTTTTTTGAGCGCGTTGTCAGTGCTTGGACGCCTGCTTCGAAGTGTTGCTCTCGCCCGACTGGCGCTTGCGCAGCGTCGACAGAAGGGCCTCGATATCGCCGCCGCCCGCCTGGATGACGCCATCGAAATCATCGCGCTGCGTCACGCTCATGCTGATGTTGTCAACGAGGACGTCGACGATCTTCATGCCGCCCTTGTCGCGGACGCGCCAGTCAACGTCGACGGGGGGGCCGTCCTTTTGCAGGATCTGGCTTTTAACGATCGTATCCCCGCCGCCCGATGATGGCGCCGCGCCCAGAACCTTGAAGGACTGGCCGGAATAATCGGCGAAGCGGCGGGTATAGGTTTCGACGATCATGTTTTCGAACAGCTTGGTGTATTCCGCGCGCTGCTTATCCGTCGCCTCCCGCCAGTGCCCGCCCAGAACGAAGCGGCCGATCGTCGTAATGTCGAAATTCTCGCGCAGCAGCGTGCGCACACGGCGCGATCTTTCGCCCTTGGGCAGGCCTTGGGCGGTCAGGGACGTCAGCGCCTTGTCGCCCAGTTTCTGCACGAATTGCGCGGCGGGGCTGTCGATGTTTTTTCCAGCTGCCTGCGAGTATGCGGGCAGCGCCAGCAACAGCGTCATGGCAAGGAACAGGGGAATAATGCGTGCGGTAATCAAGGCTCTTCTCCTAAAAACTCAGTCATGTTTCCTGACGGGGGCGTCATAATCCGGAATATCGACGGAATCGGCCTTTTCGTCAAGAACAAGCGAGTGGCGCTTTTGCGCATAGGCGCTGCGCACTGCCGCATAGTAATCCAGGCTATTCTTGCGCAGGTCGTTCATCGCTTTCACGAGGCGCGCGCGCTTGTCGAGGCCTTCCACGCCGACGCGCGTATAGTAAATCCAGTCCCTGCCGGTCTTGTCGGACCATATCCGGATGGGATCCGCATACGAATCGACCGCGATGCCGGCCGCATCGCGCAGCGACGAGGGGCCAATAACGGGCAGGACGAGATAAAAGCCGTCGCCGAAGCCCCAGACGCCCAGCGTCTGGCCGAAGTCCTCATCGTCATAAGGCAGGCCTTGCGCCGCCGCAGGATCGAAGAGGCCGCCGATGCCGGCCGTCGTGTTGATGATGAACCGCGCCGTCGCGACGCCGGCGCCCTTGATGTCCCCCTGAAGCACCTCGTTCGCGACAAGGATGGGGGAGCTCAAGTTCCGCATGAAATTCCGCACGCCGTCGCGCAGGAAATCCGGCAGCAGCGCGTTATAAAGCCTGCACAAGGGATCGATAAGGACCATGTCGAGCGCATTGTTGAAAGCGAAGATGCCGCGGTTCACAGGCTCCAGCGGGTCGTGGATTCCCGCCTTGTACCCTTCTTGAGGGTTGACGGAGCGCGCGCAGCCTGCAGTGCCCAGCAGCATAAATGCGCAAAGGGCAAGAATCAGAAATTTATGTGGTAATTTTGTCATTTTCGGCATTTTCCCCCAGGATCGTCCCGAAACCGGCCAGTCCTCATTACTTTAACTTTATATAATTACTCAATGATTAACCGTCCTCGAGATGCAGCAGCGCCGTTGTCCCCAGAAGAAGGCTGACGGCAGCGGGTGTCCAGGCTGCCAGGTAAACGGGTATCTTCTGGGAAATACCGAAAGCATGAAGCATTGATTCCATGAAGAATATAAAGAATCCAAGGGCAACACCCAAGACTATCATGCCCCCTGTGCCCCCGAATCTTGGAGGGCGTAGCGAAAATGTCGCAGCCAGGAGCACCATGGCCATGAAAAGGAAGGGTTGGGCGAGCAGCGCCTGAAAGTGGATATGGAGGGGCGTGGTCGGGAATCCAGTTTCTTCCATAATGTGGATATAATCGGGGATGCTCCAGAAAGAAATCGTATCCGGGTCGGCGAATGATTCTTCGATTTTCTGGGCGGTCAGCTCGGTGGGCAGGCGCCGGACCTCCTCGCGGGTTGCCGCATTGTGCTCGTTTACCAGGGCGTTGCGGATTTCCCAGTACCCCTCTTTCAGGTAGGCGACCGGGCTGTCGATGCGGCTCTGGAAATTGTCGCCGTTGTCGAAGAAGAAGACCGTCACGCCGGACAGGCGCCATTCGCTTTCATCGAAGGTGCCGGAATGAATCAGCGCATAGCCGCCCTGCGTGGGCTGGCGCAGCCAGATGCCGGTCCGCGAAACGGTGACGAGGTTGCTGTTATGCCGCAGGTAAAGCGCGTCAAGCTGCTCGAATTTCGCCAGCAGCGTCGAGGAGATGGGGTTGAGAACGGCGGTCGCCAGCACGCCCGTCAGCAGCGCCGCCGCGAGCATGGGCGAGAGGAACTGCCAGGCGGAGACGCCTGCCGCGCGGATAACGACAAGCTCATGCGTCTTGTTCAGCTTCCAGCAGGTATAGATGGCGGAGAAAAGCACGCCGAAGGGCAGCATCACCTGCGTCATTTCCGGCAGGTCGAGCGCCGCCATGGCAAGAATAGTGCGGAAGGGAACGCCTTCGTGAGACGCGGCGCGGCGCATCAGGTCGATGACCGTAAAGAGGTAGACGACGCCCATCAACACGGCCATGATGACGCCGAAGCTGCCGAAGAAGCGCCGGAAAATATAACGGAAGAGGGTCGAGGAACCGCCGATCATGCCGAAACCCCCTCCCTGTGCCTGCTGAAGTGCGCGTTCAGGGCGCGGATAATATCCATGATTTTCTGCTCGCCGCGCAGGTGCAGCGCCCAGAAGCCGAGCACGATGGGGACAACCGTCACCGTCACGAGAGCGGCATCCGCCGACAGGTGCTTCTTGGAAAGGTTCGCCAGGAACACGCTCAGCATTGCGACCAGCGCGACGGCCATGCCGGCGGCCATGACTTTCTGGTTCTGTCCGCGCCGGTTGAAGGGCCCCAGCAGAATGCAGGCCAGCGCGATCATCGTGTAGCTCAGGGTATTGAAGGGCGAGACGATGCGGTGGATGGCCTCCGCCAGGAACAGGTCGCGGTTCCTGCGCTCCTGCAGGTTCGTGACGTCGGGGGTGAGAAGCTCCGGCAGGGTGCGCTCGTTCGCGTCGCGCTTGCGCTTGCGCGGCTCGGACCCCAGGCTGCTGATCTCGACGGTATAGCGCGAGAAGTAAAGCCGGGTGATGGCCGAGGTATCGTCGTCCATCTGCTGCCGCAGCCCGTCGAAGACGATGATGTTCGGCACGTCGCCGCTCATGGCGATGCGGCCGCGCTTGGCGGTGATCGTGACGGGCGGCTTGGTCTTGTCGCGCATGTCGTGGATCATGAGGCCGGTAAGGTCGCCGTTTTCGCTGCGCGCGCGCACGTAAACGGTCATATTCTTGTCGAAGGTATTGAACACGCCTTCGCGCAGGAGGAAGGAGGAATACTGCGCCTTGACGGAGTCGCGCAGCTGCAGCATGGCCGAAAAGGACATCGGCGACAGCCAGGTGGTCAGCACCAGCAGGATCGCCGTAATCCCCGCCGCCAGAATCAACGCTGGCCTGGCCATCGCATACTGGTCGAAACCGCAGGAGCGCATGACGATCAGCTCGTTATCCATAATCATCTTGTTGTAAACGAAGAGGATCGCCGTCACGAGGGAGATGGGCAGGATTGTCTCCAGGAAACGCGGCAGCGACAGGGTCACCAGCTTTATGAACAGGAGCGGCGGCGCATCGGAATTCGCCACCAGTTCCAAGAGCTTCAGCGACTGCGTCAGCCAGATAACGGCAGTCAGCGTCAGCGCCACGAACAGGGTCGCCGAGAGCAGATTCCTCATAAGGTAGCGTGTGACCAGCATTTTCAGCCATCTCGGGGTAGCATAAGCGCGCGCATGTCTTTATATTTTATAAGCGCATTTTAAGGGCTTTATTAGCCCATCTTGCATAAAAAGGAAAGTGAAACAGGCCCGCCATGAAGATATCGTTCGACGCCAAATCGCCCAAATCAGACGCTTTTGTCGCTTTCGCCGTGGAAGGCGGCAAGCTGCTGGAGCCCGGCAAATGGGCCGACAAGAAGATGTCCGGCGCCCTGAAGCGCGCGATCGAGGCGGAAAAATTCGAGGCGAAAAAGGCGCAGACGCTTGTCGTGCCGGGGCCGGCGGGGATGCCGCACAGCCATGTCGTCATCGTGGGTCTCGGCAAGCCCGAAGATCTCAAGGAGCAGGATTTCGAGAAACTGGGCGGCACGGTGGTTTCCGTGCTCAACGGCAGGAAGGCGGGTTCCGCCGACGTCGCCTTCAGGACCGACGGCATCAAGCTGAAAGGCCTCGATCCGCGCCACGCCGCCGCGCGCATGGCGACCGGCGCGCTGCTCAGCGCCTACCGCTTCGACAAATACCTGACCAAGGAGCCCAAGGATAAAAAGCCCACGCTGAAATCCCTGTCCTTCACGGTCGACGACCCGGCCAGGGTCAAGAAGATTTTCTCCGACGAAAAAATCGCGGCCGAGTCCGTTTACCTCGTGCGAGACCTCGTCTCCGAAGCGCCGAACGTGCTCTATCCCGAAAGCTTTGCCGCCATCATCAGGAAAGAACTCTCCCCCTTCGGCGTCGACGTGACGGTGCTGGGCGCGCGCGAGATCGAGAAAAAAGGCATGGGCGCGTTGATGGCCGTGGGCCAGGGCAGCGCGCGCGAGCCGAAACTGGTGACCATGGAATACCGCGGCGCCGGAAAAAAAGACCCGGTCGTCTGCTTCGTCGGCAAGGGCGTGACGTTTGATACCGGCGGCATTTCGATCAAGCCCGGCCCCGGCATGGAAGAAATGAAATGGGACATGGCGGGCGCCGCCGTCGTGACGGGGCTGCTGCGCACGCTGGCCGCGCGCGAGGCGAAGGTGAACGCGGTCGGCGTCGTGGCGCTGGCCGAAAACATGCCTTCCGGCACCGCCTGCCGCCCCGGCGACATCGTCGAGACGATGTCGGGCCAGACGGTGGAAATCCTCAATACGGATGCCGAAGGCCGCCTGATTTTGTGCGACGCGCTCTGGTACGCGCAGGAAGAGTTCAGGCCCACGCATATCGTTGATCTCGCGACGCTGACCGGCGCCATGATCATCGCGCTCGGCCACGAATATGCGGGCGTGTTCTCCAACGACAGCGCCTTCGTGAAAGAACTCGTCGCGGCCGGCAAGCATGTGGGCGAGGAGCTCTGGCGCATGCCGCTGAACGACGCCTGGGACAAGGCCATCGACAGCCCCGCCGCGGACATGAAGAATATCTCCGGCGGACGCGACGCCGGGAGCGCCATCGGCGCGCATTTCCTGAAGCGCTTCATCCAGGACGGCGTGAAATGGGCGCATCTCGACATCGCGGGCGTGGCATGGTCCAACAAGGACCGCACCAGCGTGCCCAAGGGCGCTTCCGCTTTCGGCATGCGCCTGCTCGACAGGTACGTCGCGGAGAATTGGGAGAAGTGACGGCTTTAGCCGTCATCCCCGCGAAGGCGGGGATCCGGCCGCGCGCGAAAGCGCGCATCATAAATGCCGCGTTGCGGCGGACCAGACCCCCGCCTTCGCGGGGGGGACGCCGTTTCAGGGAGAGATTTTAACATGTCCATTTTAACCTCACGCCGGTTTCTGCCGCTGTTCGTCACGCAGTTCCTGGGCGCGTTCAATGACTCGATGTTCAAGAACGGCCTCGCGATGCTGGTCACCTACAAGCTTGCGAAGACCGTCAATGGCGACACCGGAATTCTCGTCGCGCTGTCGCAGGGCATCTTTATTTTGCCGTTCTTTTTGTTCTCGGCCACCGCCGGGCAGCTCTCCGACAAGATGGACCGCGGGCAGATCGCGCGCTATGTGAAAATCGCCGAAATCGCGATCATGTTTTTCGCGACGGTGGGCTTTCTGACCGGCAGCGTCACGACGCTGATGGTGGCGGTCTTCGGCATGGGCCTGCACTCGACGTTCTTCGGCCCGGTGAAATACGCGATTCTGCCGCAGCACCTGGAAGGGAAGGAGCTGCTGGAGGGCAACGCCTATGTCGAGGCGGCGACCTTCCTCGCCATCCTCATCGGCACGACGGCGGGAGGCCTGCTGATCGGGGTCGAGCACGGCGATATCTTCATTTCCCTTGCGGTGCTCGCCGTGGCGGGCGCGGGTTACGCGGCCAGCCGCTTCATTCCGGCGGCGCCGGGGCCGTCGCCCGATCTCGTCATCAATAAAAACGTCTGGGCCGAGACGACGAAGATCATGGACCACATCCGGCAGGACGTGGATATTTACCGCTGCGTGCTCGCGATCTCGTGGTTCTGGATGATCGGGTCCATCTATCTCGTGCAGTTCATTCCCTTCGCGCGGGACTATCTGGGCGGCAACGAAAGCGTCGCCACGCTGCTCTCGACGATGTTCGCGGTCGGCATCGGCGCGGGCTCGGTTTTCTGCAACAAGCTGCTGAAGGGACGCGTGCAGGCGACCTATGTGCCCATCGCCGCGATCGGCATGGCCCTGTTCGGCATCGATCTTTTCCTCGCCTCGCACGACGGCGCGCCCGCGCCGGCGGGACTCGCCCTGACGGCGGGGCAGTTTCTGTCCGTC
This sequence comes from Alphaproteobacteria bacterium, assembly GCA_004297545.1. Taxonomy (GTDB): domain Bacteria; phylum Pseudomonadota; class Alphaproteobacteria; order Micavibrionales; family UBA2020; genus JAPWJZ01. The sequence goes on from SCTB01000091.1 coordinate 29,587, forward strand.
CCGTCCCATTGGCGCATCCTGCTTGACCTGTTCATGATAGCCTTCTCGGGCGGCATGTTCGGCGTGCCGCTCTACGCGATGGTGCAGAAGGATTCCGACCCTGCCTATCTCGCGCGTCAGATCGCGGGCCTGAACGTCATGAACGCGATGTTCATGGTGACGGGCGCTGTCGCCACCGCTGTGCTTCTTGCCATGCATTTCACCCTGCCGCAGATTTTCCTCGCCATCGCGCTGGCCAACGTGCTGGTCGCCGTCTATATCGCGCAGCTGCTGCCCGACCACCTGTTCCGCTCTGTCGCGCGCGCGGTCTTCGGCTGGATGTACGGCGTGAAAGTCATCGGCATGGAGAATTTCGAGAAGGCCGGGAACAAGGTTCTCATCATCGCGAACCATACGTCTTTTCTTGATGCGGCGCTCATCGCGGCCTACCTGCCCGTCAAGATCACCTTCGCCATCAACACGCATGTGGCGAAGCTGTGGTGGATGCAGCCGCTCATGAAAATCGTCGACGCCTTCCCCGTCGACCCCACGAACCCGATGGCGATTAAATCGCTCGTCGACGTCGTGAAGGGCGGCAAGATCGGCATGATCTTCCCCGAAGGGCGCATCACCGTCACCGGCTCGCTGATGAAGGTTTACGAAGGCCCGGGGCTTATCGCCGACAAGGCGCATGCAAAAATTCTGCCGATCCGCATCGAGGGCGCGCAGTACACGCGGTTTTCAAGGCTGCACGGCAAGGTGCGCCTGCGCGCCTTTCCGAAAATCACGCTGACGATTCTCGAGCCGCGCGATTTCGTGCTCCCCGAAGGCGTCTACGGCCGCAAGCGCCGGCATCTGGCCGCGGGACAGCTCTACGACATGATGTCCTCGATGATGTTCGACGCCAGCGACATCGAAAAGCCGCTGATGACGTCGTTGATCGAGGCGCGCTGCGGATTCGGCGGCGGCCACGTCATCGCCGAAGACCCGGAACGCCAGCCGGTGAATTACCGCGATTTCGTCACGCGCGCGATGGTGCTGGGAAGAATTTTAAACCGCGCCGTGAAAAAAGACCCGAACGCGAAAATCCAGGCTGTCGGCGTGATGCTGCCCAATATGGTCGGCACGGCGCTGACCTTCTTCGGGCTGCACAGCATCCGCCGCACGCCGGCGATGCTGAACTTTTCTTCCGGGCCGTCGCAAATCGCCAGCGCCTGCAAGACCGCGATGCTCACCTCCGTCATCACCTCGAAGCGTTTCATCGAAATGGGCAAGATGGAAGCCGTGGTGAAAGCGCTGGAGGAAGCGGGCGTCACGCTGCTTTATCTCGAAGACCTGCGCAAAAACTTGCGTGTCACCGACAAGATCGTGGGCCTCTTTGCGAAAGTCGTGCCCGAAGTCGTCGATGCCTTCCGCAAGCCGGCGGATGCGAACGACCCCGCCGTTATTCTTTTCACCTCGGGTTCCGAAGGTACGCCCAAGGGCGTTGTGTTGTCGCACCGCAACGTGCAGGCGAACCGCTGCCAGATCGCGAGCCGTGTGGATTTCGGGCCGTCTGATATCGTGTTCAACTGCCTGCCGATGTTTCATTCGTTTGGCCTCACGGCGGGAACGCTGCTGCCGATTTTATTTGGCATCCGCACATTCTATTATCCCTCGCCGCTGCATTACCGCATCGTGCCGGAACTTGTTTACGATACGAATGCGACCATCATGTTCGGCACCGATACTTTCCTGGCCGGCTACGCGCGCTTCGCGCATCCATATGATTTCCACGCCATCCGTTATGTTTTCGCGGGTGCGGAAAAACTGCGGGAGGAAACGCGCAAGATCTACGCAGAAAAATACGGCGTGCGGATTTTCGAAGGCTACGGCGCGACCGAAACCGCGCCCGTCATCAGCATCAACACGCCGATGCACAACCGTCCCGGTTCCGTCGGCAGGCTGATGCCCGGCATGGAACACAAACTGGAATCCGTCGAGGGACTCGATGGCAACACCGGCAAGCTGATGATCAAGGGCCCGAACATCATGCTGGGATATTTAAAATCCGACGCGCCCGGAATTCTGCAGCCGCCGGATAACGGCTGGTACGACACCGGCGACATCGTCGGCATGGACGGCGAAGGCTTCATCACGATTCAGGGCAGGTTAAAACGCTTCGCGAAAATCGCGGGCGAAATGGTGTCGCTGACCGCGGTCGAAAGCGCGGTGCAAAAGCTGTGGCCCGACAAGATGCACGCGGTCATCAGCGTGAAGGACGACAAGAAGGGCGAGAAGCTGATACTGTACACAACGCAAGGTAACGCGCGGACGGAAGACATCCTGCAGCACTTCCGCAGGCTGGGCTTAAGCGAGCTCGCCGTGCCCCGGCAGATCGAACCCGTGGCCGAGATACCCGTGCTGGGAACAGGCAAGACCGACTATATGAGCCTCAAGAAAATCGCGGAGGGATGATGCGGGGAGCGGGCATGCAGCCCTTAACTCCGTAACCCCGGCGAACGCCGGGGTTCACGCACCATCGGCACTAAAGGCGGTTCTTAAGCTTGCGTGGAAGCAGCTTAGACCCCGGCTTTCGCCGGGGTTACGGGGCTTTGGAAGGCCGTTTAACCCCCAAATCAC
>SCTB01000092.1 GCA_004297545.1 Alphaproteobacteria bacterium
GGGGTTTTCGTCCGGAACGCAATGAATGCCACAAAGCACAGGCACGCAAGAGCTGCAACGACGGCGAGGACTGTGGACATCAGAGAAGTCTTCTTGTTCGCGTTATTAAGGAGGAGCCCCAATGCCTGACTGCTGACTGGTCCCCGGGTAAGTCAAATGATAGCATGCAGGATACATATTGAAATATAATAATAAAACATTATCAGTTTTTCATATTGACGCCGCCCCGCAACAGGCGTAGGATGCCCCGAAATTCCGAAGAAAGACGCCCCATGAAACTCCTGAAAAAATTCCTCATGCCCGCACTGATGGTGGGCTCTGTCTTCAGCACAGCCGCTGCTGCGGAAGAAAACACGGTCTTGCCGGATGCGCCGTCGGCGACCGCTTCATTCAAGCTTAAGCCCCTGCAGCCTCAATTCAACTATGCCGCCGCCCAAAGGCAAGCCTTTGAATACAAGATTCCGCCGCCGCCATCTGGTTCCTCTCCTTTTGAGGAAAGCTTCATTGGAAAAATCGCAGGCTATGTCGATCGCCATAGCAGCGACTCCCAGGCCCCCTTTGATTTCGCGATGGGATACAAGATCAAGGACCGCTTCACAATCATGGCCGGCACACTGTCCGACCTGCGCAAGCATAGCGGCAAATATGAAGCCGACCGCATCGCCATGCGCACCATGACCGGGATGCCGGACTGGCAGACCCGCAGCATCCGCGACACGATGTCAGGCGGCATCCCGAACCGCCATCACGGCAGCGACGGATTTGCCGTCGGAGTCAAAATCCAGCTGGGACCGAAATAATTAGAGATTATTGGGATGAAGCAGCGCTCTTAGCGACCGCAGCTTTGTGACCACCGGTTGCGCGGCGCATGATGACGCTGCATGCGCGGTGCGTTCGCGGCACGGAAGACAAAGCTGAGCGCCTTCTGCGCACTAAATTCCTTCAGTTTCTCGCGCGCCAGCTTTAAAACGCATTCCGGCAGCACACCGTAGACATAGGTCCGGGGCTCGCTGTAAGGCACGGTACGAACCAGGCTGCCGGGCCAGGTGAATTTGTTCACTTCATTCACCATGAGCCAGCGCACGCATTCATTACCGGGGCGGTCGAGGCCGAGGCGGAGATTGGTCTGTGCCGACAGTTCGATGCTTTCCTCGGGATGGAACGGCGGCGTATGCGTGATGGGAGAGACATAGACCGTCTTGTCATCGTTGCCCTCGACCACTGCCAGAATGACGCAGGGGCGCATCTTCTCCGCCCGGCGCCAGCCCTTGTTATTCTGGCGCGCCCAGAGATATTCGTAGTTGATGACCATGCCGGCTTGCGGCTCGGGAAGCTGGGCCTCTATCGTCATTTGCCCTTCACCTCGTGGTTGTACTGCTTGAGTTCCTCGGGAATCTCGGCATCCATAATGGCCTGCATGTCCTCGTCGCTCAGTTCATGCGCCTGCAGCGCCTTGCGGTCCTTGCGCATCGCTTCATAGATTTCATGGGGGATCATCACGGCACAGGGCTGGCCATGCTTGACGATGGTCACGGGCTCCGTGACATCGTTCTTCAGCAAAAAGTCGTATATATCGACAAAATCGATTTTCTGGCTCATCTTATCCGTAACCTTCCGATGTGCGCGGATAGTATAGCAGGATTTTTTCTGGAAAAGGAAGAAAAATTAATTTGTTTTAAATCAATGACTTGAATTAATATGAGGCCCGGAATATATTAATCATCATGAAAATCCGCACCATCTATTTCAAGGTTAATGATGTCGCCAAGGCTGCCGCTTTCTGGTCGGAACTACTGCAGGTCAAGCCGCACAAGGACTTCGAGAAATGGAAGGAGATTTCCTGCAACAATATCCGCCTCGGTTTACTGCTGAATGACTTCGGCGACAAGTTTTTTGGGTCGGGTTGCATACCCGTTTTTGAATTTCCCGATTCCGAGTTGCCCGGCTATATCGCCCGAGCAAAGGCGCTCGGCGCGGAAGTGATCGTTGACGGTCTGGACGATCCCAACATGAAATCCATCGCCTTTCGCGACCCCTTCGGGCATGAATTCGAACTGTCGAAATTCCACGACTAAAGACGCCTGCCGCTACATTGGAAATTTTTAAGTCACAACGGCGGCGATGCTGTGCTAATAAGAAGATGAAAAATAAAAAGGAGATTCTGAAATGACCGGAAAACTGATGGTGCTGACCGCCCTTATGCTCACCGTGGCTCTGATGCCCGTATTGTCGCTCGCCGAGGAAGATTCCGGCGCCAAGCGCGCCCCGGCGGCCTCTTCTGGAGCGGCTGCCGTTCCCGCGCCGCAGCCTGCCGCCTTCTTCGTCGACCTGAAAGACGGCGACACCGTTGCGAGCCCGCTGAAGATAAAATTCGGCGTGAATGGCCTTGAAGTGGCGCCCGCCGGCACGGACAAGCCCAATACCGGCCATTTCCACCTGCTTATCGACACCGAAATGACGGCTGAGGAGTTGAAAACCACAATTCCCGCCGACGACAAGCACGTTCACTACGGCAAGGCCCAGACGGAAGCGGAAGTGACGCTGACGCCCGGCAAGCACACGCTGCAGATCCTGATGGGTGACGGCAATCATGTGCCGCACAACCCGCCCGTGATGTCGGATAAAATCACTGTAACTGTGAAGTAAGCGCCGCCAGCGTTGACGTGGCGGGACCGCGCCTTTATAGTCCCCGCCATGTCACGCATTCAGGCCGACCTTGTTCTGCTGCTCGTCGCGCTCATCTGGGGCGCCGCCTTCGTCGCGCAGAAAAATGCGCTGGCGCATGTCGGCTCGTTCACCTTCATCGCCGCGCGGTTCGCAATTTCAGGTCTGCTCGTCCTGCCGCTGGCGCTGCGCGAGCGCAGCAAGTCCAAAGATATCTCGATTAACCGTACGCATGCATTTGATCTGGCTTTGCTGTGCGTATCCTTTGCCGGTGCAGTCGTCTTGCAGCAGGTAGGGCTTGAGAAAACATCCGTCACCAATGCCGGGTTTCTGACCGGGCTTTATGTCCTTTTTGTTCCGGTTATCTGCCGCGTCATATACAAGCAGACGCTGTCCATCCTGATATATCCGGCCGCGCTTCTTTCCATTGCCGGCGTGTTCTTCCTGTCGGGCGGCGAGCTGACGGCGGTATCGCCGGGCGACGGCTTGGTGCTGCTTTGCGCCGTCGGCTTTGCGATACAGGTGGCGCTGATCGGCAAGATCATGGCGGCGGTCAAAGCGCCCTTTCGCATTTGTCTTTTGCAATACGCGTCCTGCGCCCTCGTCGCATTGATTGCCGCACTGGCTTTCGAGCATCCGACGCTTGAGAACATCATGAAAGCAGCCTTGCCCATCCTTTACGCCGGCGCCATTTCGGGCGGCATCGCCTATACACTGCAGGTCGTGGCGCAGCAATATACTCCCGCTTCAGATTCCGCCGTCATCCTGAGCGGCGAGTCCGTCTTCGCCGCCCTGACGGCCGCCGTCATGAAAGGCGAACGGCTGACCCCAACCGGCGCTTCCGGATGCATGCTGATCATTCTGGCGATACTGATGGTCCAATTCGGGCCGTATATGCTGGCCAAAAGAAAATCCTGATCTGCGCCATTATGGCAACCGCCGGGGCGCTTTAGGTTCCGGCAAAGCCATGCTAGAAAATGCTCACCAGCTTCAGGAGTACACAGATGCCGTCCACCGCCAAAAGCAGCGCCAGCGCCGCCAACCATCTGACCATCCCGGCAACGTGGTATCACGACGCAGGTATTTACAAGATGGAATGCGAAAAGCTGTTTTATTCCGAATGGCTGCTGTTCTGCCATGAGACGCTACTGCCCTCGCCCGGGCATTACGTCGCCTATACCGTTGCAGGACGGCCCATTCTTGTGCTGCGCGGCAAGGACGGGCAGCTGAAAGGCTTCCACAACGTCTGCCGCCATCGCGCCTCGCTTGTTCTGAAGGAAGGCCACGGCAAGACCGAGGTGCTGCGCTGTATGTATCACGGCTGGGTTTACGATACGAACGGCGACCTTTGCAAGGCGCCGGGGTTCGGCGGCGACGAGAAATCGCTCTGCGACCGCACCTCTCTTTTCCCGGTGCATGTGAAAAACGTCGACGGTCTCGTCTTCATCTGCATGGCCGCCAAGCCGCCGTCGTTCGAGAAAAGCATTGGCGACCTTCCCGCGGCGCTGAAAGGTTCAGGCATCGAAAGCTTCAAATTCTTCGACACCGCAGCGCACCCCCTGAAATGCAACTGGAAAACCTATATCGAGAATTACATGGAGGGATACCACATTCCCATCCTGCATCCCGAGCTCAACCGCGACGTCGACATGGCAACGTATAAAGTCGTACCCGCCGAGCGCATCGCACGCCACGAAACAGGGCTGAAACCCGGTCGCGAAAAGGAAGCAGCGAACACCGGCCTGTGGATCTGGCTGTGGCCGAACGTGGCGCTGAATATTTACAAGAACGGCATGAACCTCGAGATCGTAAACCCGACGGGGCCGGAAACGACCGAACTGCGCTATTGCTACATGTTCAAGGACCTCTCGAAAGAGGCGGAGCCCGAAAACCGCAAGACGATCGACCTCAGCTTCACCGTCACGCGGCAGGACATCGACATCTGCGAAATCGTGCAGAAAAACCTCCACGCGGGCGTCTATGAGGCTGGCGAGCTTTCCCCGCGGCACGAAAACGGCGTAGTCTATTTCCACGACCTCGTGCGCGCCGTCCATGCGAAACCCGCATGACACTCAAAAAGGTCATGCTCTGGGTCCGTATTGTCGCCATTATCGCGGCGATTGCGCTTCCCGCCTATCTTACCCATATCAAGCACGCTACCAAAGCCGAAGCCCAGCCGCTCCCTTGCGCCTCCCTCGCCGAATGCGAGGTCCGCGGCAAGGACGAATGGGAGCGATGCCATCACATAAAGGACCCGCTGACCCCGGAACAGCAGGCGACCTCGTCCCGCGACGCCACCTCCAAAACGCAGGACGGCTATGCCTGCCTCTGCATCGCTTCCGCCTGCCGCTGGGCGGACAAGGAAGCTCAAGCCTGCGAAAAGACCGGCGGGCACTATCGCCCAAGGGACATTTGCCCGCCCTGTCCGCTAAATGCCGTTTGCGAGGCCTGTTTCGTGGGCTGCCAGTGTCCTCCCGAAAAATCATTTGATAAAACAATAGGTTGCCAGTAGATACTGCGGCATTTTGACAAGCGGCCGGGAATAGTCTACTGTCTACTTATTAGACATTATCGCAAACAGGAGATTAAATGCTTCAGAAACTGAGGCAGGTTTACGATGGGATCCAGCAGACACTCGTTGAGGGCAACTACCACGCCCAGCCCCAGTCCATCTGGACGAAACTGTTCGGCAAAAAAGAAGACACGCTGCCAGAAACGACCGAAATCGCCGTAGGCGCGACGATGATCAGCACCTCGCGGTCATTCGGCAAGCGCATGATGTGGGCCTCCGCTGTCGCCCTGTTGTCCATGAATTTCCTTGCCTGGGCTGCGCTGGGGATTGGCGCTATAGGAGCGAGCCTGATCGCCCTCGAATACATTCAGTGCCGCCGCCACCGTGACGACCTCATTACTGAAATCAATTTCGCCGGCCAGCATGTGCAGGGCAAGCGCTCTGATCTTTGCCGCCTGCATATGGCGCAGGTGCGGATCATGAATCTCGCTTCAGCCTTCAAGCCCGCTTCGCTTGAATCCACTTCCGACACTGTGCAGGAAATCATCGACAGCGTCGCTGCCGAGCGCAGGCGCGTTAAAATCCTCGATGTCGGCCGCTATAACGCCGACAGCGAGGCCTATGACTTTTCCGAACCCGGCATCAAGCTGGTCAACGACAGGAACAACCCGGCGCATGCAGACCGTAGCACGATTCGCGTTGTTTCTGCGGCCGCTCCCGGCCTGAAAGCGGCGTGGGACGGAAAGCTTGCTACCGAAGAGGACGTCGTCGAGCGTCTGGCAGCTCTCGAGCAGGCCCTGCCCCCGCACCTGCAGGAAAAGCTTGCGCAACGCCGCGCAAAACCCGCGCCGCAAAAAAACGCCGCTTGAGAAGCTTCAGCCCTGCGGCGCATACCGGTAATGCCCGGTGATCTTGTAGCTGAACAGCATGTCCTCCACCTGTACGCCCCGGCCGATATTGTGGACGATCAGCGGATGCACACCGTCATCGGAGCGTTGGTCGGTCACGATGCCGATATGCGGCAGCGGCCTTTTGGGATATGTCAGGTCCCAAGTCACGATGTCCCCGGGTTTGTAATCCGCCGGATTGTCCGATACGGCAAGCTTGCGGCCGTGGCGGGCGAAAAATACCTGCAGGTTCGGTACGCGGCGATGGTCGATGTTCGTGTCGGTCCTGCTTAAGCCCCAGATTTTGGGATAGGCCGAAAAATTTCTCTTCATATCCTCGTGCACCAGACGCTGCAGATCAAAACCCAGCGTGCGATAGGCGCGGATGACGACATCGGTGCAGACGCCGGTTTCCTTAGGCACGTCTCCGCCTGGATAAGGGATAACCGTGTAGGCGCCGTCATAACTTTTGGTATAGGCCGACTGTGCGACGGCGGCAGAGATGAGCTGTGAGGCGTCAAATGAGTCGGCATGGGCAGCCAGCGGCGCACAGAGCAGGACGAACAGAGCCACTAGAATTCTTGTCATCGTTTGTAAATCACCGCCTCCCGGATGGTGGCCATCTTCCGCTGCAGCCCCGGCAGGCCGTTCAACACGAAAATATGGATGGGCGGGCCAAAGGGCGCCTTCTGGCAGATCAGGCGCAGTGCCTCGTTGGCGGCCCGGATGCTGAAAATCCATGGATTGCGCGTGACGCCGACGACAATCATCGGCTGCTCCTTCAGGTAGATCACTTCCTTGCGCACCATCAGCACGCTGCCGACCACCTTGTACTGCCGGAAATAGTTCTTGATCTTCGCGACGTATTCGGCGGAGACGTAATGCGGAGAGAAACTATCGGCCGGGTAAATCATCCGACGCTCTTCGTCTGCAGCCGCCTTGCGGTAATTCCATTCATCGAGGCGGAACTGCCAGACTTTTGCTTCCGCCAGCCGCTCCTGCGCATGAAAATAACGCAGCGCAAAACGACAGATGACAGGCGTAAGCACCGTGTGCGTGCGCAGGATGTCCTCAAGTTTCAGCAGCGCGGCTTCATCGTTCTGGGTGGTGAGGCGATAGCCAAGCATGTTGACGCGCGCCGACATGTTTTCCGGCTCGCGCGCCAGGATTTCGTTGCAGGCCTCGATAACCTTTTTGTCGTCATCCAGCAGGCTTGCCACCGATACGAGGTCGTAAAGTTCGTCCCGGCTGAGATGCCCGATGCGGCGGCCGCTCAGCTCATCACGCCGCTTCTGGCAATACTGGTGCTGCATATGGCGCTCCTGCCACAGGGAGCGGTTCTGCGCCTGCCAATGCTTGTCAAAGGCGACGGCAAGCTGGATTTCAAGCGGTCCCAACAGCTGCGTTGAGGCGCTGCCTGCCAGCGCCGGCGGCGCCGCGACGCTTGCGCCAAGCGCCCTCACCCGCTCGACTGTCGCGGGATGCGTGCTGTCAAAACCCGGTTCTTCCTTTTCGATATCCGACAGCATGCCCTTCAGATCGCGCGGCTGCCGGAAGAAGCTGGCGAGCGCGAGATACGGCGTCTCCTGCGGCTCCGGCGACACCTTCGCCTTGTTCCATATTTTTTCCCAGAAATCGCTGCGCATGCGTTCCGCATGGATATCCACGGCCAGCAGCGCCTCGGCGACCTTACGGTTGCCGACGATGCGGGCGGCGAAAGCGTCGGCTTCGTACTCGCACTGCCGCGACAGCATGAAGCTGTAGGGGCTGAAGAACCCCAGAAACCACTGGTAGAACCGGTTGAGCCGCAGCACATACCACAGCTGCTCCGTCTTCAGACGGTCGCCCAGGAAAAGCCAGCTGTTGCGGATGCGGTACACCCACTGGCCGAAGGCGTTGTCCCTAGCCGCGACATGGCCGTATTCATGACTGACTACCGCCTCCAGCTGTTCGGGGCTCAAGGCCTGCATCAGCGGCAGGCCCAGCGACAATGTTACGGGACCGAAACCGAAAAAGCCCAGCTTTCCGGTCACCCGTGACACGCTCGCATTCATGATGCCGGTGATAAACACGCGCTCGAACGGCGGCCCCTTCGCCTTGTCGCATATCTTGTAAAGCATCGCGAACAAGGCCGGCGCGTCTTTTTCTTCCAGCCTGACCCCGTTATCCCCGCCGCGCGGATGCAGCAGCGAGCGGCCAAGTTTGAAGGCGAAGCCGACCGGCACCATCATGGCAATTCCGGCGAGCCCTCCAGCCTGTGTCAGCGTGACAATCACAATCGCGAGGCCCGCGCCGGTACAGAGCATCAGGGTGATCGCGCCCAGCAACGCCGCATAGCCCATAAAGGCGAGCATAACCGTATGAGAGCGCAGGGCCGCCGACCTCCCCTTGTAATCCACTTCAAGATCGCGGACTTTCTGGCGGAAGGCCTCGTCGCGCTGCCAGCGTTCCTGCGGACTGATGACCCTCCCGGGGTCGGCGCTGATCCAGAAGTAGAATAGCACCGGGAAAGCCAGCGTTAGCATTCCCCAAAGGATGAACATCGCGTTGAACCGCAGGGCGCCCATATGCATCCACAGGCCCTTGTCATGCGCGATATCCCGGTCTGAGACAAACGGGCGCGCGGCGCGGTCCGTCGCGAACAGCTTTCCCGCATCGAGGTTCCCGCGCTGCGACAGAACGGTCGCCCAATGGAGGAGATCCGTCCGGAGGGCGACAGGAACGGACGGATCCGTCAGCGTATGCCCGTAAATGGCAAACAGGGGAAAATAGTTTCTGCCGAAGACGATATCCTTCCGCTCGGCCTTCCAGGGCACGGGGCCGTAAAGATTCGCCTCCGCCAGCGGCGGCTGCAGCGTCACATTGTCCACCATGAAACAGGTAACGGGCAGCCATAAACAGAGGAAGAGAGAAAAAAGCAGCAGCCGCGCGATCATTGAGCCACGGGCGCGCCGCCGGAAGGCACCTGCACTGCCTGTTGTGGCGGCTGTTCAGGCGCAGGGCGCTTCTGAGCGAAAAGCCATTTCCAGACCGCGTGCGAATAGTAACCCGGGGACTCGCAATCATGCCCGATGTTCGGAAATTCCCCGATGAACACAGGTCCGTTGGCGTTCTTGATATATTGCTTCATGTTGCGCGTGTATTCCGGCGTGACGACGGTATCGGTCGCGCCCTGAAGCAACAGGAGGGGCGTCTTCGCCAGCTTCGGAGCATCGAGGAAGCTCCACGTCCCGCCCATCGCGACGCCAGCTGCGAAAATACCCGGAAAATGTGCGGCTGCGCCGTAGACACCCGATCCTCCTTCGTCGCAGCCGATGATGTAAATCCTGTTCTCATCGATGGCCGCTGCCTCTGTCAGGCGCGCCACAAGACTGATAACGTCGGCCATTGACTGCAATTCTTCGGGCTGCACCGGCGGGGGCGGCACGGCGCCAAACTCCTGGCCCAGAAACTTTTTCGGCGAAGCCCATACCTTGTTCGCCGGCGCCTGGGGTATCAGGAGAAAGGATGGAAATTCCTTCTGCACGGCATTGCTGCGCAGGTAAATAGCGCCGGAAGCAAGGCCGGCCTTGTCATGCAGCACAACCACAAGCGGCAATTTTACGCCAGCGGGCAGCCCTTTCGGCGCATACCAGTAATAAAAAATTCCCCGCCTGCTGCCGTCGTTTGCCTCGATCGTAAAACGCATTTTCTTGAATATTGACGGAACGGTATATTGCCCCATGGGAAACTGGCTGCGTGGCGTTTCCACAATGATTGCGTCGCTCACAACGGTCGGCAACGTGACTGCTGTGCCGCCTCCGCCATGAAACACAAAATTACGCACGGGGGGCAAAAGCATCGACAGCATCGCCACGAACCCGACGATGGCGCAGATAAGTACGATTTCTCCCTTACCGCCCCCTTTGTTCTCAATCTTATTCTCAGCCTTATTTTCAGCTTGATTATTCATGTACCGAAATGAACCCCTTCGGACGATTATACAAAAATACTGCCGGGGTATGAATAGGTTTACTTGGCGTTATGAATATTACGACGTTGCTTCCGCGCCGTCCGTCTCAGCGCGGCCTTTCAGGCGGACGCTTGCAGATTTCAGCTGTCCGCACGCCGCCAGAATATCGCGCCCGCGCGGCCTGCGAACCGGGGCATCGTAACCTGCATTCTCCAGAATGCGCGCGAAAGCTCCGATACGTGCCTCGTCCGAACATTCATAGCCGCTGCCGGGCCATGGATTGAAGGGAATGATGTTTATCTTGCAGGGGATATCGCGCAGCAGCTTCACGAGGTCCCGCGCGTCTTCATCGCGGTCGTTGACATCCTTCAGCATCACGTATTCGAAAGTAATGCGGCGGACGTCGGACAGGCCCGGATAGTTCAGGCACGCGTCCAGCAAATCTTTCAGCGGATACTTGTTGTTGATGGGCATGATGGATGAGCGCAGCTCATCCGTCGGCGCATGCAGCGAGATCGCGAGATTGACGCCGAGTTCTTCACCGCATTGCACAATCTGCGGCACAACGCCGGAGGTGGAAAGAGTGATGCGGCGTTTGGATATGCCCAGGCCGTCCTCGTCCATGCAGATTTTAAGAGCCTTAGCGACATTCGCGTAATTGTACAGGGGCTCGCCCATTCCCATCATGACGATATTGGTCAGGTCCCTGCCCTCGTTCGCATTGTCTTTCGACGGCCATTCGCCGAGAACGTCCCGCGCGTGCATGACCTGCTGCAGGATTTCATGAGGGCCAAGGTTACGCACCAGCGGCTGCGTGCCCGTATGGCAGAACTTGCAGGTCAGCGTACACCCCACCTGTGAGGAGACGCACAACGTCCCCCGTTTCGCCTCCGGGATAAAAACCGCCTCGATCTGCTGCCCGTCGGACATCGCCAGCAGCCATTTTATGGTGCCGTCGGACGAGCGCTGCTCGGTTATCACCTTCGGGCGCTCGATGGAATATTTTTCGGTCAGCACGGCGCGCAGGTCCTTGGGCAGGTTGCCCATAGAGGCAAAGTCCTTCGCGCCGCGGTGATATATCCAGTGCCAGACCTGTTTAGCGCGGAATTTGGGCAGCTCATGGACGGCAAGCACTTCGGTCAGCTCTTCCGGGCTCAGCCCGATGAGCGGAATCCGTCCCTGTGCGTCCGTAGGCGGCGCTGAAAACTTCTTGGCATGGGAGGCGAGACTCATTTTCTTAATCCTTTGCAGGAAGATATAGTCGATATTATTGAAAAAGGCAATTTAAACCCTCTTAAAGATGCGCATGCCCCATGCTATTTTAGGCGGCATTTTGAGAGGCGTCATCGTCGAAACATGAACTTTTCCAAAGACAAGCACATCATCATCCCGATCTGCCTGGCGCTGGCGGGCATTGTTGCCTGGCGGTCCTGGCAGGATCTTCACCCGCCGCCGCGTCCGCAGCGCGCCTTTTTCGACACCTATGACTTCGTCCGCAGTGACGAGGGCCTGGCCGCCGCAGCCGTATCCGGCGACAGCAGGAATGACGATCGCGCCCTGGTGGTCTGGGCGGGCGATTTCAAGATGAAGGGTGGCAAACTTTCCCTTGCCGCCACCCCGGTCAAGGCTGTCAGCCTTCCACAGCGTGAAATCATTTTGCTATATACGCTGGACGCTATGCCGAAATCGGTCGAGGAACTGGCTGAAAACCTCGCCGCGAATGCCGAGACATGGAAGAACCAGGGCGACCTTGTCAACGACATCTACCTGGACGGACCGGACGATAAAAAGGGTCTGACGGAGATGCTGGAGCAATGCAATCCGTTGCGCGAAAAGCTGCATAACGGATACTGGTTCGGAATATTCCTGAGCCGCAAGGCCATTGAAACGCTGCCGGACCGGCAGAAGCAGATCGATAACGCCAGCAAGAGCCTGCGCACGATGATATTCAATGCGAAGGAGTCGCAGCAACCCGATGAAAAACTGGAAGATATGATCCAGAAGCTCGACAAATACGAGCTGCCCTTCATGCTGGTGATGGAAGACACGCCGGATTTCGCCAGGCTTCAGCAGCGGCTGAAGCCTGAACCGGAGCGATTTGCCGGCTTCATCCTCATCAAAGATAAAACAAACACCCAATAACCCGTTATCTTTAGGAGAAATGTTCATGTCACTCAAAGTCGGCGATAAACTTCCTTCCTTCAAGGGGCAGACGGCCGAAGGCCCGATTTCCGCGAATGACCTGAAAGGTTCCAACACCATCATCTATTTTTATCCTAAAGATGACACGCCCGGCTGCACCATCGAGGCCTGCGCCTTCCGCGACAACCTGCCGAAGTTCAAGAAAATGAACGCAAAGGTTTTCGGCGTTTCGAAAGACGATTTGAAGTCTCACGCGAAGTTTTCGGAGAAGTTCGAGCTCCCCTTCACCCTGATCAGCGACGAAGATGGCAGCATATGCGAATCTTTCGGCACCTGGGTTGAGAAGCAAAACTACGGCAAAACCTACATGGGCATCGAGCGCGCGACCTACCTTGCGGATGACAAGGGCGTTATCCGGCAGATATGGCGAAACGTGAAGGCTGCAGGTCATGCGGAAGAGGTTCTTGACGCAGTAAAAACATTAAAATAATCAGCTACTTATTTATATTCATTGACTCCGTCATTCAACGAGGAATCTCAGGAAGGAAAAGTTAAAAATCTCTTAAGATTTTCCTTGCCGAATCGTTTGGGTTATGTAATGTTGGACTCACTTAAGAAGACGGCCACGACATAATTTCTGCTTGCTTTTTGAATCGGTTAGAACTTAAAGTTGCGTCACTGATTCATGCGATTGAAGAAGTAAACAGAAATTCGAGATTGGTCGGATCGCAAGGTCCGCCAGGGTAATCAAGCAGGCAGCTAAACTCCCCTGAAACCCCAAAACCCCACTTGGTTACCCGAAAATAAAAAACCCCCGGACGACGGTCCGGGGGTTTTGCTTTGGGTGATTCAGATGTTTTTCGACGCCGATTGAATCAACGCTTTGATCTTCTCGACCAGCACCTTGAAATCCACCGGCTTCTCGATATACGCGGCAGGCTTCAGGTGCTCGACGGCGGCCTTGTCGCGTGGGTCGGTAAGGGCGGTGAGGAAGATGAAGGGAATGTCCTCGAACTGCGGATGCGCGCCGCGGATGCGCTCCAGCACTTCATAGCCGGACATACCGGGCATCGCGCGGTCGCAGACAACCAGGTCAGGTTCCAGCTCGAGGAATTTCTTCAGCCCCTCTTCCCCAGTGGAGGCCTCGACAACTTTGTGACCCTGCACGGTGAGCTCGTCCGTGAGCATCTCGCGGACCGGTGCTTCGTCTTCAATCAATAAAATCTTGGCCATATCTTGTTTTCCTTAACAAATCCGCCCTAGCGGACGGGCAGGCTTACCGTCACGACTGTACCAACGCCGACCTTGCTGCGCAAGTTGACTGTGCCATCATGCATATCCACGAACTGCTTGACCAGCGTCAGACCGAGGCCCGACCCTGGAATACCCGTGGAGGTGGAAGCGCGGAAGTAGCGTGAAAAGACGTGATGGATTTCGCTTTCGGGAATGCCGATGCCATGGTCCTGCACTTCAATAAAGACATTGGGCCCGTCCCGGAACGCCATCACCTCGATCGCATTGCTTTTCGGGGAGTATTTGACGGCGTTGGAGACGAGGTTCGCCAGCATCTGGCGGATAATTTTTTCGTCGAGGCTGATCGAGGCGGGAATGCCGCGGACGTCGACACGAATTTTATGGTTGGGCGATATGTCCTGCTGATCGGCGCATACATCACGGATGAGCTTCCCAAGATCACAGTCCGTCTTATTGACTGTAAGCTTGCCGACGTCGAGTGCATGCGCCGACAGGATGGTATCAATCAGGCGCACCAGCCGGTCGACCCCGGTGCGGATGGTGGCGGCGCGCTTTTGCAGCGTCTCCTTGCCGATAGTATCTCCACGGCTGTGAATGATCTGTGCATTGCCGTCGATGATGGTCAGGGGCGTGCGGAATTCATGGCTGACCATGGACACGAAAATCTTCTGCTGCTCAACGATCGACTTTTCCTTTTCCAGCGCTGCTGCCAGTTCCGCTGACTGCGCGGCAAGCAGCGCTTGCTGGCGCTTGTAGTCCGTGATGTTCGTCGTCGAGATGACGATCCCGTTGGTTTCCTGGATGCGCCGCGACTGCAGGCGGACCCAGGTGCCGTTCGGCATCTTGAACTCCTTGGCGCCCTTGGGCCTCTCCCACCACTGACGCATTTCGATATAACTGGGATCGCCCTTCGGGATTCCGACCTCGGCCGTCACGACATCGAAGGCCTCCATGATATGGTTGCCGGCCGACATGATTTTCGCGCTCTTCGGATAGAGCAGGCTGTAATGGCGGCTCGCAAAGGTAATAATCCCATTCTCATCCATCGCAATAAGGGCGTCGGGGCTTGCTGCGATGACGGTGTCAGCGCGGCGGTTCGCCTCCTGCGCTTCGCGCGTGCGCTGCGCCACCATGTCCTCGAGGTAGGCGCGGTAGAGTTGAAGTTCCAGCTCGGCCTTTTTCTGCGCCGTGATGTCCCGCAGGTGGAGGACGATGGCTCGTACGGACGGATTGCGCAGCCGGTTCGAGCCGGTTGCTTCTATCGTCAGGGTGTCGTCGCCTATCCGCACCAGGCGAAAATCCACCGACAGGCTGTTTTCGCCCAACATCTGCCCCAGCTGGTCGAGCCATTCTGCGGTAAACGCGCGATCCTCCTCGTCGACAAGATCCACGAAGTGTCTGCCGAATACGGCGGGCATCTCGTAACCTGTCTGGCGCGCAAAGGCTGGGCTTGCGTAAAGAACCGTCTGGTCGCTGTCAAGAAGCACAGTGATGTCGGATGAATATTCGATGATGCCGCGGAATCGCTCCTCGCTTTGCTCCGCGCGCGTCTCAGCGTCAGCGACGTGCTTCCAGGCGACCAGCTTTTCCAGCAGGTGCCGGCCGACGTTCGACTGCAGTTCCGACAGGCTCATAACCTCGTCAATACCGGCGCGCAGGAACATGCTGCGCTGACGCTCAGGATCGCCGTCCAGGACGACGTAGGTTTTTTTGGGGAACATGTCGATGACTCTGCGTACATCGTCCCCTTTCAGGATGCCGTCGTTTTCGATGAAAATCAGGTCGGGCTCCCGATCCATGGAGCCCAGGGCGTCGAGGGAATAATGCGTGAAACTCAACACGTAGCCCTCGATATTGTTAACCATAACATATTCAAGTTCGCGCAAAGTATCGAGACTGTTCGCGATGACGAGACTATTCAGAACCTGAGACATTATCCCCTTGCAGACGTTCTACCCCACCTTGGACAATATAGCGCAGACGTGAAAGATTGGTGAATGTGCTCCGCCCACCAATCACGGGATTGGGTGGTCAATATGGTAATGACATAAAGACTCATTAAATCAGTCCTTTAGCGTTCAAAAAACAGTTTGCGTCTCCTTTCAAATCAGAGCAGGAACCGCCTGAAAAGTCTTGACATAGTGGGTTTTAAGAGTATATTGCCTCATCTCGGACGGCACTTTGGCCGCCCGGGTCAAGATTTATGATGAACACTAAAGAATGAAACGGTCATAGTTATGTACGCAGTCATTAGAACCGGTGGCAAACAGTATCGAGTGAAGAAGGATGATATCCTCGAAGTCGAACTGCTCGACGCCAAAAAGGGCGATACAGTCACCCTGAACGAAGTCCTCCTCGTCGGCAGCAAAATCGGCTCCCCCACTGTTGCGGGCGCGAGCGTGAAAGCTGAAGTCGTTGACAACATCAAGGACGACAAGGTTATCGTCTTCAAAAAGAAACGCCGTCAGAACTATCGCCGCAAAAACGGCCATCGCCAGAACCTGACCGTTTTGAAAATCACGGACATCAAGGGTTAAGGAGTAACGAACAATGGCACATAAGAAAGCCGGCGGCTCATCGAGAAACGGTCGCGATTCAAAAGGCCAGCGCTTGGGCGTGAAAGTCTACGGCAGCCAGAAAATTCTGCAGGGCGGCATTATCGTGCGCCAGCGCGGCACCGAATATCATGCAGGCAAGTTTGTCGGCATCGGCAAAGATCACACGCTCTTTGCGCTTTGCGACGGTACCGTGAAATTCCATGGCGGCCCGAAAGACCGCCAGTATATTTCGGTCGTTCCGGCGAACTCGGAAGCGGCGGAGTAAGGATCACGAAATTGATTTGAAAGGCCGGGGAAGAACATTCCCCGGCTTTTTCATTAGGTTCAGAAAATGAAATTCCTCGACGAAGCGAAGATATACCTCGAAAGCGGCAAGGGCGGCCCCGGATGCGTGGCCTTCCGGCGCGAGAAGTATGTCGATATGGGCGGCCCGGACGGCGGAAACGGCGGACGTGGCGGCCATGTCTATATTGAGGCGCATGACAATCTCAACACGCTTATCGACTTCCGCTATACGCAGCATTTTCGTGCGAGCGCCGGCGATAACGGGGCGGGCGCCAACCGCACCGGCAAGGACGGCAAGGATATGATTGTCAAAGTGCCCGTGGGGACCGTCATCCTCGACGAGGACAAGGAAACCGAGCTGTTCGACATGGTCACGCCGGGCCAACGCATCCTGTTTCTCAAAGGCGGCGACGGCGGCTTTGGTAATGCACATTACAAATCATCCACCAACCGCGCGCCGCGCAAGTTCACCCCCGGCTGGCCCGGCGAGGAACGCGCCGTGTGGCTGCGCCTGAAGCTCATCGCGGATGCAGGCATCGTTGGCCTGCCGAACGCGGGGAAGTCGACCTTTCTTTCCGTTGTTTCGCGCGCCAAACCGAAAATCGCGGATTATCCCTTCACCACCCTCGCCCCCAACCTTGGCGTCGTGAAGGTCCATGACCGCGAATTCGTGCTGGCGGACATTCCCGGCCTTATCGAGGGCGCCCATGAAGGCCACGGCCTTGGCACCCGCTTTCTCGGCCATGTCGAGCGCACGCGTGTGCTGCTGCATCTTATCGACGCAACGCAGGACGATATTGTCGGCGCCTATAAGACGATACGCGGCGAGCTCAAGGCCTATGGCCAGGGTCTGGCGAAGAAACCTGAGATCATCGCGCTGAACAAGATCGACGCTCTCGGGCCGGAGCTTGCCGAGGATCAGCAAAAGACGCTGTCAAAAGCGATAAAGAAGAAAGTGCTTCTCGTATCCGCTGTCAGCCGCGAAGGTACCGAGCAGGTGCTGGCCGAGCTCTGGAAGCACATCGAAAAAGGCCGGGCAAAAGGGAAGCAAAAAGCGCGCGCATCCATCCCCGACGCGGGGCTGGTATCGGAAGAATCCTAAACTCTTTCCATATCCTATCGCCCTTTCCTAAAACCTCCTATCTTTGAAAACAGCAGTTTGATAAAATTCAAGGCATTGAATTTGGGGGTAATTTTCATGGCTGTTACGCCGATCAGGTTGTTCGCGGAAGTGCTGCAGGTGGAACTCTTGCAGGTGAACGACAACGCCTTCCCCAACAACGTCAAGCCGCTGGCGGTCTGATGATCCGCAATTACCTTATTGAAATAGCCCTTGGCTTTGTCTTCGCGGCCGCCATTGTCATCGCGCAATATGCGACGACCTCCGGGACTTCGACCTTCATCTATCAGGGCTTCTGATGGCCGTCGCCTTTCCCTTCGAGAGTTATGCCTTCTTCTTCGACCTGCTGGCGCTTTCGTTCCTGCTGCTGCCCTTCTATTTTCTTTTGAAGACCGAAGCCGCCCGGCGTGCGCTGATGATCGCGGCGGGAATTTACCTGATTCACTTCATCGCGCCCCGCCTGGTGGTGTTTTACGTCCTGTTCTGGACGGTCGTGTTTTTCGCCCACCGCACGGCTTTCACCGAAATGAAGTCGAAGCGGCATGAATTCCTGACGACCGCGGGCTGGCTGGGCATGATCGCCCTCGTGCTGCCCATGCTGGCCTGGAAACTGGACAGCGCCGATTTCGTCGTGCATTTCAGCGACTGGTCGAACCGCGCGCTTCAGCATATGTCGGTGAAGCTATGGGAAATCGACATGATAAAGCCGCTGCTGGCGCCCATCGGCCTGTCCTTTGCCACCTTTCGCGCCCTCGACCTGCTGATCAAGACGTACCTGGGCAAGCTGCAAAACCTGTCGTATGGACAGGTGCTGTTTTACGGCCTTTTTCCGCCAGTGCAGGTTATCGGCCCCATCATCGAATATGAGGAAGTGGCGCGGCAGGACCGCAGGCCCAGCCCAGCCGAATTTACCGACGGACTTATCCGCACATGCCTTGGAATCGTGAAGGTTTTCGTGCTGGCGGGGCTGTTGCAGCAGAACGAGGCTATATTCACCGCGCCGCAAAACTGGCCGGTCTGGACGCTGTGGCTGAAACTCATCGGTTATTCGTGGTATTTCTACCTGAACTTCTCAGGCTATTCCGACATGGCCATCGGCATTGCCGCGCTTTACGGCTTCCAGCTGAAGGAGAATTTCAATTTCCCCTTCTTTCGCCGCAACGTACAGGAATTCTGGGCCAACTGGCACATGGGGCTCACGCGATGGGCGCAGCGGAATATTTTCGTGCCCGCCGGCGGTTACCGGGCGCAGACCCAGTATCGCGCCCTGTTCCTGACCATGATGGCGATTGCGCTGTGGCATAACCTGAACCTCTCGATGCTGGCTTTCGGCCTCTATCATTTCGCGGCCCAGCTGATTTACCGCCGCCATGCCGAGCGGCAGGTGGCAAAAGGCGTCGCCGTTTCGGGCCATATGGCGATGCCATGGCGCCGGCAGGCCGGCTATGCCCTGCTGACCTATTTCGTCGTGCTGCTGAGCTTTCCGCTGATCTCTGCGGATTTCGGCAAGGCCCTCGCTTTCTACAAAGCTCTGGTGGGGCTGTAGCATGGGCACTGAATCGAAGTATCTCCGCTCATTTAAGCCCGGCTGGGGTTCCATGCTGCGCATGGCGCTCTGGTGCCTCTTGTTCCTGTGGGCTTTCGGGCGCCTCGTCCCGCCGCTCCCGGAGCGTATACCCCTAAGCAAAAACGCGGGCCCCCATACCGTCCCGATGCTGACGATCTTCGACGACCCCCGCACCGTCCGGGAAGACTACAGGCCGGACCCGAACAAGCTTCATATCGCCTGGGTTTCCGATTCCTCCGGCGTCCTCATCCCTGAGGTGCAGAAGCTGAGCGAGATTGGAACCGACGACTATCACACCATCCCTGACGCCGTGGCCACCGCGCTTGGAAAGCGGCATCCCATGCCGGATTTCGATATCCCCCTCTACCTGCGCCTGGGTTCGCGCCCTGTCGACACCCTCGTCTTCGCGCTGCGCGCGCTGCGGGACAAGCCGGATCTTATCGTCATTCCCTTCAATCAGGTCTGGAGCTTCAGCCACTACCAAATCATGAACAAGACCACTTCGCTCAATGTCGCGCCAAGCCTCTGGGCCGGGGTACCGTCGCTCTGGTCCATGATTCCCGTCTTCTGCAGCCCCGCAGAGAATCTCTGGGCATTGCTCGGTGACCGGCTGGACATCATTCGCTATGCGCTGCCCTTCAAGGACTACCTCGAGGAGCGTCATTCCGGCCTCCTGAAAGCCTTGGGCATCTATGCAGGCCCCGCACCCATCGTGCTGGGCGTGCCTCTTCTGAACATCAAGTTCTGGATCGTGATGAATATCCTGCGCGGCGACCCAGCGCAGCTGCTGGATTCGACCGGCAACCTGAACCCGGAACTGTATTATGCGCAGATCATCAGCCACAGCTCGCCTTCTGACGACGACTCCTTCGCGCTCATCTCCTTTTACAGCCTGCTCAATGCGCTGAAGGCCAGCGGCATACCGGTGCTGATTTACGACCATCCGCTGTCGGACGCTTTCCACAATTCACCCGAAACCTCAAGAAAGATAAAAGAAGTTCAGGCTTTTCTGGACAAAACCAGCGAAAGCCTGAAGGGAAGCCGCATTCGAATTATCAGCAGGATTCCGGAATCTGTACGCAAATCCATCAGGTTCCGGAAAAATGACGGTTATCACGCCGTGGTTCATTCGGCCAAATTTGAAGACTTCTTAGCCGACCAGATATGGCTTATGCTGAAGGACAGCGGAAAAGTGCCTCCAACGAAGGGAAGGAAAACGCCATGACCATGACCCCGCAGGGAAAACCCGCGGCAGCGTCGCTGCCCGACAATATCCGCGCGCTGCGCGATGCCATTCTCGGGCAGAACCCGATGCATCGCAGCTTCATGACCGCTGCGCTGGCGAATGTCACGCCGGAGGAGATGGGCCATCTTGACCGCTACATCGACTTCTGCCGCCAGCGCGGGCTGACCATCGCCTACCTGGCGGATTGTTACCTGACCATCGTGGGCGATACGCTGCGCGAGCAGATTTACTTCCAGAAGAACAAGAAATACCGCTATTCCAGTTTTGCGCAAGTCGCCGACAACGTGTATTTCAACGAAGAGTACATGTCGTTTTACATGTACGGCCTCGCAATTACCTCCTTCCTCTGGCCAAACCATCTCGCCCTGTTCCGGTTTTTCCGCGACATGCTGCCGAAGGATAAAAAAGGCGCCTATCTCGAAATCGGGCCGGGCCATGGTTATTTCCTGCTGACCGCGATGCAGCGCAGCGCCTATAGCAGCTTTACCGGCGTTGATATCAGCGAAACCAGCATCGCCCAGACGCGCGCGCTGCTCGAGCATTTTGGCGGCGGTAAAAAGGGTTTCGAGCTTCTCTGCATGGATTTTCTGGACAGCAAGCTGCCCGAAAACGGTTTCGACGCAATCGTCATGGGCGAAGTGCTGGAGCACGTCGAGCAGCCCGAACATTTCCTGAAGCAAATTGCCCGCCTCGCGAAAAAGGACGCCTATATCTTCGTCACCACCTGCATCAACGCCCCTGCCGTCGATCACATCTACCTGTTCAGCAGCCCCGAACAGCTGGAAAAACTCTTCAGCGATTGCGGATTAAAAATCAGGAACCAGCTCATTAAGCCCTACGAAGGCAAGTCGCTGGAAGAAAGCCTGCAGCAGCTCCTTGCCATCAACGTCGCCTATGTGCTGGAGCGGAAATAATGTCTAGCGGCGCGCCCTTGCCCCCTCGCCCTCCGGGAGAGGAAGAAGAGGCCAGCGCTTCAGGCGGTCGCTATGCTCTCTAAATCCGCCGCCACCAAAATCATCCTGCTCCTGCTCGCGGCCAGCCTGCTGATGGGGCTGGGGCGTATCGCGATGCTGCCGCCGTTCGAGGGATATGACGAAACCGCGCATTATTCGCGGCTGGAAGCGGAAGCCTTCGCGACGCCGGGGACGAGCACGGGCTTTATCACGACGGATGTCGAGGATTACTATGCTCGCGGCCCGATGTCGCCGCGCTGGATTTTTGCGCGGGCCTTTAACAACGCCTATCATGAGGCGCTGAAGAACAAGACGCCGCTGCGCCTCGACGACCAGATCAGGAAAGAGAAGAAATATACCGACTACCGCGCATTCTTTTCGCAACCCGCGCGGATTCAGGAATACACGAAAATTTACCGCGACCAGCCCGGCCCTGCCGCGTTCAAAGCGTCAAAAACTCTCAACTGGCAGTTTCAGCACCCGCCGCTTTACTACGTTGTTTTCGGCAAGGTTTTACGTGCAGTGGATAACGATCCCCTCATCTCCCGGTTGTTCACGCTCCGCACGCTCAGTTACCTGACGGCTTTCGCGGGCTTTCTTATCGGGCTCTTCGCCACGCGGCGGCACCTGGAACTTCGCAATAACCGCAATGCGCAGGACATCTCCGTTTTCTGCGCCTTTTATCCTTTCGTGATGGCCGTCTATTTCGAGGAATTCGCGCGCCTTGGCAATGACAGCCTCTGCGCCCTGCTGTTCGCCATAAACTGGGCGTTACTGCTCTGGTATTTGCGCAAGCCGGGTGAGCCCTTCATCTGGGCGCTGCTCGGCATCATCATGGGTCTGTCGTATCTCACGAAAATGCTCATGCTTCCCGCCACCGTCGGCTTCCTGTTTTTCATGCTGTTGCAAAAGCCCGCCAAACCCGGCTTCCTTAATCGCCTTGCGCCCCCCGCCACAGCGGGGGCCATCGCTTTTGTCATCGGCTATCTGTCGACCATGAACGGCGGCTTCGTGGGCTCCATCGAGCTTGCTGCCTGGATGCACGGTAAGGGTTATGTCACATCGGACGGGGGCATCCCGTGGTTCGGCATTTTCTTCAACCTGACGACCATGCTGACCTCGATGGTCTATAACTTCACGGATCTTGCTACATTCCGCGCCGGCGCCGGCGCGGTCACAGCGATATTTATCGCGCTGCTCTACGTCCTTTTTTGCTGGCTGATGTCGCTGCCGCGTAACCCCCGGCGGGAGGAGTGGCTGCCTCTCTATCCGCTGCTGCTGCTTATGGGCGGGCTTGTCCTGCATGGCGTGCTGGCGGCCTTTGCCTACCGCATGGGAGCCGTGGGCGTCACGCCCGCGCGATATATCCATGTCGAGGCCCCTGCCCTGATGCTGATCTTTGGCGGGGGGATGAGCCAGATGCTGTCACAGCGCGGCGGCAGGTTTTTTACGGGCCTGCTTCTCGTCGGCGCGATCCTGTTCAATGCCACGATCATGGCGCTGAGGCTGGCGTTTTTTGCCGGCTGCGCCTGGAGCGGCGACAATTACAGCGGCCTGCAGATCGACCGCGGCGGCGAAGCCTGCCAGGCCCAGGTCATCCTTGACCGGCTTGCCGTTCTGGGCATGCCCATGTTCGGCCTGTCCTGCCTTGTTGCCGCCTTTCTCCTGCTCATCATCGCCACGGTCAAGGCGATGCGCAAGATGAGCTGGGAATACGATATGTAATTCAATAATTTTCATATCTGCTCCTGCCTGCCTTGCCGCCTCGCCAAAACTTTCTATCTTTGAAAGAGGCGGTTTGATAAAATGTCAAGACATTGAATTTCAGGGAGAATTTGGCATGAGCGATGCGTTGATCAAACTGTTTGCGGAGGTGCTGCAGGTCGAGCCCTCGAAGCTGAATGACAATTCCTCCCCTGACAACGTGAAGCAATGGGACAGCCTCGCCGCCATGCATCTGGTCGCGGCGATCGAGGAGACCTTCAAGGTCCAGCTCTCCACCAAGGAAATCATGAAAATGTCCACCATCGGCCTCGCGCGCAAGACGCTGCAGGGCAAGAACGTCGCTGTCTGATGGCGGGGCCCGATCCCAAGTCGGCGTGGCGGCAGTATCAGGCGGAACAGAAAGAAAAATCCGCCAAGCCCGACATGCGCATTGCGATTGCGGGCAGCATCACGGTCGAACCGCTCGAACCTTACCTCGGCGCCTATCTTCTGGGCCGGAAATTCAATCCGCAGATAACCGTCGGCCCTTTTAACCAGCTGCGCCAGATCTGCGACGATCATCAGGCTGTCCTCGGTTCCGGTGATTTCAATACGATTGCACTGATATGGCGCGTGGAAGACATGTTCCCGGACCTGATGGCCCGCTGCCTCGAAAGCCCCGCCGCCATTACCGAGCTGCTGCGCGAAGTACGCGGCTTTGCAGAAGCCGTCATGAAACTGCGCGAGAATTTCCGCGGCACCCTTATCGTGTCCACTCTCCCCTGGCCCGCAATGCCGGGCTATGAGCTGTCGGAAGTCGGCCAGGCGACGCAGGGCGCGCTCGCCTTCAAGGCAGCTTCGCAGTTCTGGATCCAGGAGGTCGCGAAGATGGACCGGGTGCGCCTCCTCGACCTGCACGGCCTGATGCTGCATGCCGGTGTCAGGCAATCTCACGATGCCCGCAAGTGGCAGCTCTACCGCCAGCCTTATGCGGAATCTTTCTGGGGCGATATCGGTCGCATGCTGGGTCGCATGATCGCGGCGGAAAAAATCAGCCCCAAAAAATGCGTCGTGCTCGACCTCGACAATACGCTCTGGGGCGGCATCATCGGCGAAGACGGCCTTGGCGGCATCGATCTCGGCGACGAATTCCCGGGCAAGGGATACCGCGACTTTCAGCGTTACCTGATGCATTTGAAGTCCAAGGGCGTGCTGCTGGCTGTCGCCTCCAAGAACAACCCCGAAGACGCCTATGAGGTATTTGACAAGCACGACGCGATGGTGCTGTCGCGCAAGGATATCTCGGTATTCGAGATACACTGGGAGTCGAAAGTCGAGAGCATCAAGCGCATCGCGAAAAAGCTGAACATCGGCCTCGATGCGCTGGTTTTCGTCGATGACAATCCCAAGGAAATCGGCGAAGTGACCGAGCGCCTGCCGGAAGTCTCCTGCACCATGGTTCCGGAAGAAATCGCTTACCTGCCCGGCCTGCTCGCCGAAACGGATTTCTTCGACTTCGCCGAAGTGACCGACGAAGACCGCCGCCGCACCGAAATGATCGCCACCGACAACATCCGCCAGCAGGCGCAGGAAACGATGTCGGAAGACGACTTCCGCAAGTCGCTGAACCTGCGCATCGATGTTTTCGCGGCGCAGAAACAGCACCTCGCCCGCGTCACACAGCTGATCAACAAGACGAACCAGTTCAACCTGACCACCGTGCGCCGCACGCAAGATGAGGTCGAGGCGCTTGTTGAGGACAATAATGCTCTCGTTCTCGGCATGGACATCAAGGACAAATACGGCGACTACGGGCTGGTTGGCGTCACGATCCTGAAAAAACAGAACAAGGCCTGCGTTATCGACACGCTGCTGATGAGCTGCCGTGTGCTGGGCCGCGGCGCAGAAGCGACCTTTATCGCCAAGATGGCGGAGGCCGCCAAAACGCTCGGCTGCGATGAAATGCGCGGCAAGTACATCCCGACGCAGAAAAACGCGATGGTCAAGGACCTCTACCAGCGCTTCAACTTCACCCATGATGCGAAAACCGACGACTGGGTCGTCAAAATCGCCGAAGCCCCCTCCACCCCAGCGCATATCGCCGCCGCTCTGCGCCTGAAGGCAGGCTGACAACATGAAAGGCGCGCTGAAAGACCTGACCTTCAATCATTACGGCCTTGCGGTGAAGCAGGACAAAGAAGCTCTGACGATGCTGGAGGCGTTAGGCTATACGCCGGGTGAGCGCATCCACGACAAGCTGCAGAACGTCTACGTGCGCCTCTGCACCGCGCCTGGACAGCCCACCATCGAAATCGTCCAGCCCGGTGATGAGGGCAAAAGCCCGGTGGATTCAATTATATCGAAATACAACGAGTTAATTTATCATGCCTGCTACGAAACGCCGGACCTTGGCAAAACATTGGAATCCATCGAAGCCACCGGCCTGCGCTGCATGACATTGAGTGAAAGAAAGCCGGCCGTCCTGTTCGGCGGCAGGCATGTCTCGTTCTACAGGATACTCGGTTGGGGAATTCTCGAATTGCTGGAAAGGAACTAAAATCATGGATCGTTCGGAAAATGCGCCGCAGGCGAAATACCTGAAGGACTATAAAGCGCCGGATTTTAAAATCGACGACGTCCACCTGACCTTCGATATCCACGCCGGAAAGACGACCGTCACGGCAACGACGACATTCCATCGCGTCAACAAGGAAGCGAGGAACCTTGTCCTCGACGGGCAGCAACTGGTTTTGAAATCCGTCTCCATGAACGGCGAAACCCTGTCCACCAACCGTTTCACGACGGACGAAAACTCGCTTACCATCAGCGACGTGCCGGACCGATTCGCGCTCGACATCGTGACGGAAATCAAGCCGGAAGAGAATACGGCGCTCGAAGGCCTTTACAGCTCCAGCGGCAACTACTGCACCCAGTGCGAGCCGGAAGGATTTAGAAAGATCACCTATTTTCTCGACCGCTCCGACGTCATGACGAGCTTCACCACCCGCATCCAGGCCGACAAAAAGACCTGCCCGGTGCTGCTGTCCAACGGCAACTGCGTAGACAAGGGCGACCTGCCGGGCGGGCGCCATTATGCCGCCTGGGAAGACCCGCACAAGAAGCCCTGCTATCTCTTCGCGCTCGTGGCCGGTAACCTCACGCACCTGCACGATACCTTCACGACCATGCACGGCAAGAAGGTCGACCTCTACATCTACGTCAATCCCGGTAACGAGGACAAATGCCGCCATGCGATGGATTCCCTGAAAGCCTCCATGAAATGGGACGAAGAGAAATACGGCCGCGAATACGACCTGAACATTTTTAACATCGTTGCCGTCAACGACTTCAACTTCGGCGCGATGGAGAACAAGAGCCTGAACATCTTTAACTCCAAGCTTATCCTCGCCAAGCCCGAGACCGCGACGGACGGCGATTACCTCGCCATCGAGGGCGTCGTCGCGCATGAATACTTCCACAACTGGACCGGTAATCGCATCACCTGCCGCGACTGGTTCCAGCTTTCGCTGAAGGAAGGCCTTACCGTCTTCCGCGACCAGTGCTTCTCGAGCGACATGAACTCTGAAGCCGTACAACGCATCGACGATGTCGAAGGCTTGCGCAACGCACAGTTCCCGGAAGACGCGAGCCCGATGGCGCATCCGATCCGCCCCGACAATTACATCGAGATCAACAACTTCTATACTGCAACCGTCTACGAAAAGGGCGCAGAAGTCATCCGCATGATGTATACGCTGCTGGGCCCCGAGAAATACCGCAAGG
>SCTB01000093.1 GCA_004297545.1 Alphaproteobacteria bacterium
AAAAAACCTTATAAATCACGCCTGATGACTATTCTTGAACAGAGGGAACAATAAAAATGGGCGCCGCGAAAGAACGTACACTCTCCATCATCAAGCCGGATGCGACACGCCGCAACCTGACCGGCAAGATCAACGCCAAATTCGAAGACGGCGGGTTGCATATCGTGGCGCAGAAGCGCCTGCACCTCACGCAGGAGCAGGCCGAAAAATTCTACGAAGTGCACAAGGAGCGCCCGTTCTTCTCCGACCTCGTGAAATTCATGGTTTCCGGCCCCGTGGTCGTTCAGGTGCTCGAAGGCCCCGACGCGGTCTCGAAGAACCGCAAGATCATGGGCGCGACCAACCCCGCGAACGCCGAGCCCGGCACCATCCGCAAGGAATTCGCGGAGAGCATCGAAGCGAACTCGGTCCATGGCTCCGACAGCCTCGACAACGCCAAGCGCGAGATCAACTTCTTCTTCGCGGAAACCGAAATCGTCGGGTAATCCCAGGAAATTGCACAATTAAAAAACCCGCCGGTTCAAACGGCGGGTTTTTTAATAAGTCAGTCGCTCCGGCAGATGCCCGGAAAAATAAAAATCATATCAAGGCTTCGCGCTCAGGCCGCTTTTCGGCTTCCACGCGGCCACGCGTTTCTTTACAGCGGCGGCTTGTTCTTCGCTGAGCGCAGAGGCGATTGTGTTGCGGAGCATGGCGAACACAGGATCTTTTGTGGCGGCGAGGCTGATCCAGAAATAGGCTTCGCCCTTATCGATCTTCATCCCGTCCCCGAACTCATACATTTTGCACAGGGCATATTGAGCGCGCGCGTTTCCTTCCCTTGCCGCAAGCATATCCTTTGCGACCGCCTCTCCCTGAGCGGCGGCTTTACGATACCATTTCAAGGCTTCTTCCTCGTCTTGTTTGACGCCGGCCCCATTTTGATAAAAGATTCCAATCTGGCGCTGGGCGACGGCATCCCCCTGATCGGCGGCTTGACGATACCATTTTAAGGCTTCTTCTTCGTCTTGTTTGACGCCGGCGCCCTTTTGGTAGAGGGTCCCAATCTGGCGTTGAGCGGCGGCATCGCCCTTTTCCCCGGCCTTGAGATACCATTTTGCGGCTTCGGCAGGGTCTTGCTTCACGCCACGGCCGTAGAAGTATATGTCGCCAAGGCTGACTTGAGCCTTTGCGTCTCCTTGATCCGCCTTCGCCTGAATATCCGATACTTTCGGCTGGGCGGAATCCGGGCTCGCTGCATAAGCTGGTAAAGAGAGGAATGCAGTTAAGCAGAGTATGATAAGGAACTTACGCATTTGAATCGTCTCCTGGTGGCCAGATGGCAATCGGCGATTGTTACCCGGTCTTAATCATCGTGCGCAGCGATTTGTCAAACGCCGCCAGGTCCAGTGGCATGCCCTCAGGCGTCATAAAATAGCCGTTATAAAAGAGCCCGGGCGTGCGGGTAATGCCGAGCAAGCGCCCGGCAAGCATGTCCTCTTTCACCGCCGTCCATTTTGCCGCGTCGGCATACGCGGCTTTGAGCGTTTCCCCGGATCCTCCTTCCGCTTTCGCAAATTCCGCCAGCAGTGAGGGGGTTAAAGTGTCATACCCCCCTCCTTGCGCGTAGACCTCATTCAGCACACGGGAAACGAAACCCCAGAAATGCTGCCCCTGGAATCCAAGCGCCGCGACGTGCAGCGCGGGATCCGGCGGGTGCGTGGGAAAATGGCGCCATTCGACGCAAACGGATCCGCTGAGGTCAGTGACGATGCCCGTGAGAATGCCGTATAGCGTCGCGGTATACGGGCAGGTCAGGCTGCCCCATGCGACAAGCCTTTTTGCTGCCTTTTCGTCGCCCAGCATCGGCGGCCCTGCATGCGCGGTGGCCGCAGGATCCGCGCTTGCGGCGGAGCCAGCCAGATCAGCCCATGCCGAGCATGACAGTGCGACGCCGGCAAGGCCGGCGGCGCCTGTAACCAGAAAATTGCGACGTGTAAGGTTCATGGCGTTACATTCCCTGTTCAGCGTGTCGGGCATCCAAACGACCCCCCTGACACCGGTGCATAGCCGGACGGCATCGCGGACCGGCCGCCCGGAGGTTCCGGGCTCCAGTAAGAGGGCGCCTGCACATCACCCAGATAGATGCCGGGAAGGCCCTGGATGCCTGTCGTCAGGTTCGCCGCCCATTCCTGCACGCGGGGCTTTGCTTCGGGAGCCATGAGCGGCACTGCCTGCTCACGAGTCTTGGGCGAGGTCACCATATTGACGACCGTTGCAAGCGCATTGGCGCTGACCTTGTCCTTTGACGATTCAGCGGCATGGTTTAAAAGCGCGGCGGCATCTTCCGGCCGGTCGATCGCCATATTGACGACCGTCTGTTTTGTGGGGGCCTTGCTGGCCTTGGCGGCGGCGTGCTGGGCTTCAAGTGAAACGGTGTTTTTGTCCGCGCACCCGACTGCGTTCTTCATCGCGGCATAGCTTTCACTCGACTTTGTCTTGTTCCATTCGTCCCAGAAATCGGCACTCACTGCCGCCGGAGAGTCTGCCGGTTTTTCCTGCTGAGGGGGGGCATTGCCGTCAGACGAAGCCGTGTCCGCCGCGTAAGAGGAAGGAGAAAGAAGGGCGAAAGCAGCGATCAAATACAAATATATGAGGCGCAAGGCACAAAATCCTTCGATGAATCATGAATTGACCAATTTTACATCGCAGGAGGTGGGCATACAATGCTCCATGTGATTGCTTTCGAACCCTCTCCGTTCTGGATTCAGTCAGCCGGGGTTTCCAGATGGAATACAGTCCGCATAACGGCATCGCCTCAATGGACATAATTAATTTTCGTTTACGGGAATACATGTGGCAGGGGTGAAGCCTGACACCTCTTACATCTATCAGGCAGAGAGATTCTTTTAAGTAAGGCAATTACTCTCCTCTCTTGGGAGAAGAGCCTGTTAATTCAGCTTCATCCACTTGTCGACGATGGAGCGCGTGTCGTAATAGATGGGCCGCATCTTCCGCACGATGTCGCCCAGCGTATCCACGGAGAAATTCTCTTTCGCCTGGCGCTCAAGCCGTGCGCCCAGCTCGGCCAGGGCGGTCAGGCCGAAGTTGGAAGTCATTCCCTTGATGTCGTGGCCGCGGCCGATAAGCGCCTTGGTGTCCTTTTCCTCCACGGCTTTTTCGGCCGCGCCGATCAGCTCTTCCGTCTTCTGGTAGAGTCCGTCCATCATTTCGTCCATCGCGTCCTTGCCGAGGCTTCCCTTTAATCCGCCCAACACCTCGATGCTGAACAGCTTCTGCTGCTCGAAGGCGATGAGGTCGGCGGGCGAGGCCTGCGGCGCGGGCGTGGGGGCAGGCGCCGCCGGCGGGGCCGCCGCGCCGTTGGACCCAGGCGGCGCTGCCGCGGGAGCCGCTTCTGCTGCGGGGGGCGCCGCAGCCGCAACAACCGGCGGCGCAGCCGCGACCGGAGCAGCGACGACTGTATCGCCGTCCAGGTTGGGAAACTCTTCCGCCGCATTCACGGCGGCAACGGGCGCCGCAGTCACAGTCGCAGGCGCGGCCGGCGGGCGCGCCGGTGGCGGCGGCGCGGCAGCCGGGGCCGGAGCGGGGGCGGGGGCCGGCGGCGCGGCCGGGGGCATCACGGGCTGCTGGTTCGGATACTTGCGCTTGCCGAACTGGATCAGCAGCTTGCGTAAGGCTTCCGGGTTGACGGGTTTGCTGACGTAGTCGTCCATGCCGGCGTCGCGGCAGCGCTGGATGTCTTCCTTGCGCGTGTTCGCCGTCATGGCGATGACGGTGACTTTCGACTGCACGGGGTCGGGCAGGCGGCGGATCATCTGCGTGCCCAGAACGCCGTCGATCTGCGGCATTTCCATGTCCATCAGTACGACGTCGAAAGGCTTGGCCTTGATCTCGGCGATCGCCTGCTCGGCGCCGCTCACCGTCACGATCTTGTGGCCGTCTTTCTCCAGCAATCCGGCCACGACGCGCTGGTTGATGATGTTGTCGTCGACGACGAGGATCTTGAGCGGAATAACGCCGATCGACGCGGCCGCCTGCGCCGCCTGCGCTTCCGTCACGCCGTAATCGAGCGCGAGAATGAAATAGAAAATGGTGCCTTCGCCCATCTTGGAGGCGATCTGGATGGAAGAACCCATCGCTTCCACGAGGCGCTTGCAGATGGAGAGGCCGAGGCCCGTGCCGCCGAACTTGCGCGCGGTCGAGGCGTCGGCCTGCGCATAGGGCTGGAACAGCTTTTTCTGCACATCTTCGGAAATGCCGATGCCGGTATCCTTCACGCCGAAGTAGATGCGCGGCTTCTTGGCGGTCTTGTCGTGCGCCTTGATGATGACGGTTACGCCGCCCTTTTCCGTGAACTTGATGGCGTTCCCGATCAGATTCAGCAAAATCTGCCGCATCCGGGTGGGGTCGCCCTTGAGGACGAGCGGGCATTCCGGGTCGATTTCGGCCTTCAGGTATATTTTCTTTTCCTCGGCGCGTCCGGACATCAGCAGCACGACGGATTCGACGAGCTTGCCGAGGTCGAAGTCGATGTTCTCGATCGTCATCTTGCCTTCCTCGACCTTGGAAAGGTCGAGGATATCGTTCAGCAGCGTCAGCAGCGCGTCGCCCGAGTACTGGATGGTCCTCGCGAATTCCTTCTGCTTGTCGCTCAGGGGCGAGTCGAGCAGAAGGCGGATCATGCCCATGATGCCCGTCATGGGCGTGCGGATTTCGTGTGAAATGACGGCCAGGAAGTCCGACTTCGCCTTGTTCGCCTGGTCGGCCACTTCCTTCGCGCGGCGGAGCGCCTGCAGGCGCTCGCCTTCGCGGTTGCGCAGGTCGGCCATCAGTTCCTTCTCGCGCGTCAGGACGCCCAGCATGCGCGTCTGGTCGGCGATTTCCTTGGTCTTGCGCATTTCCGCCTCGTCCTCGCGCTTGCGCTTCATTTCGGCCTGCTCATGCCGCAGCATTTCCTCCGACACGGCGACGTAGCGCAGCGCGGCGAAGGACATGACGGTGAGATGAAGGATGAACGCGATCCAGTAGGTATAGGCGATGGCCGGCGAATAATGCACGATGCCCGAATAGGCCGCTTCCGTCACCACGGCGCCTATCAGCAGGATGAACCAGGATGCGGCGAATGTCGCCGACTGCGGCCGGTTGCCTTTCATGGAGGCCGCGACGCCGAGGCCCATCAGCAGTCCCGGGACGAGCACGGGGCCGAGGCGCACGAACATGGTGGCGGCAATGCCTGTGGCGATGTCGACGACGAAAGAAAGCACGATCATGACCGGGACGGCGATCGCGACAAGGTTGAGAACGATCCGGTGCGGGTCCTTGCGGAAACGCGCGTACAGGAGGTGCCTCGCCAGCACCAGCGTCACGAAGCAGGAAAGCGCGTAGACGATATCGATGTATTGCGCCGTGGTGTTGTTCCCGTAAGGGACGATCTCATCCGTGCAGGTGTAGATGAGGTACTGCAGCCCGACATAGGCGATGAGCAGCAGCGGAATGGGCTTGCGGTAATTGATCCAGAAGACGAGGTAGATGCAGGCCGCAAGGATAGCGCCCACCTTCACGAAGTTGTGCCACATCGCGACCTGGTCCTGCGCCGACGTATAGGCAGCCTGTTCTTCCAGCTGGGGGCTTAAGGACAGGGGCACGCCGGGGGCGGGTTCGATATAGAAGCCGATGGTCTTGTAATGGCCCGGATCGAGGTTCAGCGGCAGCGCATTACGCTCCTGGCCCACGATATGCAGCTTGTTCCTGACGAGCCGGCCGTCGTTCATCAGGGGTTTGTCGGATTCCGCGTCATTGTCGGCAACGGAATAAATCGCAAGGCGGTTCACGACCCCGATCGTGCCGGTGGCGCGGCTGCCGAAATCGAGTATCCAGCGGCTTTTCGCCTGGTTGCGGTTGAAGACGGTAAAGACCACCCAGTGCGGCTTCGACGAATAGCCGATGAAAACCTCGTCAGCGCTGTCGGGTACCTGCCCTTTGCCCTCGTTGAACATCTGACGCACTTCCTTGAACGTCATCTGGCCGGGATCTTCGAAAACGCGCGCCGATCCGCTGACGGCGTAGCTGGAAGCCTTGCTGGAGAGCGCCAGCGGCGGCACTGCGGAGGTCACGGCCTGTGTTTGCGGGGGGACGTAGGCGGGCACAAGATGGGGCTGCGCGGTGAGGGGATGCTGCGGAATTGCGGAAGCGGGGACAGGCTGCTGCGCGGGAGCCATCGCAGGCGCTGCTGGCGCAGGTGCCGGTGTCGCCGGCGCGAGGGCCGGTGCAGCGGGTTTTGCCGCCGCCGCCGGCGCGGTCTTTGCCACCTGGGCAAAAGCAGGGCCCGCCGCGAAGACAATCAACGCGGCAAGAAATAGGCTCCGAACATGGATCCCCAAAGTCCCCAAAAAGATCCCCCAAACGGTTCTTTGAAGATGTGCTTGGATTTTCTAGACGAGAAAGAGCGCCATCAGCCCCAGAACGACGGCGACGACGATAACCGAACCCGTTGCAAAACGCGTGAAGGTAACCCACCCCTGCCAGGCCTTCTGCGTATCCTTGTCCATCTTCATATCCATCTGATTACATACCCCTTATCCGTTCCGAGGAAAGACCAATTCGGGTTTCAAGATAACGCCCCCCCACCGGATACTCAACCATAGCATGATATTTTTAACAAAATATGACTGGAATATCTGGATTTTATGCACAACTGCGCTTATCTTCAGCTGGAGAATCTGTCATAGTCCCGGTTTCGTTATGTTAAAAACTTCTCGGCCGTTTTTGTATTTGCTCATCTTGTTGATGATGCTCGTTAATTTTACGGTCGTGCGGGCTGAAATCGGTCCCAAGAACGGCGATACATGGGTGCCTGCGCCCGCCGGCCCTGCGCCGGTTGACAAAGACCCGCTCACCGTCATCGATATACTCATCGACAAAACGGCCGCCAATTCCGTCGCGGCGCGCGACCAGGCGATAGCCGAAGCACCCGTCGCCGCTTTCCAGAAACTTGCCGAGCGGAACCTGACGGAGCAGGAGCTGAAAGCCCTCAAGCCACCCAAAAACATCGCGGCCCTGGTGCAGGATTTCGAGATCAAGGGCGAGCAAATGTCGTCCACGCGCTATGTCGCGAAATTCACGGTGCGCTTCAGCGACGCTGTGCGCAATTATATCGCCATTCGCGAAACGCCGGTTTACGCCGACGACAACAGCATGCTGGCCCCGCCCGAGCAGCCGTCTCCGGAATACCTGGCCCAGCAGCAGGCTCAGATGCAGCAGGCGCCGCCGGCCGCGCCGCAGGCGGAAAAGACGCACCCCGACGAAAACGGCGTGATCTGGAACGAAGAACGCGGCAAGGCCTATGAGCCTGCCGCCAGCGATCCCGACGCGCCGGCCCGCGCGGCGCTGATCCTTCCCTACCTCGAGACGATGTCAGGGCAGACGATTTTGTGGGAAGACCCCAACCCCTGGCGCCGCATCTGGCAGAACGCGCTGCCCAGCGCCTCGCTGGGGCCGACGAAGATCGTCGTGCCGCTCGGCGACATCAGCGACATCGCGGCCGGCTCCAGCAATGCTGTCTGGTCCGGCGATTACGGCCCCATCGAAAAGCTGCGCCGCAATTACGGCGTGGACGAAGTCCTGCTGCTGGCCGCTAACAAGTCCGGCAGCTCCATGACGGTCGACGTCTATTCCTTCCGCAACGGCAAGCTCCGCCAGCGCGGCTCCATCAATCCCTTCGTCGGCGAGATGGCGGAGGTCGAGGCCTACCGCGAAGCGCTCTCGGATACGCTGCGCTACCTTTCGGGGAAGCAGATTCCGCGCCGCAGCGGCGGCAAGCCCACCGTCGAGGCGATCAGCCGCGACGTGATCCAGGGCGCTAATATCGGGACAACCGTTGTCGACGGCGCGACGCCCGCGTCCAGCCGGGCGCCCGGCACGCTTATTCTCCTGAAGCCGAACGAGGCGCCGCCGCCGTCTCCCGGCCTTGCGCCGCCGGCGGTGCAATACGCGCCGGGCACGGGCGGGCGCGTGCAGCTGGAAGTCATGGCCGTGTTCCGCAACTTCCAGGCCTGGGTGGAAATGCAAAAACGGCTGAACAGCCTGTCGCCTGCCGTCGCAGCCGATGTCAAGTCGATCAATGCCAACAGCGCTTCCGTCACGCTCAATTATTCGAGCTCCCTCGAAGCGCTGCGCGGGTCGCTGGCGTCGCGCGGCCTGGCGCTCGGCGCGCCCGCGGGCTCCGACCCCGTGCAGGGCACGATTTACCGTTTGCAGCTCGTGAACTGATGACCAGGCCCCGGCAGCTTCCTTTCGATCTGGGGCACAGCGCGGCCTACGCGCGCGAGGACCTGTGGATTTCCCCCGCCAACGCCGAGGTGGTCGCCTGGCTGGATAAATGGCCTGAATGGCAGGCGCCGGCGCTGGTGCTTTACGGTCCGCCCGCCTCGGGCAGGACGCATATCGCGCGCGCCTGGGCGAAGAAAGCCGCCGCGGCGGCGCTCACCGTTGAAAATCTCGAGCCGCTCTGCGGCATGGCGCCTGCGCCCAAACACCTGCTGGCGGATGATGCCGAAACGCTGATCGGCGACCGTTGCGCCGAGACGTTCCTCTTTCATGCCTATAACCGCGCGCAGGCGGAAGGCGGCCACCTGCTGCTGGTCGCGGAAAGGCCGCCGAAAGCATGGGATTTCTCCCTGCCCGACCTGAAGTCGCGCCTGCTGGCCTCGCCCGCGGTCGCCATCGGGTCGCCGGACGAGCAGACAATGGCGGTCGTGCTGGCCAAGCTTTTTTCCGACCGCCAGATTTTCGTCTCCCAGGACGTGGTCGAGTTCGTCATCACGCGCATCGAGAGGTCTTTTTCCGCCATGCGCGACATCGCGGAGGAGATCGACCGGAAGGCGCTGGCGGAAAAAAGGCCGGTGACGATTCCGCTGGTGCGCGAGATACTGCAGGCGCAGGGCATCCTCCTCTAGCTTTTTTTGCGGCCACGCATTTGTGTCAAATTTTCTTTATGCCTGAAAACCGCCGTCATAACAGCGCGCCGGCTTCTGTCCATTAAAACTTCAGGTTAATTCATGGCGGAGTTTAATAAAACTGCGCCAAAGATTTACGGCTCGTTCAGCGACTCCTGCTATTCTGAAATCGTCAACCAATAGAAAAGCGGGAGAGTAAAGACCATGGCGCAAGGAACAGGACACGGCAGCGGCAACGGCGGCAACAGCAACGGTGGCAACAGCGGAAGCAGCGGAAGCAGCGGAAGCAGCGGCAACAGCGGCCCGAGCAAGCCGGCAACCACGTTTGGCACGGATCTGGACGACGTCCTCAATGGCGGCAACGGAATCGACACCATTTTTGGCATGGCCGGCAACGACACAATTTCGGGCGGCAACGGCAAGGACAAGCTGTACGGAGATGACGGCGACGATATGCTCTCCGGCGGCAACGGCAACGACATGCTGGCGGGAGGACTCGGCAACGATGTTCTTGACGGCGGAAACGGCACGGACAAGCTATCGGGAGACGACGGGATGGACCGACTGAATGGCGGCATCGGTCATGACGTCCTGACGGGCGGTCTCGATGCAGACACCTTTGTGTTCGATTCCAGCGTCTTTAAGGGCGGATCCGACATGATCACCGACTTTACCCCGACCGTGACGACGACCACGTCGACGACGGATCCGGTAACGGGAGAAACGACGACAACCACAACCACGACGACCAGCGACGTGCTGGAGCTGCACGGAATTCTGCAGGGCTTTGACCCGCTCACGAGCGCGCTGGCGGATTTCGTCCAGCTGACGGAAATGGGCGGCAACACCGTGGTTTCTGTCGACGCCAACGGCGCGCTTGATGGCGCCGAGTTCAGGCAGATCGCGACGCTGCAGGGCGTTACGGGGCTTGACGAGGCGACGCTTATCGCCAGCGGCAACATCCTGGTCACCTGACGTTTTTCAAGACTGCCCCCCGGCAAAACTCCCGCTTTCGTCACCGAAGGCGGGAGATTTGCGTTGACGGGAAAAAGTTTTCCAGGCTGCCGGGGACGATTCTCTCCCATGACGGCATTTTCCTCCGGGAAAGACGGCCTTCCTGAAATTTTTCAGGGAACTTTTTTGGCGCCGCAATTTGCTTCAAATGCCATCTACCGCGCAAAATCTTCGCATAAACAACGGGCGCGAAAAAATGGAATCCATTCTTTGCGCGTTTTAATAAAACTGGCGGCAACATTTACCGGGATTTCAGGCGGCTCTGATAAGCTGGGATAATAATCATCAAAATATTTCAGGGGAAAGACCATGGGGAAGGGCGTTGCAACAGTAATCAGGGGCACGGACAGCGATAACGTGCTGAGCGGAACGACCGGCGCAGACACAATGTATGGCGCGGCGGGGAATGACGTCGTGGTGGGCGGCGATGGCGATGACAGCCTCTACGGAGAGCTCGGGAATGACATCCTCATGGCGGGCACGGGCAACGACCTGCTGGATGGCGGCGACGGCAATGACCGCCTCATCGGATTTGACGGCTCGGATACGCTGATGGGCGGCGCCGGCAATGACCTGCTGAACGGCGGCGCAGGTTACGACGTCATGACAGGCGGCGACGGCGCGGATACCTTTTTCATCGATGCGACCTCGTTCAAGGGGCGCACCGACCTAGTGACCGACTTCAACGCGGCCGAGGGCGACGTGCTCAACTTCCAGCAACTGCTGGAAGGATTCGACCCGCTGGCCAGCGCCATCTCCGATTTCGTCCATCTAACGACGAACGCCAAGGGCGATACATCTGTTTACGTGGACGTGGACGGCGCCGTTGGCGGTTCCCACTATGTGAAGATCGCTGCGCTGGACGGCGCGGGCGCGCTCGACGTCGACGCGCTATTCGCCAGCTATCAGATACTGGTCACATGATATTTTTCAGGGAAGACTGACTTCCAAAACCGCAGACCCCGCTTTACCCGGGGCGGGGGTTTCCGGGCACGGAATTCGAGAGTGTCGCGGGCTTCTTTTCGCGCAGCTCGCGGAAGTATTCGACGAGCTTCTCGACGCTGACCTTTTCGTTGAAGGTGTTGCGGAGCACTGAAGCCGGGGACGGTTTCGCGGCAGGCGCAGGCCTTGCCACCAATGCTATCTTCGGGCCGGTCGGGCCCATCGGCTCCGCCTTGGCTGCGCGGTTTTCCAGGGCGGACTTTCCTTTCTTGTGAAGCGCGCGGAAGACCTGCTGCAGCACCAGAGATTTCCCGGCCATCGCCGCGCCGAAGGCAATGGTCGAGACGCCGATGATGGCGGGTATGCCAACGCCTAAGGCCTGCAGCCCCAGCGCGCCCAGCCCCAAAGCGACCGGGATGCCCCAGAACAGAACGCCGCTGGCGCACCAGATCTCGGCGCCCCGCGCCAGTTTGGTCGCGGCGGACAGCTGCTTGTCCGAGAGGTGGATCTTGTTTTTGGCGAAATTTTTCAGGTCGTTCAGCATTGAACCCCAAGGATGCGACTGGAAGTTCAAATTAACATAATTATTGACATCCTGCCAGTGAATTCCAGCTGTCCGGGACGGGTGAAAAAAACACTCAATATCAAGTAGATGACTGGGATTTCACTGCACGACGAGGAAGTATTCCGTATCGTTGTGGAAGGCATCGAAAAAATCGTACGTACCCGGATTGAGGCGACCCAGCGCGAATTCCACCTGGCTATTCGGCTCGACAAGCACGGGGGCGATTTTGAGCGCGGCGCTGCCGATTTCCGCGGCTGTTACGTCAAGGTTATTGATGACAATGGTCGTGTCCACATATGCGCGGGTTCCCTGGGAGGGCGGCTCGAACTGGTGATTGCGCAGGGAAATGACGATGTTCTCCGCCCGCGCGCGATGCAGCGGCGCCGCAGAAAGGGATAGAAGAATAAAGGTGAAAACCATGGCCAAACGCATGCGGCTCCTCCTGTTTGTCGGCTTTTCAGGGCAGTAATTTCTTCATGACGAAAAATTCACGCACCTGCCTGTATTCCCGCTCCAGCGCGGCGAGCATATCCTGGCGTCCGGCGGCGCTTTCATCCATGTCCTGCGCCTGGGTGGAAAGCCTGTGAAGGTTCTCTGCGCCGACGATCCCGGCCGCGCCTTTCAGCCCATGCGCTGCGTTCTTCCAGGCGCCGCCGTTACCGTCGAGCGTCGTGCGCATTTCCTTCAGCAGCTGTTCCGCCGTATCGGCGAAAAGAGCGGCCATCTCCTTCACGTAGGCATCGTCCCCCGCGGCGGCGGAAAGCAGAATATCCATGTTCGCGGGGCTGCCGGCGTCCCTTGCCGGGCTGCCGGTCGCCGTTGCCGCGGGCGTCGCCGCCTCGAAATTTATCCACGGCGACAAGGTTCTCTTGAAGGCGCCGATCTCGAACGGCTTGCTGATATAGGCATTCATGCCGGCCGCAAGGCAGCGCTGCTCGTCGCTGGACATCGCGTTGGCGGTCATGGCGACGATGGGAATGCCGCTGCGCTCCTTTTGCGGGAGGCCGCGGATAACGGCCGTGGCTTCGTAGCCATCCAGCTCGGGCATCTGGCAGTCCATCAGGACAAGGTCGTAACGGCCCGTTTGGACCTGCTCGACGGCAATGCGGCCGTTCTCCGCAAAGGCGTAATGGGAGATGCCGAGCTTTTCAAACAGGCGGCGCATGAAGGCGCGGTTCAATTCGTGGTCTTCCGCGATCAGCACCTTCACGTCCTGCGCCGCCTTCGCATGCTCGCCGGAAAGCGCCTCCGTCTGCGCGTCTGCCACGCCCGCGGCCACCTCGGTCGCCG
Source organism: Alphaproteobacteria bacterium (assembly GCA_004297545.1). Taxonomy (GTDB): domain Bacteria; phylum Pseudomonadota; class Alphaproteobacteria; order Micavibrionales; family UBA2020; genus JAPWJZ01. The sequence continues at coordinate 12,766 of SCTB01000093.1, forward strand.
TGGAGGCTTCGATCGGCATTTCGAACCAGAATGTCGATCCCTTGCCTTCCGCGCTTTCCACGCCGATGCGGCCTTTCATCAGCATGACGATCTCCCGCGTAATCGTCAGCCCGAGGCCGGTGCCGCCGAAGCGCCGCGATGTCGAGTTGTCGGCCTGCGTGAAACGCTCGAAAATCTTCTGCTGGCGGTCCTTCGGGATGCCGATGCCGGTGTCTCTGACCTCGCACCGCATGACGGCGGCGCCGGGGGTGCCGCCGCTGATCGAGGCGACGATCTTGATGGAGCCTTTCTCCGTGTAGCGCAGCGCGTTCCCGACAAGATTCGTGACGATGCGCTCGAGCCTCAGGGGGTCGCCGAGTATGTAAAGATTCTGCAGGTCCGTTTCGCAGGAAATGGCGATGGACTTCTTCTGCGCCTGCGAATGAAACATGCGCGTGACGTCGCGAAGCTTTTCATAGGCGTCGAAGGGAATTCTCTCAAGCTTGACTTCTCCGGCCTCTATCTTCGACAGGTCCAGGATGTCGTTGACGATGGCGAGCAGGGATCGCGACCCCTTTTCGACGATGGTGAACAGTTCCCGGTCGGGAGCCTCCAGCGGCCGGTCGTGCAGCAGCTGGACGGTCCCGATGATATTGTTGAGGGGCGTGCGCAGTTCGTGGCTCATATTGGCGAGGAATTCGCTTTTCGCGGTTTCGGATTTGATCGCCTGTTCGCGCGCGATTTCAAGCGCGTGATACGTCTCGGAAAGGTCTTCGACCATGCTGTTGAATCCGTGAGAAAGGACGCCGACTTCGTTGCTGCGCAGGAGCGCCGGGTCCTCGATCGGTTTCATGGTCTGCGCAACGCGGCTCATGGCCTGCCGGACGGTGCTCAAGGGGCGGATGAGGAACAGGAGCGATGTATAGACGGCGACAAGAACCGCCAGCATGACGACCGCAAAGCGCTTCAGTTCATGGAGCACTTCCGTCTTGATCTTCTTCTGCACGGCGTCCGTCGACGTGCAGAGCCAGAAGCGCCCCAGTGCATGCCGTTCTTTTTTCGGAAGGCGCATGTCGACGATAAACTGGTCCTGCGCGATCTGGTTCGCGGAGAGCGTGTCCGGATAGCCTTCGTTGAAAATGACGTTGCCGGCGGCGTCCATCACCTTCGCACCGCAGAAATTCCGGTTGGAAGGGGCGTGCAGCGCCTGGAGTTGCAGGCGGATTGTTTCCTTGTCCCCTTCAAGGCCGGGCAATACGAAGGCCTGGGCAAGGTTCTGGGTCAGATAGGCGCTCGATTCCTGCAATTCACGCATGGAATCCTTGCGGATTTCCTCCTGCCTCAGGTGTATGAATATCGCGCCGATCAGCGCCACCAGCAGGCAGATGCTGACCATGCTGCGCAGGACAAGGGACTGGAAGAGGGAGACTGTCGTCTGCGGCGCGCGCTTGCGGAGGCTGCCTAACTGCGCCGGCGGGCGCTGCGGCGAGCCGGGTTTCGCGGGCGCGGGCGGCTTGCGGGCGGATGTCGCGGCCGGGCCGGTCACCTGTATACCCGGCTGTCAGGCTTGGCGGACATTTTTCCTTGCCTCCGCGAGCCAGGCGAGCACGACGTTCATTTTCTCTTCGAGCGCGGCCTGGTTGACGGGTTTGATGGCATAAGCGTTGGCGCCCGCATCCAGCGCCTGCTGGACCATATGCGCATGGGCTTCCGATGACAGCATCAGGAACGCGACTCCGGCGAACTTCGCCTGGGCGCGGCATTCCTTCAGGACGGTCATGCCGTTTTTGACCGGCATCACCCAGTCGAGAATGACAATATCAAAGGGCTCCTGTTCAAGGCGCTTTTGGACTTCCTCGCCGTTGGAAACAGTCTGCGGAGGGGAGAATCCGAGCAATTCCAGCTGGCGCGTCAGCAGCCGCAGCGACAGCAGATGGTCATCGCCCGCCAGAATTTTCAGCTTGGATTTGTCCATTGAATCCCCCGGAAAGAGATATTATGAAAATTTTAAGCGATAATGTCCGGCAATAGCATGCTTTCTATCTTGGAAATCGAATCTTTGAGGAACAACTTGCGCTTCTTGAGGCGCTGCATGCGCAGGAAGTCGATGGGCGTGGAATCTCCCAGCTGCTGGATAATAATGTCGAGATCGCGGTGCTCCGTCTTGAGCTCCTCGAGCATTTTGGTGAGTTCTTCTTCTTCTTCCTGCATCATTCCCTGGGGAGAAACCGTCCTTTTCGGCGAAAAATATATTATCAGGAAACCCTTGTTTTTTTAAGCTTTATTTGTTGCAATTAGCATCTGACTCAAGCAACTTGCCCCTGTCTCGTTGAAAGACAAGGGACTCTTGCCAGTCTACGGCATAATAGTTAAGGAAATAATAAAAATGGCGACAAAGAAAAGGATCGGCATCCTGACCAGCGGTGGCGATTGCGCGGGTCTGAATGCGGTCATCCGGGCGGTGGTTCATGCCGCGACGGAAAAAGGGTGGGAAGTGATCGGCCTTGAGGACGGCACGGCGGGGCTGCTCGTGCGCCCGATGCGCTACCGGGTTCTGAACAAGCAGATGTTCGACACGACCATCATGCGCCAGGGCGGCACCATCCTGGGCACCACCAACAAGGGCAACCCCTTCCAGTTCCCGATGGGCGACGGCACCATGAAGGACCGCTCGGGCGAAATCATCGACGGCATCCAGCAGCTTGGCCTCGACGCCGTCATCGGCATCGGCGGCGACGGCTCCATGGCGATTTTGCGCAAGCTGGCCGAGCGCGGCAAGTTCGGCCTCGTCTGCGTTCCCAAGACCATCGATAACGACGTCGGCAAGACGGAAATGTCGGTGGGCTTCGAATCCGCCTTCTATGTCGCAACCGAAGCGCTCGACCGCCTGCAGCCCACGGCGGCCAGCCACGACCGCGTCATGGTGCTGGAAGTGATGGGCCGCGATGCGGGCAACATCGCGCTTTCCACGGGTATCGCGGGCGGCGCGGATGTTATCCTCATTCCTGAAATCCCCTACGACATCGACAAGGTCGCGGCGAAAATCATCCGTGTGCGCGACAAGGAGCAGCGCAACTTCGCCCTTTGCGTCGTATCCGAAGCCGTCAAAACCATCGACGGCGGCGCCAAGCAGATGGAATTCCACGGCGGCGAAAAACGCTACGGCGGCATCGGCTATTATATCGGCGAGCAGATCGCGCAAAAAACCGGTTTCGAAACGCGCGTCACGGTGCTGGGCCACGTCCAGCGCGGCTGCGCGCCCGTTCCGGCCGACCGTCTGGTCGCGGCGGCCTTCGGCGTACGTGCGGTCGAGCTGGTGGCGCAGGGGAAATTTGACAGAATGGTGGGCTGGTCCAACCGCCAGGTCATCGACGTGCCCATCGAGGAGGCCATCGCCAGCTATCAGCAGGTGGATGTAAAGGGGCCGCTCGTGTACACCGCCCGCATGCTCGGCATTTGCCTTGGCGATTAACCGAACCTTAAGTAGTATAAAATAGAGTTAGGGTTGGGGGAGAGGGCTCTTTCAGGAAGGAGCCCGGCCTTATCTATCAGGGGTGCTTCATGCTTTACGTCCAGCAGTCATTAGGTCCGAAGGAAGAGATCCTGATGGCGGCGCGATTCCACTGGATGTACACGCTGCAGGCCTGCTTCTGGATTTTATTCGGCCTTGCGATGGGCATCGTGCTCGGCTATGCGGCCGTGTGGTGGGTCATCACGCAGGAAATCCGCGAGATGTACGGCGGCATCGACCTTGACGAAAAGACGTATAACCAGGCATGGCAGGCGGTGGTGAAAAAGCACCACGGCTATCTCAAGATTATCTGGGGGCTGCATTTCCTTGTGCGCTTCGGCATCCTCGGCCTCTTCATGCTGGGCCTGTGGTTTTTCGCGCATATGATGGTCGTGAAGGCGACGACGGAAATCGCCGTGACGACCGAGCGCCTCATCTATAAAAAGGGACTCATCGCCCGCCACGTGGGTGAATTGAATGTGGACCGGATCGAGGGGGTATCCGTCCGCCAGGACGTCCTTGCGCGACTATTCGGCTACGGACGCGTCTGCGTCCGCGGGATGGGCGTGGGCGAAGTGACCCTGCCGCCCATCGAGCAGCCCATCGAGTTCAAAAAAGCTATCCACGAGGCGAAGGATACCAAGGAAAAAGCCGGCCAGATGAGGAAGTCCGGCACGTCGGATGATTTCTAGGCCGGTTGCCTGCGCGCGCCGAATTTCATCATTTTCGTTCTCCTGAGGCCGTGACGAAAAAGGCCACGCCTGACTGTTGCTTTCTTAAGTTACTGTTTTTGTGGGGAATAGGCGCAGCGTCCCGAGCATAAATATTTGTCATAATAATTGACTTTATTCCCCGTTTCCATTAAGATAGCGGCATTATCAATTCGGGTTGACGCACGCCAGGGACTAAAAAAAGGCGCGCTGCGATCGCCAAGAGGTGAATAGATGACAGGCCAAGGCTGGCGGGTACCCGACAAAATACTCAACGCCTTCATTCAAAACTGGTGCCGGGACCTGACAACAGAGGCGCAGAACGCTGTCGACCTGCCGGAGCACCTCAAGGAGGACGCGCTTGCGGCGGTCCGGGGCCTCGCGCGCCTTACGCGAAATTCCGTCTGCATCACCGGCGAAGCAGGCACCGGCAAGACTTCCGTGATCGGGGCCGTCGCGCAATATCTTGCCAACGGCGCGGACCTGCCGGAATCTCTGCAGGGCGCCCGCGTCATTATGCTGGACCTTGACCGCATGACGGCCGGCGCCCAGTTCCGCGGCCAGTTCGAGGAAAGGCTGTACCCGCTGCTCGAAGGCCTGAGGGAACGGGACGGCTGCCTGGAGGGCCGCAAAATCATTTTTGCCTGCGACAATCTTCCTTCCCTGCTGGGCCCCGGCAAGTCGCAGGGCAACGCGACCGCCACGGACATGATAAAATCGTTTATCGTCGGGAAAGGTATTTCCGTCCTCGCGGCGGCCAGTCCCCAGGAATACCAGGCTTGCGTTGCAAAGGATGCCGCCCTTGCGCGCCGTTTTGAGGAAATCATGCTCCAGTCATCCGGGCAACGCGTGCGGGAAAAAGCCGATACTCTGGCGGAGATATTTATAAAGGGCGCGGCGCAGCCGGTCCGCATCATGCCGGTGATTGTCTACCGGCAAAAACCGGCGCGGAATTCTTTTATCGCTTAAGCGGTTGGGGTTCAATAATCGAAGAATCTACAAAATCGGCCACCATCCGCGAAATTTCTTCATCAGGAGAATCAAGCGAGATAGCTCTTAAACATGACCAAGAAAGAACGCAAGATCCCAACCCATAATCCAGGGTTGTTGGCATAAGATGGACCCCCAAAATAGCAACGTGAGGCTTAACATCTTCTTGGAAGTAGAGACCAACTGCTACTCGTAAAACCTCCGACGGGGGTATCCCAGGTGTCAAAGCATATTGGCGATCATTAACAACGAGCGGCGGAGCATGGCATCTGTCTTGCGGCATTCCATTTGACTGCCACATTCTCTTTATTCGGTTGCTAAACAACACCTCAAGATTCTCAGGCCGGAGAGAAGGCGGAAAAGATTCGTACTTTTTCTTAAGCTGTTGAATAAATTCCTGATTGTTGTTTGCACAGGACTCTTCGCGGCCATGACATTTAAAAACCAAGTCGTATTCCTTGGGCGGGCCAATAAACAGAGCAATCACTTTTGAATTTTTGAGTGCCGGGCTAATTGACTCCGGGCAGATGACCTCCTTTTTGTCACCGTTCTTTGCAGCAGCTTCAGCTCGTTGTTGCGCCAAGGGCTTTACGCCATGCGGCGGAGTGGGCACAGTCTTAGCATCTTCCGCGTTCGCCGGGCCTCCAATTGGGTAAGTCACAACAAGAAAGCATATGCTTGCCGCTATCAAGAGTCTCTTGATTGCAGAAACGAATTTCATCTGAACCTCTCTTTCAGAAAAACAGCCATTATCACGCCGCCTTCTTCACCTTCAGCAACGCGCCTAAGCGCCGTTTCGTCTCCGCATGGCGGATGTCCCACAGCTCTCCCCAGCGCTCGTCGGGAAGGCGGCCGTGTTTTTGCATCAGCACCGGGTCGGCCAGCGCGACGATGGGTTTCTTGTCCCAGCTGACCGCCGTGGGGCGCTGGAAGGAGCTTAAATTCTCCAGCGTCTTTTCGATGGCGGGAAGCACTTTTTCCGGGCTACGGTTCAAGAGCCATTCGAGGAGCGCCCAGGAAAAATCCGCATGCGATCTTTCCTCGCGCGCAATTTGTTCCAGCACTTTGCGCGTGGCGGGTTCTTCGCAGACCAGCGCGCAGGCGGCGGCGACATCGGCGTTATAATCTTCCAGCTGGCAGCCGTCCGAGAGGCTTTCGGAGGCCATCACCACGATCGGGTCCGCCTCCACGTCAAGTCCGCCGATGAGAAGATCCGGCATCGGCTCGACGGAATAAGACTTGCCGCCGTAACCGGCCGCGAGCGCGAAGCACAGCCGCGTATGCTCGATCTCCTCGAGCGCCGCGCGATGCGACCATTCCATCAGCTCGGCCGGCGCGCCCACCGCAGCCAGCATCCACGAAAGGCGCGAGAAGGCGGGGACGGAGGCATGTTCTTTCTGCGCGTCATGCAGCCAGAGCGTCGCGAGCGCCTTGCGCGTCGCCGGGTCGAGCTTCGAGGCGTCGGGCCGCTCGCCCTTCGTCCAGTCGCTGCCCTCTTTCAGGTCCGGGTGAAGCTGCCGGCCCTTGATGCGCAGGGGGCGCCCCCAGGCGGCCCCGGCCAGCACCGGCAGCGCAGCAGCGACAAAGAAGACGGGTGCGGTCAAGAGTGCGCTGCCGCCCATCATGCGAATGCCGGGCATGAACAGAGCCGCCACACCGCCAATCACCTGAGCCAGCAGCAGCGCGATGATCGGGAATATGACGAACATGCCAGCCTGCCGGTAATCATACGGCAGGGCCTGGGTGCAATAGAGGAGCGCCACCAGCACTGCGTTTGCGACCATCGACCATTTCAGGACCGTTGCAATATGCTCTTTGGTAGCCTCGGAGGCCATGTTCTTTCCCCTAAATGAATGAATTGAATGTGTTTTAACTATATGGGGTGATGTCCGGGCTGTCAGGTCAAAAGCGCGAGGACGTCATTGACATAATTATTGAAAATCAGTATTCTTGGTGCCTGTCCAAGTTTTGAGAAAGCCCATGCTGACCGACCATACCGTCGATCCGAAGAACGGCAAGTCACCGGAATACCTGGTGATTTTCTTCCATGGCTATGGCTCGAATGGCGAATTGATGGCCGAACACGTCGGCAACCTGCTGGGGCCCCTGCTGCCCGAAGCCAAAATCCGCTGCCCCGATGGCCCCATCGATATTCATACGACGGAAAGCGGCATCGTCCTGAAAAGCTGGTTCGAATTACGCGACATTATTGACGGGGACAAGGATCCCGACAGCGACGAGGTGGGAAGACGCGCCACCGGTGCCGCTAAGGAGATGAATGACTATATAGATAAGGTCATCGCCGAAGAGGGAATTTCAAAGGACCGCGTGATTATCGCCGGGTTTTCCCAGGGCGGAACGATGGCTTTTTATGCCGGCTTGCTGCGGGATGAGCCTGTGGCAGGGGTTTATGCCCTTTCCGGCGGCGCGCTCGACCGCCTGACGGCGCCGGTGTCGAAGCCTCCCGTCGGCCTCGTCGCCGGCGGCAGGGAGAACCAGCATTACTCTGGTTTCCCGCATGCCCAAAAGACCCATAAGGCGCTGGATGATGCGGGTTTCTTTACGGATTGCGTGATTATTCCCGATCAGGGGCACGATATCAGCTGGAAGTCGATGGAGCTGCTCTCCGTTTTCACGCGCGCCGTGACGTCGGAGGATTTCAAGTCACGGGCTGCCGCTGAACAAAATAATTTTCCGCCGAAAAAAATCCGCCGTTCCGGTGGTCCGCGTCCTTGACTATTCATATGCGGCGCCACATTTCTCATAAACAACAGAACCTTGGCAACGCGGAGCGGCGCTTTCGCAGAATCACGCGGCTGATTCGACGCCATGTAAAAACCGCGGCGAGGGTGAATCTCTTCCCATGGATATTGAACAACTGCACGCTTTGCGCATCGGCACGAAAAATTTTCGCACTCCGGAGTTCATGTCAGTTGGGTGCACTGCAGCATTTACCAAAATTAATTTTGAAACTTTCGGTGTGTTTAGCGGTTAAAATTTGAATGATGGTTTCAGGATTACGGAATAAACGACGGTTTACTCTTGAAAACCGAAAATTTTTGCTATTGTTTAATCGGGAGTAGCGAACGAATTCACAAAGTATGGGGTGAATCTCAGATGAAGCGTTTTATCAATCCGGGCGATCTGCTCGAGAAGAACCGTATTGCCGCTGACCAGTTCGACAGCGACCGCCGCAGCTTCCTCAAGCACGGCCTGTTCATGACCGCCGCGCTCGGCTTCTGGACGCCGGAACTGGCGCAGGCCTCGACGGGTCCCGCCGCCGGCGGGCGTACCCTGTGCCTGACCAACGTGCACACGGGCGAGCGGTTCAAGGGCGAATACTGGCAGAACGGCCGTTACATTCCCGATGCCTTCGGCAGCATCAAGACCGTGATGCGCGACCACCGCACCAACGAGCGGTTCCCGATCGACCCGCGCCTGATGGACATCCTCTATGTCCTGCAGCACCGCCTCGAAAACTTCTCCACCTTCGAAGTGTTCTCGGGCTACCGCTCGGAGACGACGAACGCGCGCCTGCGCCGCATCAGCCATGGCGTCGCGGCCCACAGCCTGCATATGACGGGCCAGGCCTGCGACCTGAACCTGCCCGGCACGCGCCTGTCGAATGTCCGCCAGGCGGCCATCAAGCTGCGTTCCGGCGGCGTCGGCTATTATCCGTCGAGCGACTTCGTCCATGTGGATACGGGCAGAGTCCGCTACTGGTGATAAGGGCGGCATTGTAAATAAAACTATACCCTGTAAATTCGGCCCCGGCTGGTGCTAGTATCGCGCCAGAACGAGAGAGCCATGTCCGTCCCGTATTACAGCCCCATGTCGTTCTGGCTCATGCCGAACGAGGAATTCAACGAGTGGCGCGCGCAGAACGACCTGCCCCTGCTGCGCGAATTCTTCATTGCGCGCCTGCCGCGATTCAAGGACTGGCTCGACGAATTCGGCATCGACGCGGAGCTGTTCTGCCGCATCGTGCCGACCGGCGCGCTCTTCACGGGCTCGGGCCGCAAGCTGCTGGCGCGCGAGGAGATCGCCTGCGAGAAGCATTCCTTCTTCCGCCTCCGCAAGATGACGCGCGGGCAATTCGAGCAGCGCTGCCGCGAGCTGGGCCAGGCCGTTCCCCCTGTCCTCGAGTTCGAGCCCTATTTCGACTGGGCGAAAAAGCGCCTGGGACGCGAAAGATATTTCCGGCTCGATGCTTCCAACGACAGCCGCATCGATAACTTTATCTTCAACCGCTGGACGCAGCACAAGATACCCGAAAAAAGCCGCGCGTCGCTCTTGGGCGATTTCGAGACGCTGAAGCTGGGCGGCGTGACGCTGAACGAGCGCATTTACCTCGGCGGACGCAATCTCGACTTCGCCGACCTCGATCATCTTGTCGTGAAGGACAGGTGGCACGGCCCCGGCGCGGTCGAGATAAACTATTCTTCCTGCCGCCATATGGTGTTTGCCGAGACGCTGCTGCATCACTTCGAATTCCGCCAGTGCGACATGGATCGCCTCACGTGCCAGAAAAGCGACCTGCACAACTTCAAATTCGTCGAATGCACCGGCAAGCAGCCGGAATTCAGTGACAGCCGCCTTTCCAAGGTGAGCTTCCTGAAAGGCACGCTGTTCCCGGATTTCACCGCCTGCGAGATGGAGGACATCACCTACAAGCCGCGCCGGGGCCGCTCGCCTGCGGCGGTGTCGGACGAATACCGGCGGCTGCGGTCGGCGGCTCAGGGCGCAGGAAAGCGCTTTGAGGCCTCGAAGTATTATTATCTCGAGCGCAAGTTCGAAAGAAGGTCTCTCGCGAGCCCCTATGCCGAGAATCCCGCGCTGTTCCCGGTCGGCGGCAACAGCGGCCGGCTGCCCGATGTCGCGGCGCGCTGGTGGAAGGGCGAGATTTCAGGCGCGCAGGCGCTGAAGGACGCGGGCGAAATTTTCCTGTTCCGCCTGCGCGTATGGACCAGCCCGAAGCTGATGCCCCGCGCGCTTGGCTTCAAGCTGCGCTGCCTCGGCGCGCTGCTGGAGGAAATCGTCTGGGGATACGGCGAGCGTCCCTTGCGTATTTTCGCAACCGCCCTGTGCCTCATCGCTTTCTACGCCGCCGTCTATTATTTCTACGCGTCCGAACTCTCTATGGACCCGTCGCAGGCGACGCGTCTTGTCAACTCGATCTATCTTTCCGTCATCACCTTCACGACCGTGGGTTATGGCGACATTACGCCAAAGACGGAGCACATGAAGCTGATCTGCGCGACCGAGGCCCTGTTCGGTTGCTTCACGATGGGGCTTGTGGTGGCCGGGTTTTCCAATAAGAGCCGGTATTGAGGGAAACTTTTCCGTGCATTGCCCATTGGTGCAAGAAGGACTATGCTGACAGCCGGGTTTCCCTCTCCCGGCCGCGCAAATGCGGCGTACGGGAGAGTCACAAAAATTCAGGAGGCAAAAATGACGTACGCAAAAAATATTTTCATAGCGCTGACGCTTATTCTGGCTTTGGCCATTTCGCATTCCGCCGAGGCCGCGACCGCGAAGGAAATCGACCGCGACGCGCGCGAAGCCCTGCAGAAGCTTTACAAGCACAACGAGCTCGCGGCATCGCTTGCCGGCAAGTCGAAGGCCGTTCTTGTCTTCCCGAATATCGTGAAGGCAGGACTCATCTTCGGCGGCAGCTATGGCGAAGGCGCCCTCATCACCGCCGGCAAGACCGAGGCCTATTACAATTCCGTCAGCGGCTCCTGGGGCCTGCAGGCGGGCGCGCAGTCTTACGGCTATGTCGTGTTCCTGATTACGGACAGCGCCGTGAAGTCCGTGCACAAGACCAAGGGCTGGGAAGTGGGCGTGGGCCCGACCGTCGTTATCGTCGACGAGGGCGTCGCCAAGAATCTTTCGACCACGACGCTGAAAGACGACGCCTATGCCTTCATCTTCGGCCAGCAGGGCCTGATGGCGGGCATCAGCCTCGAAGGCTCGAAGATTTCGAAGATCAAGCGGTAATCTCTCGTTAATCCGGCCGCGCGGGAAGATATATCCCCGCTTGGGCGTGAACGGGTGTATACTTGAAATAGCGGGCTTTCAAAAGAATTTGGAGAGCAAGCCGCATTCAGGAGCGCCGGTCATGCTCAAGCCGAATATGTCACACATCGTCCAGCTGATGCGCAGGTCCGTCGACCGCATGCAGCTGGAGGGCGCCATCCGGCCGGGCAGCAAAAAAATCGTGCGGCTGGAAGAGGTCTTCCCGTTCCGGCCCCAGGACGTCGAGGGGATCGACTATGCTGAAAAAGACAGCATCCGTTTCCACCTCAAGAACGGCCGCATCTTCGATGGCTTCGGCAAACCCGCCGAACAGCCGGGTATGCCGGGGAAATAATTAAAAATTTGGATTTAGGAAAGTTGGCCCGCCACCCGAAGCATGGTGCAGCTGAACCAGTCCCTCTTCGCTAAAGCTTCGGGGGACACCCTACAGATATAAATTTTATTTGATGCATAGGGTGGTGCGCCCGGCGGGAGTCGAACCCACAACCTTTGGCTTCGGAGGCCAACACTCTATCCAGTTGAGCTACGGGCGCACTTATCCCTAGTTTATCAGGGATTGCGCGAATTCTGTCAACATTTCCGCATCAAACGAAACCCCGGCCAAAGGCCGGGGTCCTCGTGACTGCCTTGACGCACCCCCCGGTGTCGTCAGGATTCATTATACTTTTCAAGCGTGTTCTTCAGCCGGTCGAGCAGGGGAACCAGCTCTCTCTTGAAAGCTTCCTGCTTTTCATCCGGCACATGGAACGAGATGCTTTTCACCGTTTTATGCGCGGCTTCCTCGATTTCGGCTAGCTCCAGGTTCTGCTGGACGAGCTTGGCGTTGGTGTCGCGCAGGCGCTCGGCCATCAGCTTCATGACGTGCTGGAACAGCCCGTTGGGCTGGCCCACGCTTTCCTCGATGTCTTTTGCCGATATGACGATGAGCACGGCGTCCTCCAGCGTCCGGATGCTGGCGCTGCGCCTTCCGCCCGTGATGAGGGCCATTTCGCCGATGATGGCGCCGGGGCCCGCTTCCGCGATTTTCACGGTGCGGTCCTTCGCGTCGCGCATATAAATCTCGACCCGACCGCTTTCGATGAGGAAAGCGCGGTTGCCGATGTTGCCCTGCTCGATGACAACTTCACCTGCGGGAACAAAACGGCGATCGAGAATCTTGACTTTCCGCGGCATGGATAAAGTACCCCCTATTTTTAATTATAGCGTCATACCCTTTGATAATCGGTTGATTATGCATATAATTTTATGAAAATATCGGGGATTGTCCCGTTTCTGGAACAGGCGGGTAAACGCATGATTTTGCATAATATATTTCAAGTGTTGACAAAGCGCCTGCCGGGCGCATATACAGCTAGCTTGGGATTTTATGACGAGTAATGGAGACTAGACGTGAAACGCACTTACCAACCCAGCAAACTGGTTCGCAAACGCCGCCATGGCTACCGCGCCCGCATGGCGACCAAAAACGGCCAGAAAGTCGTGGCCGCGCGCCGCGCAAAGGGTCGCAAGCGCCTCTCGGCCTGATGCTTACGCTGAAGGCGTCATCCGATTTCCAGCGCATCGCAAAAGCCGGCAGGAAATGGACGGGAAGCGCTTTCATCATGCAGGTTCTGAAATCAGAAGATGCTTCATCGCCTTTCCGCATCGGCTTTACCGTGAGCCGCCGCGTCGGCGGCGCCGTGCAGCGAAACCGCGCCAAGCGGCGGCTGCGCGAAATGGTCCGCCTATTCCTGAAGTCCGGAGCGCCCAAAGGATATGACGTCGTGCTGATCGCAAAAACATCCGCAGGCTCGATGGATTTCGCCGCGATGTGCGCGGAGTTCCAAAAAGGCATCGCCGCGATGGGAGTCGCCCTGAAGTGAGACGGATGTCAAAATTTTTGCTGGGACTTATCTGGATTTACCAGCGCAGCTTCTCGTCCATTATGGGAAGACAGTGCCGCTTCCATCCGACCTGCTCCGCCTATACGGCTGAATCCATCCGTCGGTTCGGCGCGATGACGGGCGCGGCGCTGGGTATCTGCCGCATCTGCCGCTGCCATCCCTGGGGCCCCGCCGGCAACGATCCCGTGCCGGACGAATTCCGGGGATTTTTCGGGGGCAAGTTTTTCTCTAAAAATGCGGAGCACTGTGATAGAACAGCGGGCGACCAGGGGAAAGAAGGAAACTTATGCTGAACATGAGGCCGAACGATCCGCATTCCGCCGAGGACCGCGCCCGCACGATGGTCGCGGTGATACTCTCGCTCGCGATCCTGTTGGCCTATTACGTTTTCTACGCCAAGCCGCGTTCCGACGCGCAGCGCCGCCAGACCGAGCAGGCGCAACTGGAGAAGCAAAAGGAAGCCCCCGGCAACGCCGCCTCTTCGCCGTCCGGCGAGGCGCAGCGGGCGGTCATTTCCCGTTCCGCCGCTCTCAAAGAGTCCGCGCGCGTCCTGATCAGCGGCGACCGCATCGAGGGCTCCATCGCGCTGAAAGGGGCGCGCTTCGACGACATCCGCCTGATAGAGCATTATGCCGATCTCGCGAAGACGGAAAAGGTGGCGCTGCTGTCCCCTTCCAACACGGAACACGGCTATTATGTCGACAACGGCTGGCTCAGCACGGAAAGCGGCATCGCGCTACCCAACGAAAACTCGGTCTGGACGCTCTCCACGCGTGGCGCGGAGAAGGTCACGAGCGGCGGCAAGCCGGTCATTCTCGAATGGGACAACGGCCACGGACTGAAATTCGAAACCGAGATTTCCCTCGACAAGGATTTCCTGTTCGACATCGTCCAGCGTGTCCGGAATACCGGCAAGGACGCGGCGCCGCTGAATGCCTATCACAGTGCCTCGCGCAACAACCTGCCGACGGATTTCGCCGGCTTTTACGCGCTGCATGAAGGCCCGATCGGCTTCCTCGATGGCAAGACCGTCGATCCGCAGTACAAATCGCTGATGAACACCAAGGATTACGAGCTTCCGGACCGCACGGGCTGGCTCGGCATTTCCGACAAATACTGGCTTGTGACCATGTTCCCCAACCCGGAGCAGCGCTTCAATGTCTCCATCACGGGCAAGAACTTCGGCGAAGCCGGCCGGCAGCATTACCAGGCCGACATCGTCAATGCCGCCACGACGGTGAAGCCCGGCGAGACCTTCGAGGAGAAGAGCCGCCTCTACGCGGGCGCGAAGGACCTCAAGGCCATCCAGAAATACCAAGAGCAGTACGGCTACAAGAACTTCGAGGTCACCTTCGACTTCGGCATCTATTACATCATTACCAAGCCGTTCTATTACCTGCTTGCCTTCCTCATCAGCATCTCCGGCAACGTCGGTCTCGGGATGCTGCTGATGACGATTATCGTGCGCGCCATGCTGTTCCCGGTGGCCAGCAAGTCCTTCCGCTCGATGGCGAAGATGCGCATCGTCGGCCCGATGATGAAAGAACTGCAAGAACAGTACAAGGACGACAAGGTCAAGCTGCAGCAGGAAATCTATGACCTGTATAAAAAATACGACGTCAACCCCTTCAGCGGGTGCCTGCCGGTCTTCATCCAGATCCCGGTGTTCTTCGCGCTTTACAAGGTCATCCTGATCGCGGTCGAGCTGCGCCATGCGCCCTTCTGGGGCTGGGTGCCGGATCTCTCGGCGCCCGATCCCACGACGATCTTCAACCTCTTCGGCATGCTGCCGTTCAATCCGCCGTTCTCATTCACGCTGGGGGCGTGGCCCTGCATTTATTGCTTCACCATGATCCTGCAAAAAAACATCAGCCCGCCGCTGCCTGATCCTGCGCAGGAAAAGATGCAGACCTACTTCCCTTACTTCTTCAGCCTGATGATGGCGCAGTTCCCTTCGAGTCTCGTCATCTATTACTCGTGGTCGAACCTGCTCGGCGTCTTCCAGCAATATTACATCCTGAAGAAGGTCGGCGGGCATGACACCTCGTTGCTGCGCGGCCATGCCGATCGCCGCAAGCCCGGAAAAAAGGACAAGCATAAAGACAAGCACAAGGGCAAGAACGACGACGATGTGCCGCCGTCTTCCGCCGGCACCGATAAGAACGTATCTCATTCCTGACATGCCCGGCTTCGTTCTCGATGAGGCTGCGTTGAAAGCGGGCGAAAAGCTCTTCCGTCAGGAATGCCGCTTCGTGGCGGGCGCCGATACGCCGGCCGCGCTGCCGCCCGACGGCCTGCCTGAAATCGCCTTCGCCGGGCGCTCCAACGTCGGCAAGTCGAGCCTCATCAACGCGCTGACCGGAAGAAAGGCGCTGGCGCGCGCCTCCAACACGCCGGGCCGCACGCAGCAGATAAACTTTTTCGACCTTGGCGGCGTCATGCGTCTGGTCGACCTGCCGGGATACGGCTATGCGGTCGCGTCGAAAACGAAGATCGAGAAATGGAATACCTTCATTCGCAGTTACCTGCGCGGCCGCCGCAGCCTGAAGCGCGTCTGCGTGCTGATCGACGCGCGTCACGGCATCATGGCAGTGGATCAGGACACGATGGAGACATTAAGCCATGCTGGCGTGCCTTATGTCGTCGTGCTGACCAAGTCGGACAAGACAAAGCAAGATGACCTCTCCGC
The DNA here is from genome assembly GCA_004297545.1 of Alphaproteobacteria bacterium. Classification (GTDB taxonomy): domain Bacteria; phylum Pseudomonadota; class Alphaproteobacteria; order Micavibrionales; family UBA2020; genus JAPWJZ01. Next base: position 28,567 of record SCTB01000093.1, read on the forward strand.
TCTGAAGGAGCGCATCGAAAGCGAACTGAAGGTGACGCCGGGCGCCTATGCGAAAGTTTACGCAACCAGCGCGTCGTCGAAGAGTGGTATTTCCGAATTGCGCGCTATTCTTGCGGGACTCTGAAAAAAATACAATTCCGTTACAATTGTGATACAAAAATTTTACCCTAAAGTGGATCCATCCCCCCCGGAATCTTTGTTATCATTAAAGAAGAAAGGCATGCATTAATTACCTCCCCAGGTATTAAATGTCTTTCGGGGAGCCCGGCTCGTTCCGTGCCGGGCTCTTTTTTTGCTTTTTCCAAAATAAGCCATTTCTTAACGGAACGACAATGTTCCCCCTTCGTTAGAGGGGCTACAACCGGGGGACTTCATGGCTGTGACCTTAAGAAAACTTGCGGCAAGCATCGGACTTGCTTTCTCAGACGGGACAAGTGCGCAGACGCTGGTCGGCACCGACTTCGTTTTGGATCGCAACGGGCACGACGTCTCCCTGAACATTGATCTCTCCAGCAACCTGCAGCCGCGCAACAAGGGCCTGCTGTGCTATTACGAGGCGCAGGGGCTGCTGTCGCAGCATGAACAGCTGCAGTCCCTGCGCATCAGTGAAAAGGATCTTGTGAAGTCGTTAAGCCGGGAGTTGAAGCTGGAAGTCCCTCTGCATTTGGTTCTGACTGTTGGCGAGGGGAAGGCTTTCAGTTACCTCACGGTGGCCGAGATATCGGACAGGCTCGTCACAATCAATGTCCGGGAAGCTGCCTGAAAATGAAATAAAACCGGAATTCATCCATCTATTTGAAAGTAAGTTGTTTTTACGGCTTTTTTGACAGGCGCGCGGTTTCTGCTATCATTTTACCTATACGGAAAATATCTTCGCCATCCGACAGCCACCACCGGATAAAAGGGGTTGAATGGGACGCAGCGTTGTAGCCGGCCAGTTTCTGGCAGCCGTGGGGCTTGAAACCCTGATGGAACGCGCCGCGCATGCATATCTCCAGCATTTTTACCGCAAGATACTCATCGAATACAGCCGCGAAACCCGCTTCGAGCGGGCGCGGCTGATGCGCCAGTCGCCTCTCGATTACCGGCGCGTGCGGGAGCTGGACCGGGCGCTTGAAGAGGCCACGGAACGCCTCCGGGACCTCGAATTTGAACAGTCGCTGCGAAAATAAGCCCGCCGCCGTTTAACTCATTCATAAATAAGCACCAATCCGGTGATTATGAAATATCATTTTTCTTGATCTATGCTTTATTTTGAACGGTGGCGGGTGTATATCTTTTTTTGACTGCATTCCTTTCCGCAGACGGCCATTCCTCGAAACGGATTCAAGAAAAATGAGAAAAACTGCAAAGACCGGCTTTTGGAGCATCCTCTGCGCCCTTGGGGGAGCCCTCCTGATGGCATCTCCCGCGCTGGCCGGCATGATCGGCGCGCCGATCAACGGCGAACTGGGCTTCCAGCCCGGCGCCTCGCCGATGAAGGAACAGATGATCGCATTCCACGACGGCACGCTGATGCCCATCATCACGGCCATTTCCGCTTTCGTGATGTTCCTGCTGATCTTCGTGATGATCCGCTACAACGCCAAGGCGAACCCCGTGCCGTCGAAGACTACCCACAACACCGTTCTCGAGGCCGCCTGGACGATCATTCCCGTCCTTATCCTGATCTGGGTGGTCGTGCCGTCGATGCGCATCCTCTACTTCGCCGACCGCACGCACGAAGCGGAGATGACGCTCAAGGTAACCGGCCACCAGTGGTACTGGGAATACGATTATCCCGACCACGGCGGCATCAATTTCGTTTCCAACCTGATTGAAGACGACAAGATCGATCCCAAGAAAGGCCAGCTGCGCCTGCTCTCGACGGATAACGTCGTTGTGCTGCCGGTGGAGACGAATGTCCGCCTGCTGATCACCGCGGCGGATGTCATCCACGCCTGGGCGGTGCCGTCCTTCGGCGTGAAACTGGACGCGGTGCCCGGCCGCCTGAACGAGACCTGGGTGCGTATCGACAAGGAAGGCACGTTCTACGGCCAGTGCTCGGAGCTTTGCGGCACGCGCCACGGCTTCATGCCGATCGAGGTGCGCGCCGTTTCCAAGGCTGAATTCGCAAAATGGGTTCACGCGCAGGGCGGCAAGATGCCCGAGGAACTCGCGAATGAGAAAGGCGCCGCCAATGCCGCCGCCCCGCCGGCATCGACAGCCGCCCCCGCCAATGCCAACAAGGCCGGCAAAGACAAAAAAGAAGAAGAAAAAGCAGGAGAGAAATAATGGCAAAGGCCGCATCCGCGCATGCTCAGGACCACGGGCATGGCCACGACGATCACGATCACCATATGCCGGGGTTTTTCACCCGCTGGTTCTGCTCGACCAACCACAAGGACATCGGCACGCTCTACCTGATTTTCGCCTGCGTGGCCGGCCTTATCGGGGGCGGCTTCTCCGTCCTGATGCGCATGGAGCTGCAGGAGCCGAAGCTGCAGTACATCAAGGATCCCGACTTCTGGAACGTGCTGATTACGGCGCACGGCCTCATCATGGTATTCTTCGTCGTCATGCCCGCGCTGATCGGCGGGTTCGGCAACTGGCTCATCCCCCTCATGATCGGCGCGCCGGACATGGCCTTTCCGCGCCTGAACAACATTTCCTTCTGGCTGCTCGTGCCGTCGTTCCTGCTGCTGGTGGGGTCGGCCCTGGTAGGGCCGGGGGCCGGGACGGGCTGGACGGTCTACCCGCCGCTTTCCAACGTCACGGCGCACCCGGGCGCTTCGGTCGACATGGCGATTTTCTCGCTCCACCTGGCGGGCGCGTCTTCGATCCTGGGCGCAGCCAACTTCATCACGACCATTTTCAACATGAGGGCGCCGGGCATGACGCTGCACCGCATGCCCTTGTTCATCTGGGCCATGCTGGTCACGACCTTCCTGCTGGTTCTCGCCATCCCCGTCCTCGGCGGCGCCATCACCATGCTGCTGACTGACCGCAACTTCGGCACCTCCTTCTTCAAGGCTGAAGGCGGCGGCGACCCCCTGCTGTTCCAACACCTGTTCTGGTTCTTCGGGCACCCGGAAGTCTACATCATGATTTTGCCGAAACCCGGCAAAATCATG
>SCTB01000094.1 GCA_004297545.1 Alphaproteobacteria bacterium
CTGGTGGGCAGCTTCCCGGCCCTGAACCAGCTGACCAGCGCGGGATTCGAGGACTGGCTCATCAAGATGAACGAGGGCATCGAGAAGCTGAAAAAGGACAATCCCGGCCAGACCATCGGCCCCTATGCCGTGAACCTTATCGTGCACAAGACCAATCCCCGGCTGGAAGAAGACCTGGCGCTCTGCATCAAGCACAAGGTGCCAATCGTCATTACCTCCCTGGGCGCTGTCCCTGACCTTGTGGATGCCGTGCATGCCTATGGCGGAATCGTGCTGCATGACGTGACCACGATCGAACACGCGAAAAAGGCGGTCGCAGCCGGCGCGGACGGTCTCATCGCCGTATCCGCGGGCGCGGGCGGCCATGCGGGCACCCGGAACCCGGTTTCCTTCGTGAACGAAATCCGCGAATTCTTCGACGGCGTCGTCGTGCTGGCGGGTTGCCTGTCACACGGGCAGGACGTCCTGGCCGCGCAGGCCATGGGGGCGGACTTCGCCTATATGGGCACCCGCTTCGTCGCGACGAAAGAATCTTCGGCCGACCCAGCCTACAAGCAGATGATCTGCGACGCGACGGCCACCGATATCCTCTACACCTCCGCCGTCTCGGGCATCCCTGCCAACTTCCTGAAGCAAAGCATGGAAAAAGCCGGCTTCGACATCGACAAGCTGAAGAAGGAAGGCGCCGCCTCCACCGGCAAGCTCAAGCCGCTGGATGCACACGGCGAAGAGGCGAAAGCCTGGAAAACCGTCTGGTCCGCAGGTCAGGGCGTCAGCAACATCCACGATATCCCCGCCGTCAGCGACCTCGCCGACCGGCTGAAGACGGAATACGCGGATGCGAAGAAGGCCCTTGTCGCGAAACTCGGCCTTAGCCCCCCGCCCGTCAAAGCCAAGCCTGCAGCGCCGAAGCCGTAATAAAGAAGCACGCCACCCCGGCCCATGCTCTTGCATGCGGTGCATGCATGGCCGGGGTCAAGCATCTATCAGCAAATATGGCGGAAATCGTTTTGTAACGACTTCCGCCATTTTGTACTGAAAAATTCTTGACCCCGGCCTGCGCCGGGGTGGCACACGTTTTTACCTCCGGTCGCCCAGCAAACTCAGCAGCGACTGGAACAGGTTGATGAAGTTCAGGTACATGCGCAGCGCGCCGGTGATGGCCAGGCGGGCGTTCGCGCTGTCATCCATCGCGTTGTAGCGATACGATTCCTTGATGTACTGCGTATCCCAGGCGGCAAGCCCGGTGAACACCACGACGCCGATCACGGAAACGGCGAAATGCACCGCGGCCGAATGGAAGAACATATTGATCAGCGACGCAAAGAAGATGCCCATGAAACCCATGAACAGGAACGAGCCCATCTTGGTCAGGTCGCGCTTGGTCGTGTACCCGTAAAGGCTGGTCGCGGCGAAAGTGCCCGCGGTGATGAAGAACACGCGCGCGATGCTTTCATGCGTGAAGACCAGGAAGAGGGTGGCCATCGAAAGCCCCATGATGCCCGAGAAAATCGCGAACATGCGGGTCGCTTCGCCCGCCGACATGCGCTGAATGCGCTGCGGCGAAAAGCCGAACCACAGGAAAGCGAGCGGCGCGAAAGCCACCACGTAAAACAGCGGCGGGGTTAAAATCACGCTCGCCAGCGCCGGAACAGAGGCGACCACATAGGCGGTCAGGCCCGTGATGCCGAGGCCGATGCACATCGTGTTGTAAACCCGGCGCATATGGGCCTGGAGCCCTGCGTCGATATCGCTGCCGTAAGCGGCATAATCGGCCGGACGGCGCTGCTCATGATCGAAACTCATTGTTTGTCCCCTTTCAAAGGATGTTCTTCTTATTCTACTGGCTTTATACGCGCCATCCTATGACATGGATCACGCTCTGTGAAATATAATTTCGCAATTATATAACTTATGGAAAAATAGGCAGGTTTTCCAATGCCCTGCTTGACCAACTCCGAGACCGGGGACTAGGGTTCCTTATGAGCAATCCACCCAAAGATACCTTGTGCGGCATCAAGGCCGGCACAGCCCTGCCCGTGATCGTCGCGCCGATGTTTCTTGTCTCCGACAAGAAACTCGTGCTGGCCTCCTGCAAGGAAGGGCTTGTCGGCAGCTTCCCGGCGGGCGCCTTGTGGACCAGCGCCGCTTTCGAGCAGCAGCTGATCGACCTCAACGACGGCATCGACAAGCTGAAAGCCGCGAACCCCGGCGCAACCATCGGCCCCTATGCGGTGAACATCACCTTCAAAAGCACCAACAAGCGCGTCGACGCCGATATCGACCTCTGTGTGAAGCACAAGGTGCCTATCATCCTCGCCTCGCACGAAGCGACGCAGGAACAGATCGACAAGATCCATGCCTATGGCGGCATCGTGCTGCATGATGCGGCGACCATCGAACAGGCGGACAAGGCCGTGGCGGCGGGCGCGGACGGCATTATCGCGATTGGCGCGGGCGCAGGCGGACAGGCCGGGACGATGAACCCCATCGCGCTGGTCAGCGGCATCCGCGAATTTTTCGACGGGCCTATCATTCTGGCCGGCTGCCTGAACACCGGCCACGACATTCTGGCCGCGCAGTCCATCGGCGCGGATATGGTCGTGATGGGCACGCGCTTTATCGCGACCGCCGAAGCGAATGCGGAGGACGCGTACAAGCAGATGATCGTGGATGCGCGGTCGTCGGATATCATTTATACCTCGGCCATTTCCGGCGCGCCGGGAAATTTCCTGCGCCAGAGCCTCGAGAACTGCGGCTATGACGTCGAAGACCTGAAGAAAAAAGGCGCCTCCGCCGCCAAAATCCCCCCGCCCCCGGGACAGGAGTCACGCGCATGGAAATATGCGTGGTCAGCGGGACAGGGCGTCAGCGGCGTTCACGATATTCCCACCGTTCAGGAACTTTCCGACCGGCTGAAGACGGAATATGCGGCGGCGAAAACCGACCTCGCCGAAAAACTCAACCTCACCCCGCCCCCGAAAGCGCCGCCGCCTGCAACGTATAAGATTCCAAAGATAGGCGGCCCGGGGATTTGAAGATTTTTTGAATATCACCAAATAACTTAAGCACCCTCAAATGACTAAAAATTTGTTCCAGTTTAAGGTCGCCCCATGAAATTGTTATATTCCATACTGGCGATTGCTGTGATGTCGCTCTTTGCTAATCCGGCGCATGCCAATTGCACAATTTCTTACTCAGCCTATCATTGTCTTTATTTGTTAGTAGCTTTGTTTATTTTGGGAACCGTGAGCACGCTTATCGGTTTTGGTAAATTATTGGACCTGCATGAACTCAAGTCCGAGGCAGGAACGCCTAGCCAAGTAGTGATCGACTATAAAAACTTAAAAAAGAAAGTCATTCTTTTCTTTGCTCTCGCCGCACTGCTGTTAACCCTTCCCGCTGCATTTCTATACAAGCGGGCCACTCTTCCATGCTGTCGCCCCGGTCGGCTTACAAATATTGAGCAGTGCGGACTTTCAGGATGCACTAAATGCGACGTTCTCAAAATGGCTCAACGCGAAGATGCCGATGCACAGGAAGTGCTGGGATCGCAATACGAAAGACACAATGACTATGAAGCAGCCGCGAAATGGTATCGATTAGCAGCGGCCCAAGGTAATACAGGCGCCATGTTTGCACTCAGCACGCTTTATGAAGGAGGTTATGGTGTAAAAAGGGACTTGGGCGAGGCTTACTTCTGGTGTCGTCTTAATCTTCAAATAGCAGCTACTCCCTTTAGGGACATAGTGCAGCAACGCAAGAATCTTGAAACACATCTTACGCCTGAACAAGTGAAGACGGTGGAAGATCGGGTGAAAGAATGGAGACCGGCACCGTCTCCAGTAACCATCGCCGAAAGAGAGAAACGGGATATGACATCAAAGCCGCGCGCCCCCTCGCCTCCTTTTGGCTATTTTTGGAATTACTGCTTCTAGCATTGGAAGACGATAGCGCATCCAACATCCATTCCGTAGGAAAACTCAAAATCGTCATCCCGGCGAAGGCCGGGATCCACGGACTTCGGCTGACCTTCAGCAAATAACTGTTTGCCTGTTCAAAGCCTTGATTGCATCGTCCGTGGGCCCCGGCCTTCGCCGGGGCGACAATTGTGTTGGAATCATCTTTTCGCAGAAACGGCGATGTGTTAAAAATCAGGCCATGAAACAACTCTCATTTTTCACAGTTATCGCCACCGCCTGCATCGTCCTCTGCTCCGCAGCCTTTGCGGCGGATGATGCGGAGAAATTCAGGGCCGATATGGCTGCCGCGAAAAAGGGCGATATTCAGGCGCAGTATAATCTCGGCATGCATTACACCCATGGCGACAATCCCGACTACGTAAAGGCAGCGAAGTGGTTCCAGAAGCCCGCGAAAAGCGGCATGGCGGAAGCTCAGCGCGAACTCGGCATCGTCTATCAGGGCGGCTTCGGCATGGAGCGCGATTTCAAGCAGGCCGCGAAGTGGATAGACAAGGCAGCAAGACAAGACGACCAGCGCGCGCAGCAAAGCCTCGCGGGCCTCTATTTTCACGGCAATGGCGTCAAACTCAATTATGAGGAAGCTTACTTCTGGTTCTCCCGCGCCTGGCCCGAGCCGCCGGTCGCGCCCAAATCCGCCGACACGGTCGAAGACCGCCGCGCCGCCATCACCCATGATTTCTACACGCAGATGAAAAAATCGATCGAGGGCCACCTCAAGCCGGAGCAACTGCCCGAAATAAAAGCCCGCGCGGCGGCGTGGAAGCCGGCGACGCAAGCTGACTGAAAAACACCAGCTGTCATTCTGAGGGAGCGCAGCGACCGAAGAATCTCCCTTTGCCTTTCGCAGAAGAGAGATTCTTCGCTTCGCTCAGAATGACAAAGCGGAGATTTTTACGGCTAACCCCCCAGCATTACAGCGAAAAAAGATATCCGTGACATTAACCCCCCGCTAAGAATTTTGGCGTAATCTCAAGGATATAGGGGAGATTGATTGCCGAAAGCAAGAATCAGCCATGCCTTTGTTCTGACGACCTGCGTCGCAGCCTTGCTCGGCGGCGCTTCCGCATGGGCGGCCACGCAATCCGTCACAGCCAACATGCGGTTTGACGCGCCCCTCACCCTGACCAAAACATCTGATATCGATTTGGGCTCCGTTACGGCCGCAACCGCCAGCACCTATACCATCTCCACCGCAGGTTCTGTGACGACAACGGCAGGCCCCGGCGTGCCTCTCGCGGGCCCGACCGCCGCAGGCAGCATCACCATTTCAGGCTCATCGACGCAGCTCGTCGACATTTCCGCCGGCGGTTATACCGCGAGCAACGGCGTCACGCCGTCCAACGCCACCTGCGCCTATGACGGCGGCGCGGAAGGCTCCTGCGGCATCACCGGCGCCGCGGCGCCGGGCGCCGGCAAGAACCTGCTGGTGGGCGTGAGGGTCAATGCCAACGGCACGCAGGCCTCCGGCACATCGGCTGCGCCAAGTTTCAACATTACCGTTGTTTACCAATAACATTTCATCGGAAGGTCATGCGGCGCTACGTCAGCTTCGTCTTGCGCACAGGCTTGCGTTTCGGGAAAGCTTTCTTCGGCTTCTCCGCCGCATCATTGAATTCTTTTTTGATGCTGCGTTTGCGGGCGGATTTTTTGGGCTTGTCTTCGGCAGTTGGCGCGGGAGCCGGTTTTTCGGCAGCGGGAATGGCGGCAGGCTGCTCTTTCTTTTTCGGCGCTTCGGTCATTGCCGGCGGCGCCTTTTCAGCGATGACGAGATATTTCCTCTTCCAGTCGTCTGCATCTGTCACAGGGCAAGGCCTCCATGCTGATATCAGCCTAGCACCCCGGCTCTGGTCCTGTCAATATTTATGGAAACGCATGAGTTTCAAGGACATGTGGATAACTTTGCCGGAACCCGCATCCTGCTTGACCCTCTCGAGCCCTGCCCGTTAATTTTGGGTATGAACCAAAAGCATTCAAAAGCCCGCCCGCGGCGCGTGGACAAGAGCGCCGACGCCTTGCGCGGAAACCTCATGAAACGAAAAGCGCAGGCCCGCGCCCGCGCGGAACAGACAAAAACGGAGAAGAAATAATGTCCATTATGCCCGACAGCTGGATCCGCGAGCAGGCGCTGGAACACGGCATGATCAAGCCCTTCGAGGAACGCATGAAGCGCGAGGGCGTTATTTCCTACGGCCTCTCCTCCTACGGCTACGACTGCCGGTTGTCGGATGAATTCATGATCTTCACGAACGTCGACAACGCCATCGTCGACCCCAAGGCCTTCAACCCCGCCAGCTTCGTCACGCGCAAGACCGATGTCTGCATCATCCCGCCGAATTCATTCGTTCTGTGCCGCACGGTGGAAACTTTTAAGGTGCCACGCGACGTTCTGGTCATATGTTTGGGGAAAAGCACCTATGCGCGCTGCGGGCTTATCGTGAACGTGACGCCGCTGGAACCCGAATGGGAAGGCCAGGTCACGCTCGAAATTTCCAACACCACGCCCCTGCCCGCCAAGGTCTACGCCAATGAAGGCATCGCGCAGTTCCTGTTCTTCAAGGGCGAAGGCGTCTGCGAAGTCTCCTACGCCGACCGCGCGGGGAAATATATGGGGCAGAAGGGCGTGACGCTGCCGAAGATGTAAAGCTGTTGTCATCCCGGACAAGCGAGCGCGTCTGGCGCGAACGCAGATCCGGGACCCAGCACTCACTCGCGCCGTAAGGCGCTCATTAAAGACAAATTGCTGCGCAATTTGGATTAACTCCTGGGTCCCGGGTCAGGCGCTCGCGCTGCTCGCTGGCCCGGGATGACAAACTACTTTAATCCCGGCGATTTTTTCTGCAGGGATGAGCAATGCGGATCGGGCGGGTTGCCGCCGAGTTCTTTCAGCTTCTGGTACGCCTCTTCGATCGCTTCCTGCCGCTGCAGGTCGGCGAAGTTCTGCACGGTGACGGGCGCCGGGCGCTCGGTGTCGCGGAAGATGACCTGCTGGGTCCAGAAGTTAAAGGTCATCGTCAGACTGTCGCCCTCGCGCACTTCGAGGCTGTGGTCGTTAAGGCGCACGTAATGATAATCGGCCGCGGGCGCTGCGATGGTGACGGTATCGCCTGACTTCAGCGTTTCATGGCGATAACGCGCCAGAAAATCCTTGGCCTTCGCCTTGCTGGCGCTGACCGCATGGTCATAGGCGAACATGCCGTGACGGTCGGCGGCATCGGGCTTGGCGCCCGCCTTGATAAGAATGGAAAGCGTCTCCACCTGGTCGCTGAGCGCCGCCTTCATCAGCGGCGTGCGCCCCTCGTCGTCCAGGGCATTGACGTCGGCGCCTGCTCCGATCAGCAGTTCCAGCACCCGGCCGTGCCCCTTTTCCGCGGCACCGAACAGCGCGGGCTCCAGCTTCAACTTGATACCCGCCGCATCGGCTGCCGCCAGCAGCGTCATGACCATGCGGATGGAACCCGCCTGCGAGGCGACGGACAAGGCCGTTGCGCCGTATTTGTCTGTGGCGTCCAGCGATGCTTTCGCGGCGATGAGTTCCTCGACGACGTCCTGGCTGTTACTGCGCGCCGCCGTCACCAATGGCGCCTGGCCTTCGGCATCCTTCATATCCGGATCCGCGCCGGCAGCCGCCAGCGTCTTGACGATTTCGGTGCGGCCGGCTCCAACCGCCAGCGCCAGCGGAGTGGCGCCCTTTGCATTCTGCGCGTTCACCTGAATCCCGGAGCGCGTCAGCAACCATTCCACGACCTGCTGGTCGCCGGTCGCGACTGCCGCATGCAGCGCCGTTGTCTTCTCGTCTTTTGTCGCGGCATTGATGTCGATGTCGATTTTTTCGAAAAGGGGCTGCAGGAATGAAAGCGGCGCCCCGTTCGCCACAGCCGTCACCAGCATATGGCTTCTGGATTTGTCTTCCCTGCAAGCGCGCTCCAGCACCAGAGCCGCGCCCTGCCAGTGCTTGCCGTTGACCGCCGTCATCAGCGGCGTCGCGCCACCTTTGTCCGTCGTTTCAACGTCCGCCCCGGCATCAATCAGCGTCTGGACGACCTGCGTCTTGCCCCCGCGATACAGCGCGTAATGCAGCGGCGTGCGCCCGGAGCCGTCGCGGTTGGTCAGCGACGCCCCCTTTTCAAGCAGCAGCTTGACGCAGGCGAGCGCGTTGTCATCTTCATAGAGCGCCATCGCGCGGCACAGCAGCGGACCGTAGTTATAGGTCACGTAGTCTGGATCGGCGCCGCGTTCCAGCAGCCGCAGCATTTTCTCGGTGTTGCCGTTGCCGACGGCTTCCGCAAGCGCATTGTCTCTCTCTTTTTGGCTGCGACCGAACAAGGGGTGTTTCCTGATGGGGTTAAAAGTTTTTCATATTCGATTTTTCCATAGGAAAAGTCAAGCCGGAATCCATCATCAATATCAAGGTGCTGGACATTGATTTGACATTGCTTAAACTATTGATTACCCTAACAATTACATAAGAGAGCATGGTTTGAGCGCACCGGAAAACCGACATCTGATCGTCGTCTACCACGAGGATTGCATCGATGGTCTCGCCTCCGCTTGGGCGTTCGAGCGCAAGTGGGGCCGCGATGAAAATGTGCATATCTCTTACATCCCCTACGGCCATCACAACATTCCCGATGCCGAGGAAAAAATCCGCAAAGAGCTGAGCGCCGGCGCCGAAGTTTATTTCGCCGATGTCGCGCCCAAAAAAGCCTTTCTCGACGAACTGATGGCGCCGCTGACCTCAGGCTTGCCCGCGGCGAAATCCGTGCGCGTCATGGACCATCACAAGAGCGCCGCCGACGAGCTGTCCGGCTATACCCCGCCGGCGGATGCCGAAGCGCCGACACTCAGCATTCATATCGATGCGGAGCACCCTTCGGCCGCGAACCTGATCTGGGAGACGCTGCTGCCGGGCGAAAAAAAGCCCGATTTCCTGACAATGATCGCCAAGATGGATCTGGCGCGGGATATCAAGTCGGATCACGACCTCGCCGCCGCCGCGCTCATCGATTCAAAGTGCATCAAGACTGTCGCCGACGCCTTCCACAACTTTGAGGAATTGTCGGGCCTGAAAATGCACGACATGGTCGTGGCCGGGCTGAACATTCTTTCCGACCAGGAAAACCGCATCGACAAGCTTACCGACAACATCATGTACACGCGCCTCATCGTGCTGAACGACAAGATGCAGGAAGAAACGCTGTGGGTGCCCGTCATCAACGCCGACGTGCAGAATTTCGGCCGCCATATCTCGGACTACCTGCGCGAACAGGGCGACCGCACGGGCCTCGGCATGGCCTTCGCCTGGTATGTGCAGGGCAACGGCACGGTGACCATGAGCATCCGCTCCGACGGCGATCCGGACGCTAGCCTTATCGCGCAGGTGCTGCGCAGCCATCCCGGCGTGACCGGCGGCGGCCACAAGACCAGCGCCGCCGTGCATTTCACCTCGCTGCAGCAGTTCATGGACATCATCCCGCTTCACACGGAAGCCGAGATGATCCAGCTTAAAAAAAAAGACATCGGGCCTGAAATCCCGGTAAACGACGACAAGCCCCCGCCCCGGGCTGCCGCTGAGCCTTTCCCCAAAAAGACTTACCCCCGCTTCCGCTTCGGATAGCCTGACGCTGCAGGGCGGCCCCGCTCAGGATTCAAGACGACATCTTTATGTAAATTAGCTTCCTGCACAATCAATCCCCCGTTTCTGCACAATTCCGTCACAGCTATTGAATTCTTTCGCGCTAGTATGGGAGAAGAAGCGGCTTATTTGATGAACACGAAGGAAAGAGGCAGATGGATAAAATCAGGATCACGGGCGGAAAAGAGCTGAACGGCGATATCGAGATCAGCGGCGCAAAAAACGCGTCTCTTCCGCTCATGGCGGCAGCCATCCTGACCGACCAGCCGCTGATGCTGAGCCGCGTGCCCGACCTCAAGGATGTTTTGTCGCTCAACGACGTGCTGGAACAGCTTGGCATCCGCGCGCAATACGATGGCCGCTCAAAGAAGCTGGCGCTGAACGGCGCGAAGATCACCAACACTGAGGCCCCCTACGACCTCGTGCGCAAGATGCGCGCGAGCATTCTGGTGCTGGGCCCCCTCGTCGCGCGCATGGGCGAGGCGAAAGTGTCGCTGCCCGGCGGCTGCGCGATCGGCACGCGCCCCGTGGACCTGCATATCGAGGGGCTGAAGCGCCTCGGCGCGGAAATCGAGCTGCATGAAGGATACATCCTCGCCCGCGCGCCCAAGGGGCTGACCGGCGCGCCGGTGCATTTCACCAAGGTATCCGTCGGCGCTACCGAAAATATCATGATGGCGGCGTCGCTCGCCAAAGGCACGACCGTGCTGACCAATGCGGCGCGCGAGCCCGAGATCGTCGATCTCGGCGAATGCCTCATAAAGATGGGCGCGGAGATCGAGGGCCTCGGCACGGATAAAATCACCATCCAGGGCAAGCAGTTCCTGCGCGGCACGGAACACAGCGTCATCGCCGACCGCATCGAGGCAGGCACTTTCGCCGTGGCGGGCGCCATGACGGGCGGCACGATCACCCTGAAAAACTGCGATATCAAGCATCTGCAATATCTTGTCGCCCCTATGCACAAGGCCGGCGTCCATATGACCGGAGACAAGGGCGACGTCATTATCCATCGTGAGGACGATCGTATTCATGGCTTCGACATCATGACGGAACCCTACCCCGGCTTCCCGACCGATCTGCAGGCGCAGATGATGTCGATGCTGACAATCTGCGACGGCGCGGGCATGATCACCGAGACGATTTTCGAAAACCGCTTCATGCACGTGCCAGAGCTGGTTCGCATGGGAGCAAACATTACAGTCCACGGCGCTTCCGCCCTTGTGCGCGGCGTGCCGAAGCTGAAAGGCGCGCCGGTCATGGCGACCGACCTGCGCGCTTCCGTCTCTCTCATCCTTGCCGGCCTTGTGGCCGAGGGCGTCACGACGGTCAGCCGCATCTACCACCTCGACCGCGGCTATGAAGACCTCGTCGGCAAGCTGACCGGCGTCGGCGCCCAGCTGGAGCGCCTGAAGGACCAGGAGGAAGCGGCGGAGTGACCAAAATTCACCGTATCGTCGAGGTGAAACTGGACACCGGCAGCATCGGCGTGAAATCCGCCGATATCGAGGTGGAACGCCACCGCGCGATTTCCGACCTTCTGGACGAAAACCATTTCCGCCTCGCGGAACCCGAACATGCAGAAGGCCCCTATCGTCTTTACCTCAGCTTGTCGCCTGACCGCATGGTGATGCTGGTCGGCTGCACCAAGACGGGACATGAGGCCGAAATCCCCCTGCCCTTGACCGTCCTTAAAAAGCATATCAGCGACTACGTCATCGTCTGCGATAATTTCTATAAAACGGCGCGTGCGGGCGAGATTCACCGACTCGAGGCTATCGACGCCGGGCGCCGCTCCATCCACGACGAAGCTGCCGAATTAATCGCGGAAATCCTTGAAAACAAAGTAATTCTTGACAAAACTACCGCGAGGCGTTTATTTAGCCTGCTGTATGTGTTACATATGCGCGGCACGCCAACCATCATCTGAGGAATAATGTCAGAAAAAGAAGACTTAATGAGCTTTGACGGCACCGTGACGGAACTGCTGCCGAATGCGATGTTCCGCGTCAAGCTCGACAACGGCCACATCATCCTGGGCCACAGCTCGGGCAAAATGCGCAAGAACAAGATCCGCATCCTGGAAGGCGACCGCGTCACCGTCGAAATGACGCCCTACGACCTCACCAAAGGGCGCATCACCTTCCGCCATAAATAGTGAACTTCAGTGAATAAGGACGCGTCGCATAAACCGGTGCGTCACCCCCGCGAAGGCGGGGGTCTGGTCCGCCGCAACGCGGCATTTATAAAGGCGGCATTCGCCGCGGGCCGGATGCCCGCCTGCGCGGGCATGACGGAGAAATAAGATGATGCTCATCCTCGCCTCCGCGTCGCCACGGCGTCTTGAACTGCTGAAACAGGCGGGGATTGCGCCCGGAAAGGTCGTGCCCGCGGATATCGACGAGACGCCTCTGAAAAACGAAATTCCAGCCGACTATGCGCGGCGCATTGCCTCAGCCAAGGCGCTGAAGGTTTACGAACAGCACAAGGGCAATATTATCCTGGCCGCCGATACCGTCGTCGGCGTGGGCCGACGGATATTGCCGAAAACCGAAGATGAAAACGAGGTGCGCGACTGCCTCACGCTGATGTCCGGGCGCCGTCACAAGGTCTTGAGCGCGATATCCGTCATCGACGCGAAAGGAAAGCAGAAGACAAAGCTGGTTTCCTCTGTCGTGCGCTTCAAACGGCTGTCGGAACCCGAAATCGCCGCCTATATCAAGAGCGGAGAGTGGAAAGGCAAGGCCGGCGGTTATGCTATACAGGGGCTTGCCGCAGGGCTCATCCCCTTTATCAGCGGCTCCTACTCCAACATCGTGGGCCTGCCGCTGTATGAGGCCCTGGCCCTGCTGAAGGACGCCGGATTGTGAGTGGAATCGATTTACTGGTGGATGACGTCGGCGGTCGGCTGCATTGCGCGGTGATACGCAAGCAGGTGCTTGCCGATCTCTATACCGACCCCGCCGATATGACGGGCTCCTGGGCTTCCTTGTACCTCGGCAAGGTCGTCAAGCTGGATACGAAACTCGACGCCGCCATCGTCGACCTCGGCAACGGGCTGCAGGGCTTCCTGCCCGCCAAGCACGTCCATTTCGCGGGCGGCGACGCGTCGGAAAAGCGCACGGGCATCGCGAATATGCTGAAGGGCGGTCAGACATTGCTTGTCCAGATAAAATCTGAAGGCAAGCGCGCATCGCCCAACGAAAACCACAAGATGCCACGTCTCACCACCAAGCTTTATGTGCTGGGCCATCACCTTGTCTATTGCCCGCTCGCCAGCCCCGTCACCATGTCGCGGGAGATCGAGCGCGAGGACGTGCTCGGCATGACCGCGAAACTGAAGGCCAAGGGCGGCTGGATTCTGCAGCCGCATGCAGAAGAAGAAAACCTCGACGTGCTGAAGGCCGAGGCGCAGAAGCTGCTGGACGAATGGAACGTCCTTCTCGCCGCCGAGAAAACGAGCGAAGGCAAGCCGCGGCTGCTGAAGGGCGGCCCGACGGCGCTGCATCGCATCTTGTTCGATTACGGCGCGGATGCCTTCGACCATATCCATGTCGGAAACCGCAAACTGTTCGACGCGATGTCTCAGTGGTGCGCGAAATACGACCCGCCGCTCGCGACCTCCAAGCGGTTGCGCCTCTACAAGCCCGAAAAGCCCGGCCAGACGCTGTTCGACATGGAAGACGTGGCCTCGGAGCTCGATATGCTCTCCGAAAGCCGCATCGACCTTGCCTGCGGCGGCTCCATCATCATCGAGCCCGTGCAGGCGCTCACCATCGTCGACGTGAACCGCGGCAGCGCCGACAGCGTGTTCAAGGCCAACGAGGAAGCCGCCCTCGAAACCGCGCGGCAGCTGCGCCTGCGCAACATCAGCGGCGCCATCCTCATCGACTTCATCGGCATGGAAGAACGCACCCAGCGCGCGACGATCATGGAAACAATCGAACAAGCCTTCGCGGGCGACCCCGGCAACGCGCAGATACACGGCTTTACGCGCCTCGGGATTATCGAGATGACGCGCAAAAGGCGCACGGCGTCTTATGCGGAAAAGATGAAATAAGACCCTTACATCACGCTCGCTTCGGATTCAATCTCGATCTTGATTTCGTCGGAGACGTTCGGGACGTATTTGTCCACGCCGAAGTCGGAGCGTTTGATGGTGGTGGAGGCGGAGAAGCCGACTGTTTTCTTTTTGGTCATCGGGTGCTCGCCTTCCTTGTTGAGCTTCACGTCGAGCGTGACGGGCTTGGTCTTGCCGTGCAGCGTGAGCTCGCCGGTGACTTTCGCCGTGTCCTTGCCGGTCACTTCGACTTTTTCGCTCTTGAAGACGGCGGTCGGAAATTTGCCGGCGTCGAGGAAATCGGGGCTCTTGATGTGCTCATTGAACTTGTCGATGCCGGTGGAAAGGCTGGTCGTGTCGATGGTCACGTCAACCTTGCTCTTGGCAGGGTCCTGTTCGTCGAGGGTAATCGTGCCGTCCTTGATGCCGAAGCGGCCCGAGGGGCTGGAAAAGCCGAAGTGGTTCGCATGAAACAGGATGTTCGTATGGTTCGGGTCGAACTGGTAGTTCTCGGCGGCAGGGGCCTGGCTGTCGGCGGTGTCGGCGGCGAAAGCAGGCATGGACAGCGAGAGGAAAGCGACGGTTGCGAAAAGAATGCGTTTCATGGGAAACCTCCAACGGAAAATGAATCTGGCTTTTATGATAACCCTAAATACGGTCTTGTGTAGGGGTGATTTGAAAAACTTAGCCCGCCAGCTTGGCCTGCGCGGCTTTTGAGTTTTCGTAAGCAATCCGGACGCCCTGCGAAACGAGATCGGGCAGGATGGCGTCAAAGATTTTCTGGTCCTTGAACAGCTGCGAAAACCCGCCGGTGCCAATGGTTACCACTTCCTCACCGGGGAACAACTCCTTCTTGTACCCTGCCACGATTTCGCGCATGGCGCCGAGGTGGCCGAAGTACAGCCCGCGCTGGATGCATTCACGCGTCGACTGGCCGAGGTAGGTATCTGGTTCCTCGATATCGACTTCCATAAGCTTCGCGGTGTTGGATTTCAGCGCCTCCATCTGCAGGCGCATGCCGGGCATGATGACCCCCCCTAAGAAATCGCATTTCTTGGTGACAGCCACCAGCGTGGTCGCCGTGCCGAGATCGACAATGATGCAATTTTTGTTCGGGAAGGCTTCGACAGCGCCGATCGCACCGGCGATCAGGTCCGCGCCGACTTCGGCGGGATTTTTATACTTGATGTTGATGCCCGTCTTCACGCCCGCCTGCAGCACGAAATATTCGGCCTTGGGGAAGTAATTGGCGAAGGCATGGCGGATGGTGAAATTGGCACCCGGAACGACGGAGCACAGGGCCGTCACCGCGATCTGGTCGTGCCGGACGCCGTTGGTCTCAAGGATATTGCGCAGGAAAATCCCGAACTGGTCGGCCGTGCCGATCTGGTGCGTCGCATAGCGGAAGCGCAAGGCCAGCTTTTTCCCATCGAACAAAGCGCCGACGATATGGGTGTTGCCGACGTCCAGACACAGCAGCATGTCATTCTCCTTCTCGCAGTGCCGAACATGAGCCCTGCATTACCTGTATACACTACCTTTTGAGCCATAACGGAATCAAGGAGTTGGGCTTTCTTTTGGCCGCGTCATTTTAACTTGATTTTTTATTTGACATAATATTTTAAAATGTTAATATGCATCCTACTTCATTGGGTTAACAGGAGCACAGTGATGGCGATTTCATCCGATTTTGCATCGGCCAGCCAATGGGACAAGAACGAGAGCCTGCTGAAAGCCGCATGGAAAAATGACCTGGAAGGCGTCCGGAGCTTGCTGGAAGCCGGCGCGAACGCGCGGACGAAGGAAGTCGACGGCGCGACCGCCCTCCATTATGCCGCGCGGCACGACAATCCCGAAATGGCGAAGCTTCTGATCGACAAGGGCGCCGACGCCAATGAAGGGAACCAGGATGCCCGCACGCCCCTCTTCTACGCGCGCGGCAGCGCCGTTGCGCAGCTGCTTATTGAGGCACGGGCCGTTGTCGGAGCGCGCACGATGCAGGGGTGGACGCCGCTGCATGAAGCCGTTGAGACACAGAATGCCGATGTGGCAAAGCTGCTGGTCGCCCACGGCGCCAATCCCTTCCTCCCCTGCCTGACGGGCGAGACGCCTGCCGATATTGCGAATAAACGGAGATACAAGGAAATCTCGGCCTTGTTCGAAAACGTGGAACCTGGAATGAAAGCGGCGGCGCCCGGCCGTTCTTTCACTCCTTAAGCGGCGCGGTCTTTCTTCACTTCCGACAAAGGCACGTTGTCAATCAGACGCACATCGCCGAGCCAGGCGGCGGCCAGGCGGCGGCCCCATTTTGTGGCCACGTATTCGGGCTTGAACCCCGCTTCCGCGAGCTTTTTCATGACTTCCTCGTCGGAATAACCGCTTTTCAGGAGGCGCGAGATTTCGGTCGCTTTCTTCAGCTGTTCCGGCGAAAGGCGCCCGTTGCGGGAGCTCAAGGCGAGGCCGCTGTCAGCCCGCACGGTCGGCACGGGGATGATTTCGGTCGGGATAAAGAAGGCCTCGACCATCTTTTTGACCAGCGTGAGTTGCTGGAAATCCTTCTCGCCGAAATAGGCCTTGTCCGCCTGCGCGATATTCAGCAGTTTCAGAACGACCGTCAGCATGCCCTGGAAATGCCCCGGGCGGAATTCGCCCTCGAGTTCCTTCGAGATGACGGTTTCAGTGACCTGCAGCTCGTAGTTGTCGGGGTACATAGCCTTTTCGTCGGGGTTGAAGATATATTCCACGCCCGCCTCGCCCAGCAGCTTGCAGTCGGCGTCAAACGTGCGCGCGTATTTCTCGTAGTCCGAACGCTGGTTGAACTGCGTCGGGTTCACGAAAATGCTGGCCAGCACATGGTCGCACTCCTTCCGCGCACGGCGGCACAATTCAATGTGCCCTTCGTGCAGGTTACCCATTGTAGGAACGAAGCCGACGGAGCCCTTAAGCCCGGCTCGCAGCTTTTGCCACTTTTTTGGATCCGAAACTATGGTCGGCATCGGGGAATGCTCCTCTTCTCACTTCTTCGGTGTATTCTTCGATGGCGTCCACGAAAATCTGGGCGCCATTGATGTATTTCTTGACGAACTTCGGCTTGAATTCGGTGTTGAGGCCCAGAAGATCCTGGAACACCAGCACCTGCCCGTCCGTATCGGGGCCGGCGCCGATGCCGATGGTCGCGATCTTCAGTTCCTTCGTGATGGTGCGCGCGAGATCGGAGGGCACGCATTCCAGCACAAGCGCGAAGCATCCCGCTTCCTGCAGCGCGAGGGCTTCCTCGATGAGGCGTTTGGCGCTTTCATCCGTCTTACCCTGCACGTGATAGCCGCCCAGCAGGTGCACGAACTGCGGCGTCAGGCCGATATGGCCCATCACCGGCACGCCGGAGTCAGCCAGATGCTGGATAAAGCCGGTATTGCCCGAGGCCCCTTCCAGCTTGACCGCATGCGCGCCTGCCTGCATCAGCGCCTGCACGGCGTTGACGTTTTCGGTCAGCGATTTGCGGTAGGACAGAAAAGGAAGGTCACCGACGATGAACTTGCTTTTCGCACCGCGCGCGACCGCCGCCGTGTGCATCGCCATCACGTCGATGGTGGCCTGCACCGTCGTCGGGTGGCCGTGCATGGTCATCGACAGGCTGTCGCCGACCAGAATGGTGTCGATGCTGGTCTTGTCGCAGATCAGCGCGCTCGTGTAGTCATAGCAGGTGATCATGGTGATCTTTTCGCCGGCCGCTTTCTTCTTGTTGAAATCGAAAATGTTGATCATGATGCTTTTCTCTCCCTGTCTTTCAGTTTTTCTTGTTTGATGGATGGCCAGGCCTCAACAAAGGCCTGGTAAATGCCCTGGAACGGATCGTGGTCGAGTGCTTTTAAATTCTTTGCGATCGTCGCCTGATCCCCGCGCGCAAGCGGGCCGGTCAGTGCGGTCTTGTAATTGGCGAGGAGGTTGTCGGCCTGCTGGCGGAGGTACATGTCGGCGGTGTGGGGCGAAATGCCGAATTCTTCAGAAAGGGACTCGAAAAGTTTCTGCCACAGCAGACAGGAGAAATTCCCGCTCATCACGCAGAGCGCGTGGTATTTCGCCTTTTGCCGTTCGTTCAACCGCACGTTCGGGTTATGCAAGCTGGGGAACAGCTCGCTGAACGGCGGCGCCTTTTCATCCACGACGAAGGGGATGGACAGGTATTTTTCGAGCGGGTAGAGGTCCGGCCCGAAAGTCATCAGCGGATGCGCGCCCCAGGCCTTTTTCGACACCAGGCTGCCCGAGAAGTGAATCCGGATGGGCGCCCTCAAGCCTTTTTTAATGGCATCGATCTTGAGGCCGAGCCTGCGTACGCCCGCCTCGCCCGCGCCCGGCAGCACTTCGAGCGCCTTGCCGGCGTTGGCGATATTCTTGCGATTGGCGGGCAGGTCGCCATGCGAGCCCGCGAAAAATTTCAGCGCGCGCTCCATGTCGCGCACGGTGTCGGCCGAGGCGCCGGTCTGCAGCGCGGCATAGCCCTGGTTCAGCGCCTGCACATGCTCGCAGACCTTGGCGGTGGACAGGTGCTCGTCGATAAAGGGCTCGATCGCGTCGTCGCGGATGGCGAGCAGGATGCGGTTGGAATCATCCACCAGTTCTTTCAGGCGCGCGACAGGCTGGGAGCGATCCCACTGGCTGTATTGCTTGATTTTGAGAAGGGAAAAATAATGGACAAAATGCCGCGCGACGCGGCCATTGCCGATAATCAGGTATTTCGGTACTTGTCTCATGACGATCAAGTCCACATAGCTTAAAAGGCTTAGTGCCTTAGTTGTGCCCTTCGTTACCGATCGGGCCTGAATTCATTATACAATATCGTGCTGCACCGCGTCAAAGCAAGATGAAAATGCGCCTAAAAAACCCGGCAATCCCAAAGGGTTAAAAAGAAGTGGACATAAGGCGGGGGAGTAAGTTATAAACCTTTTTGCTGTAGATTGCAGCTTAAGCCCAGATAGCTCAGTTGGTAGAGCAGAGGACTGAAAATCCTCGTGTCGCTGGTTCAAATCCGGCTCTGGGCACCACTTTCCTTCTCGGGGACGCGTAGCTCAGCGGGAGAGCACACCCTTCACACGGGTGGGGTCACAGGTTCAATCCCTGTCGCGTCTACCAGTCTTCGCACCCGAGAGGCGCTCAATTAGCAAGCCAGTCCATCCAAAGCGCGAAGACTGCCACGTCGAAGCCCGCAGGGCGTAGACGGGCCGGCGCCATTATGAGCGGAGACAGTTCCCAAATGAAATACGTTTATATCTTACAAAGCATCGAAGACCCCGAACGCCATTACGTCGGATCAACCGACGACCTCCGGCAGCGCCTGAAAGCCCACAACGACGGAAAAGTCCCGCATACGTCGAAATTCAAACCATGGCGTATCAACACATACGTGGGGTTTTCTGATGAGAAGCGAGCTGTGGCGTTTGAGAAATATCTAAAGTCGTCTTCGGGTATAGCTTTCTCAAGGAAGAGATTATAAAAGGTAAGCCTCTACCTCATCTCATAAATCAGCATTTCCGCCGGAATACCCAATTTTCTTACATGGGCCTAAAACAGGTTGGGCGATAATTTGTGTCTGTCATTTCTGTATGTTATAATCACTCAGAAATGAAAACCCAATGGACCTTATACCCTATACATCAGCAAACAATACGCTTTCTCCGATACTTCCAGCATACTTATGGCCTCTACAACCTACGTCCTGTGAGCTTATTCCTGACGATCAAGATATAGTTGATGGATATGCATATGTCATGAAAAGTAAAGATTTGGTAGAAAAGAGGCTAGACCCAAAGACGGGAAAGAAATATCGGGTTATAGCAAAATTTGAGTAGCCATCTATTCCATTACCTCACCTCATAATCCTTAATCAGCATCTCCGCCGGGATGCCCATTTTGGCGTGGAGGTTGCGCGCCATTTCCATGGTGATTTTGCGCTTGCGGTTGAGGATTTCGGAGACGCGGCTTTTGGAGCCTAAAATCGGCACAAGGTCCTTGCGCGTGAGGCCGAGGGATTCCATGCGGTGCTCGATGGCCGCGACGGGATCGGGTTTGCCAATGGGGAAATGCTTTTCCTCCCACGCTTCCACCAGAGTCGCGATAATATCGAGCTCGTCCCCTTCGGGCGACTTCTTCTTCGCGCTCATCAGCTTTTCGACGCGCGCAAGGGCGGCCTTGTAGTCTTTGGCGGTGCGTATTGGTTTAATTTTCACGTTCAGAATCCTTTCAACCCTCTGGTCATGCCCGCCTTGCGCGGGCATCCGTAAGGCCGTCTGGCCGTCATATGACTCATAAGACGCGCGGACGCGCTTACAGACCCCCGCGCAAGGCGGGGGTGACGAAGCGAGTATATCATTTTTCGGACTTCTGGTCACGAGTGGCCACTCATATTCCACCCCGCCCCATGCTCTCGCATGCGGTGCATGCATGGGCGGGGGGAAGGCATCATCTCTACCCCCACAACACCTTCTTCAATTCCTCCAGCGCCTTTTTCTCTTTCTTCGAGATATTGTCGGGGATGCCGGGGTCGTTGGCGGAGGCGAAGGTGAGGCCGGTGAGGTCGGGGACGATGGGGTCTTCCTGGAAAGCTTCGGCGACGCAGACGGCGGTCTGCATGATGACGACGCGGTAAAGCTGCAGGTCTTCATGCGCGCTCTGCGCCTTCACCATCTGCAGCGCGGCCTTGCAGTCTTTAAAGATGTTGTCGATGTCCCCCGCCCATTCCGGCCATTTGTCCTCATGCGCCAGCGTATTGGCGAGCGCGTTGCGCACGAAGCCCGAGCTTTCATGATGCTTCGCGATGCGCTCGATGACCGCTTTGAGCCGCGCGCGCTCGACCTTGTCGTCGAAGAAACCCGCCGTGTCATCCGCATGGCTCATCCACAGCCCGACGCGCAAGGGCAGCTTGATAATCAGGTCTTTTTCGGTTGCTGACATAATCGCCTCCTTCGGGTTCGTACCAGCATAGCCTCTTTCACAATGCCTATACAGACAAATGTCATCCTGAGCCCCTGGGGGCGAAGGATCTCCCTTGAAGTGCAGGGGGATTCTTCGCTACGCTCAGAATGACAAAGTTTTTAAAGTATTCTCGAAAAGGATTTTTCATGTCCCGCCCTCTCCTGCTTGCCGTGTCATTGTCTGTTCTTGCCTGGCCGCTTTCGGCGGAGGCCATCGTGATGCGTCAGCCGCATGACCCCGTCGCCTGCACGATGGAAGCGAAGATCTGCCCGGATGGCTCCTCCGTTTCCCGCACCGGGCCGAATTGCGAATTCGCGCCCTGCCCCGGCGAACCCGGATATACGCCGCCGCCCGTCCGCCCCCTGCCGAGGCCGGTTCCGCCGGGCGACGGCGAAGGCCCCGGCGGCACAGGCGGCGTATCGCCCGGCAGCCCGGGTGAAACCGTTCCCGGCAGCAGCGGCAGCGGCGAGTCCGGCAGCGTTGAAGGCGGTGTCGGCATTGCGCCCTCCGGCGTCATATCGTCTCCCGGCGTTGTGTCACCCGACGAACCCGTCAGCGGGCCGCAGACCGGATTGCCGGACGATCCATTGCTGCCGCCGTCGCAGGTGCAGAGCGTGAAATTCGTAATGGAACACCGCTCGTCGCTCGACGGCCAGCATGTGACCGTGCACGGCATCGTCACCTACGCGCTGCCGCCCGCCAAGGCCTGCCCGCCCGGACAAGGCGCCTGCGCCCAGCCGCGCATCATCATCGCCGATACGGCGGATTCCTCGCGCAACAAGGCCTATGACCTCACCATCCTCCTGCCCGAAGACGACAAGACGGATTACGCCGAAGGCCAGATCGTCGACATTTCCGGCACCGTATCGGGAAGCGCGGACGGGGTGACGGTGATGAAGGAATAAGTTTTTCTGAAAGCTGAGGGTACTTACCGGAGTTTAACGGGAGAACTCCCCGAACGGTTACGCCATAGCCAGCGTTTTCGGCGCAGGCTTCTGCTGCTGGCTGTCGTTGGCCGGCACCCTGAACGCGCTGCACATGAAATCCGCGGCCTTGGCGATCGACTCATCGGTCATTTCGTGACCGAGGTCGGGCAGCCAGGTTTCCGTGACCGCGATGCCGCGGCGCTTGAGGCGGCGCAGGCTGTTTTCGGGGGCGACGAAGAATGATTTCATCCATGATTTGTTGTCGCAGAGGTAATCGTCGTTTTCGCCGGTGATCATCAGCACATCGGGCTTCGATTTCGTGCGCGCGAAACCGAAGAACATGCCGGAATGGCACACCACCGCCGCGCAGGCTTTCACGCGCGCGATCGCGGCGTAAAGGGCGATGGCCCCGCCCTGCGACATGCCGAAGAAGGCGATGTCCTTGTCCTCGAGTCCGTATTTGTCACGGTAATGATCCGCCAGCTTGTTGACCTGGTTCACGACGGTGAGGCTGTTGAAGACGAGCTTCAGCGACAGGCCCGGCCATTTATATGTCTCGGTCCTGAACCAGCTGCGCGCCCTGGTGGGGTCGAAGTCGGGGTCATATTTTTCGCGCACGCGCGCGACTTTCTCGGCGCTGTATTTCATTTTGATCGGCGCTTCGGGCATGACGACCAGCGTACCGGGCATTTTTTCGCTGAAGGCGCGGCCCGCCTCCTCCATATATCCGCTGTGCTGGCCGATGCCATGCAGCATGATAACGACCCGCCTGGGCTGCTCCACGTCTTTCAGGATTTTGTGTTCGATAAGTTCCGCCATTTTTAATGGTCCACCTTCATTACGAATGGTTGCCGATGCCAGAAGGTTTTAGCCGGACCGTATCGGGCAGGCGGGAAACGCCAAACCGCTCTGCCGTCGGAGATCCTTAGGCTTGGGCAGGAATGTACCCCATGCTAATAATTATGTCAAATACTATTTTTGATCGCCGGGGCGGCAATGGCTTGAAACGTCATAACCGCCTCCCTTTCGAGAGGCGGCCATGACCGTTATTTCTCTAGCTGATTCAGCCCTACTTCGTTGCCTTTTTAGGGTTGTCGCTTTCGTTCAGGTCAGCGTCGCGCCAGTATTTGGTGCCTTTCAGCATGGCCTGCGCCATCAGGCCGGTGTCGGTCAGCTGATAGACCTTCACCCCCGGCAGGATATCGCCTGCGCCGGTGATGTCGCCGCCGTTGGAGCCCTGCTTGACGGCAATATCAAGGTTGCCGGACAGGTCCAGGCCCGTGCTGATGAAGTCCTTATAGGTTTCGGGCTTGGTGAAAATGAACACCGCGCGGAAATCTTTCACGCCGACGCCCAGGCCGACGCCCACGGATGCCATCTGCATATAGGTTTCTTTACCGGTGCCGTTGTCATGCGCAAGGCCGTGCCCGTAAGAGCCCGAGAAGAAAATCACGGCAAGGTCGGCGCTTGTAAAGACGGCATAGCCGGAGGCCTTGGCGATTTCCTGCTCCGCTCCCGGCTGCGCTTTGTACAGGCGGGCCAGTACATCGGCCTCCATTCTCTGGATTTCCTGCCGCTGTTCGCTCCGCGTGGCCGTGCCCTTCGTCGTCGCCGCCTGCGAATATGCGGGTAGCAGGCACAGAAAAGATACGATGAGAATGAGATATTTCATGGCTTCTCCTCCTTTAGTTCAGTTACGGACAAGGCGGGTCCTGGTTTTGTAAAAAGATTTCCTCAGCCTTGAAAAAGAAGAGGCCGACTGCTTTTAAGGTCAGACCCGGCCTCCCTTTTCTGAAAGACACGTTGTTAAACGCGCCTTCCATGAAACTTGATGGCTTTGAAATACTCCTTCTATAAAATTGAGATATCAAATTACGTTTTGCGTCTCTCGATGCGCTTGACAAACATTCGCTGCGGAAAGAGGGTTCCCACTGGCAGTCGCAGGTATTTTGCGGATTTTTTTTCACGAATGCCTGCTCCTTGCTCAAGCTGGACGGGTAAACACCAACGCCATCAAGGCCGCTTTGTTACCGGGAACTTCGTTGCAGAACGCAGATTGGCCGAGATATACAGCTCCAACAAAACAGGAGGCATGTCATGCGAGAATTCAATCAAGAGACTTATCTTCCGGCGGCTGGCATCATTGCGGCCGACCAGGAGGATATTGCTTCACTTGCACGACAGTTTAAGGACGTGGAAGCTTGCGCGCAGGCCCTGAAAGGCATGCTCGGGAGTTACGCGTCAACCCTGAAGAATGACGCCCTGCAGCGCCAGGCCGAGACCCTGGGGGCATGGACGAGTATCAATTCCGAAGGGCTTACCGTGGCCGCCCGGGCACTTGCGCTGGGTTCGCCATGGCTGAATGAATTGCATCAGCGTATGTTAAGCGTAACGGAAGAGCTCCAGAACGTGAAAAACGGGACTGGCGCTGCATCCGCACGCAAAGAAAATGACGAAGCGCGGGAGCTGATGCGGATATGGAACGAAGTCAACAACGTGCTTGACAGCATGGAACGCCTTTTCGCCGCGCCTGAAGCTCAAGAGTCCGGCGGCGCAAGTGCGGGCCGTGCCTAGTGAGGCAAAATGACGACAGATAATATTCGCGAAGAATTCCGGCAGGCTGCTCATGCCTTGCTGGGGCAGAGGCCGCCCGAGAGCCCGCGCGATACGCGCGACAGCGTTCAGGTGGCCTCTGAAGCTTCGTTTCCTGCCAGCGCCCCTCCCTCATGGACACGCATCATTGCGAAGTAATGCCCTGTTGAGGTTTTGCCGGTGCTCCACGCAGATGCGGTGAAATCTCCTTCAGCGCGTCGGACATCACCGACTGCAGCAGCGCTTCCAGCCCCGCGGTAACCCCGGTCAGGGTATTCGCCGCGGCGGATGCTGTTCTCTGCCGGGTGATATCCAGCAGAACCCTGTCCTGCTTCAGAGAAACGAGCCGGAACGTCATTGAG
Source organism: Alphaproteobacteria bacterium (assembly GCA_004297545.1). GTDB lineage: Bacteria > Pseudomonadota > Alphaproteobacteria > Micavibrionales > UBA2020 > JAPWJZ01. The sequence goes on from SCTB01000094.1 coordinate 24,525, forward strand.
ACCTTGAGCTGCGGCGCCACTTCAGGACCCGCGGCATAGACAGGTTCCAGATCGTTTACCCGCACCTGAAGCCTGTAAGCAGCCGCAAACCCGCCCTCCGGCGTGTCCGCAATGGCGCCTTGCACGGACTGGATAATGAAACCCTGCAGGAGTTTCCCCAGGGGTTCCGGCCAGGCGGCGCCGGCATAATAATCCAGCCGCCGCCCGCCCGCGAGGTAAAGAGCAATTCTGTCGGTATTAAATCCGGACGGGACCACCGGCTCCGCAACCACCACAACCGGCAAGGCGGCAGGACGGGAATTTTCTCTCGCCGCCGCTTTCACTGAATGCATCACGTATATCGTCGCCGGCGGCTGCGTCGACTTCATCGACATGCAGGCGCTGAGCGCGAAGAGCCTGGCCAGCATTAAAATGTTGCGCGTTGCCTTCATTTCGGTATCTCCACGCCATGCGCCGATGGCTGGTACAGCAGCTGCGAGGGGTTTTCTTCCAGCTTGTCGGCAAGTTTGCGCGCCGACGATGCCGTGCCCTTGATTTCACGCGAGGCAGCCGTGATCTGCGTAAGCCCTTCCGACGCGAAGTGGTCGATGCTCTGGCGGTTGCGGCGGAGCATGCTGTTGACGCTCGCGGAGGCTGCATCGATCTGGTACGATGCCTTTTTGAAATGGTCCATGATCTCCGGCATCTGCGCGCTCGAAACGGACAGGTTGTTCAGCAGCAAGGTCGCATTTCCGACATTGCCCGATGTGAGCAGGCCGTTCAGGTCCTTCGTCATGTTCTCGATATTGGCGACCGTCGCGCGCATGGAGGCCATCGTCTGGTCGTCCATCAGCCCGTCCAGCTTCTTCGTTATATCCCGCACCTGCGCGGTAATGACGGGGATATCTTCCAGCGCCTTGTATAGCTGTGAGCCGCTGCCCTGCAGCACGGGATATTTCAGGCCCTCGCGGCGCACCGGTTCCTTGGTGTCGCTGTCTTCAGTCGACATTTCGAGGCGCACGAGGCCCGTGATGCCTTGTGTTTCAAGGGCGACCCTCGTGTGCTCCCGCACGGGGGTCTGCTTGTCGACGCCGATATCCACGCGCACCAGATTGAAGCACTCTGGCGCCATGGTCATTTTCATGACCTTGCCCACCTTGACGCCGTGATATTGCACGCTCGCCCCCTCCTCGAGGCCGCTGATGGAATCGGTGAATTCCACGGTATAGAAATTGTAATCGTTCTTGTCGTGCGGGCCCGCCAGCCAGATGAGGAACCCGAACAGGAAAAAAATCGCCAGCGACACGAACAGGCCGACGAGGAAATAATGGGCGCTTTTTTCCATGATTACCCTCCCTTCTCCCGCCGTTGCGACGCCTGCATCGAACGCATGCGCGGGCCGCAGAAGAACGCCTTGATTTCGGCATGATCCGATTTCATCATTTCCTCGAGCGTGCCCGTTGTCACCTTTTTATCGACGAGCATGGCGATGCGGTTGCAAATCGTCGTGAGCGAGTCAAGGTCGTGCGTGATCATCAGGACACTCAAGCCCAGAACCCTGTGGAGTTCCTTGATAAGATCGTCCGACGCCGCCGCCGAGACGGGGTCGAGCCCGCTGGTGGGCTCGTCGAGAAAAAGTATTTCCGGATCCAGCGCCAGGGCACGCGCAAGTCCCGCGCGGCGCACCATGCCGCCGGACAGTTCAGACGGCATCTTTTGGGCGGCTTCGCTCTTCAGGCCCGCGATGCCCAGCTTGAAAAGCGCCAGTTTTTCGATGTCGTCTTCCGGCAGTTCCGTGTGCTCGCGCAGGGGAACGCCAATATTGTCGACGACATTGAGCCCCGAAAACAGCGCGCCTTCCTGAAACAGCACGCCCCATTTGCGGGCCATGGATTTCCTGTCCGGCTCCGTCATGTCGCCGACATCCTTGCCGTTGACGAGAACGCTGCCCTCCGCAGGCTTGTGCAGCCCCAGCATCGTCCGCAGCAGGACGGATTTGCCGGAACCGGAGCCGCCGACGACACCGAGAATCTCGCCCTTCTCCAGCGTCAGGTCGAGCCCGTCATGAATGACCTGCTTGCCGAAGCGGTTGACGATGCCTTTGACTTCGATAACGGCTGTCATGGCTTATATCCCCACCTGCGAGAAGATAACCGAAAATATCGCGTCCGCCATGATGACAAGGAAAATGGATTGCACAACGGCCAGCGTCGTGACCTTGCCGACATTTTCGGCGGAGCCGCGGGCGCTCATTCCCTGATAGGTGCAGACGGCGGTGATGAGCAAGGCGAAGACCGGCGCCTTGATCATGCCGATAAAGAACATTGTCGGCGTCGCAATGCCGCGTACGCGCTCGATGTAAGAGGAAGGCGACAGGTCGAGCTGCATGACCGCCATGAATCCGCCGCCGGCGATTCCGACGATATCGGCAAAAAACGCCAGCACCGGCAGCGTCACCAGCATCGCCAGGAACCTTGGCACGACAAGCGTTTCAAACGGATCCATCCCGATGGTCCGCAGGGCGTCGACCTCGCCGCGCATCTTCATGACTCCGATCTCGGCGGCGAAGGCGCTGCCGGACCTGCCCGCTACCATGATGGCCGTCGTCAGCACCGCCATTTCACGCAGGAGCGAGATGACGGTGAGGTCGACGGTGTAGATGTCGGCGCCGAATTTCTGCAACTGCGTCGCGCCCTGGTACGAGGTCACCATGCTGATGCCGAAAGCGAGCAAGCCGATGATGGGCAGCGCCTGTATCCCCGTTTCATGTAGGTGCCGTACGATGGAAGCCAGCCGGAAGCGCGCGGGATGAAGCAGGTTTTTCACAACGCAGGCGAAGACGGCGCCCAGAAAGGAGAACAGCGCATAAACGAACTCTATTCCGTCCTCCGCCGCTTTTCCGATATCGGCGAAGAAGGCGACCACGGCCGGCAGACTTTTTTTGGGGGGAAGTTCCTGTTGACCACCCCGGGCGAAATCCATCAGTTCCTTTTGCTGCTTTGACAGGTTCTGGAGAGAGGCATCGGGAAAATGCTTGTGGATCAGCCATGCGCCGGCGGTATCCAGCCGCTTGATGCGACTCGCGTCGACGGTCACTTTTTTCTTATTCTCGGACGCCAGTTGCTGGATGACCTGCTCAATGGCAAAGGCATTGCCGATGATCCATTCTCCTGTCAACGCGAGGGCCTGGCTGTCATTTTCCCTTCTGTTTTCAATAAATTCCATAGGTTTCCCCCGTGACGGCAGGCGCTGGAACCTTATCGGAATACCAATGACCGATATGGCTTGAGGTTCCAGAGCTTAAGGGGAGAGGTTACTGCCCGAACCTCTTGCGGAGGTTCTGTCCCGGCTGGAACAGCTTGCGCTGGGGCTGAAGCTTTTGCCCGTTCTGCCGCTGTTGCAGCAGTTGTCCCTTGCGGTGCTGGAGCATGTATTGTTTAAAGCGTTCACGCATCAGCTGATGACGCTCCTGCGCCTTGCCCATGCGCTGCTGGACAAGCTCGCGGCGCTTCAGGGCGACTTTCTGCCGCATGCGCTCGCGGCGTTCTGCCTTCCATTTACCGGGGCGCGAGGGCGCGAATTGACGCCCTTTTACCGTGGTGCCTTCGCCGGCGTTGACCCGCACCTGGCCCTTGTCCGTCGTCACGTCCACCGCGCCTTCATCCACGTCAATATCGTATTCGCCGTCGACGTCGCCGCCCGTCAGGTCCGTGCCGCGGATGCCGATGGAGCCCCCCGGCGTCTCGATATTGACGTCGGGGTTGGGCTTTTTCGCGATAAGGCCGCTGACGTACTGGAACGCGCCTTCCAGCACGGAATAACGGCCCTTGTTATCCGCATTGTTATCGGGGTCGTAAACATAGTCGTCGATGGTGAATTTGGTGTTCTCCGACAGCGTCCACTGCGTATTGTCGATGAACAGGATAAACACGCGGCTCTGGGGGCCGGTCTCGATTTTGTCGTACATGTGGATGGCGCCATCGACCGCGGCGGTTTCGGGAGTTTTGCCCTGCGGCGTGACCGTCGCCGTGCCCTCGACTTCAAGGATCGTCCCGATAACCCCGTCATCGGTTGTTGCCGC
>SCTB01000006.1 GCA_004297545.1 Alphaproteobacteria bacterium
CTCTTCTTTCTTGTTTTACCCTCAAGGAACACTGGTGGACCTTGCTGGCAATGCCCTTTCGGACTCGCGATTTAAGTCGCGTTCTTATAGGGCTCATACTTTAGATTTACCATACAATTCAGCTTAAGAAAGTCAACTGTATAGAGACCAGCGGAAGTAACAGGGCTTGTTCCTTGGCGGGTTCCGTAGCTGAAAGTTGGGCTCTCAGAGCCCTTCAACCGAGCCAATGAATAGCCGAAGCGTTTCAATTCGGGAGTGATAATTCGCAGTATGGTATTTAACCACACTACACAAACTCGAATTGAAGAACGAGCAAATATTGATCCCCTACTTTTCCGCTCAGGCTTTTGCAATTGCCACTTTTTTAAAAGTAGTTTACATTTTGCCGGTGAATAAATAGACGGATAATGAATATGCTGTCTGCAGAGGCAGAAACTGAAAGGTAGTGACGAAGGATGCCCAAAATATTTTTTATGCTTCTTTTTGCAGCGCTTCTTTTTGCACCTGAAGCATCCAGAGCCGATACGCCATCGCTGACGCCTGAGATGCCCTCGCTGAAGCCCGCACTGCAAGTTTACCCCTCACCGGTGCCTCAAAAAACGGAACCCGCTGCAGCCCATGCCACCGAGGAAAGTCTTTCCCTTGCGGGAAAGCTGGAGGGTGGGATCGTGTCGATTGGCGGTGAAAACACAGGATGGTTGCTCCATAAATATCAGGACGGAACGGAAATTGGGACCGTCGAAATTGATCTGGGCTCCTTTGCCAGCCAGGCACGCGACGGAGAAACCGTCAGCGTTACAGGCCAGATGACGACGCACCATTACGTTGAACGCGGAGATGTCACTATTTTCGTTGTGTCACGGCTCACCGAAGTAAAACCCGAAAAATAGGAAGCTTCATGTAAGCCTGACGCATTTTTCTTTTCCATACTAATTTCAATCATCTTTCATCAGCTCTTCGCGAATTTTTTATCATGAAAAAATTGCTCATTGCAGTTGTGTTTCTTTCAATCTTGCAGGCTGTCATGATCTGGCCGGTCGGATTGAGTTACGCTCAACCTGTCCCCGCAACGGATACTCCCCCTGGCGTGCCGGATAATTTGCAGCATGTTCTCAAGTTAATGAATGAGGCGCTTTCGCCTCCTGTCGTCGAGCTGCCTGAGAAAAGTAAAATTCCCGTCCTGTCTGACCAGGATCTTCTGAACTTTGCAGCGAAGGCGTACAACTGGAACAAAGGTTACAACAAAGTTGTTCTTCTCGGGCTACACTATGGAATCCCCGTGGTCGTCTGGTATCAATGCAGCGACCTGTGCCCGCAAATGGCGGCGCGATACATATATTACCAGCTGCCAAAGGGGATGGAATGCGCGGCCGCCGGTGGAGAAGAGGGCATCGGGCATACAGCCCTGCCGGCAGAGACGATCACCCGGTTCTGCGAACCTAGCGTCCTGCATGCAAAATAAAGGCTTCAAGTGCTAAGGTGAACATATACTGACGGCGATTAGCATATCGATGCCAGCGGGAAAATACGCGCTTGATATACAAAACTTCTGCCGAATACTGTGTAAAAAGTGTGTAAGTCCCGTGACGTCGAAACCGTTGTAAAAGCGGGCATCAGAAAGCCAAAAATCGCGTGCGGTTTCTAAATAGCTCCTGAAATGCTTGGAAAGTATTGGTGGCCCTGGCCGGAATCGAACCGGCACGCCCTTGCGGGCTCACGATTTTAAGTCGTGTGCGTCTACCAATTCCGCCACAGGGCCGACTTGTTTATCAATGGCTTAAGCTATATCCGGTTTGGGATTTTGCGTCAAGGCAAGGGAGGTTTGGCGGGGGGCTTGCTCTTCTGCTTGCTCCACGCCTCGAACATGCCGACCGTCCAGCACACCGGGCATCCGCGCAGGGGAATGACGGCAAGCGCCACGAGCGCAAGCGACGCATAAAAATGGCTTGTGAACAGAAGGGCCGCGGGGATGAGAAGGCAAATGCCAATGGCGCCGCGGACAAGCTGCGCCTTGACGAGATTGCACGATGACCGGTTCTTTTCTTCCATGCATTCTATTTCGCTCCAGCCCCCTCTCTGGTTACAAGGTCAGGCCACAGCTGATTTTATCAAATAATCTCAATGGAATAGACGGCGCTAACGGCGGCTTTCCCGTTTCGCGGCCAGGCCCTATATTGTTGTAGCACAAAGGGACAGGGCATGACGTCATTACGGCAGACAGGCGCAGGGATTATCCTGGAATTCGTGAAGACGCTTCCGGGCATGCCGGGCGTTTACCGCATGGTGAGCGCGCAGGGCGATGTTTTATATGTCGGCAAGGCCAAGCACCTTAAAAAGCGCGTGACCGCCTATACCCAGCCGGACAAGCACCCTGTCCGCATCCAGCGCATGATCGCGGCGACGGCGACGATGGAATTCATTACGACCCATACCGAGGCCGAGGCGCTGCTTTTGGAAGCGAACCTGATCCGCAAGCTCAAGCCCCGCTATAACATTCTGCTTCGGGACGACAAGTCCTTCCCCTATATCCTGATTACGGGCGACCACGATTACCCGCAGGTGACCAAGCACAGGGGCGCGAAGGACCACAAGGGCGAGTATTTCGGGCCCTTTGCGTCGGGCTATGCGGTGAATGAGACGCTGGCGGTGCTGCAGCGCGCGTTCCAGCTGCGCAACTGTTCCGACAGCATCTTCGCCATGCGCACGCGGCCCTGCCTGCAGTTCCAGATAAAACGCTGCACCGCCCCCTGCGTGGCCCGCGTCACGCATGAGCAATATCTTGCGCAAGTCGATATGGCGCGGCAGTTCCTGCAGGGCAAAAGCCGCAAAATTCAGGAGAAATTCGCGGAGGAGATGCAGAAGGCCAGCGAGGCTCTCGATTTCGAGACCGCCGCCGCCTACCGCGACCGCATCCGGGCGCTGACGCAGATACAGCAGCACCAGGTTGTCAATGTGGAGGGCATCGGCGATGCCGATTTCCACGTGCTCTATCAGGACAAGGGGCAGACCTGCATCCAGGTGTTCTTTTTCCGCGCCGGGCAGAATTTCGGCAACCGGGCCTATTTCCCGCGCCACGAGAAGGACGAAACGCCCGAAGACATCCTTTCCGCCTTTATCGCCCAGTTCTACGCCAACAAGCCGGTGCCGAAGGAAATCGTCGTCAGCCATGCCGTCACAGGCAAGGGCGTGATCGAGGAGGCCCTGCGCATCAAGTCAGAGCAAAAGGTCACCATTATTAACCCGTCGCGCGGGCCGAAGCGCGAGCTGGTCAAAATGGCCGTGAAGAACGCGAAGGAGGCGCTTGCGCGGCGCATCGCGACGGAAGCCTCGCAGGAGCAGATATTCGAAAAGCTGGCAGAAGTCTTCGGGCTCGACGGCACGCCGGAGCGTATCGAAGTCTACGACAACAGCCATATCGGCGGCACGAATGCGACGGGCGCGATGGTGGTCGCGACGCCGGAAGGCTTCCAGAAAAATTCCTACCGCAAGTTCAACATCAAGGGCGACGTGCAGCCCGGCGACGATTACGGCATGATGCGCGAAGTCCTCTCGCGCCGATTCCAGACGCTCTTGAAAAACGAAAGCGGCGACAGCTACGGCCAGTGGCCGGACCTCATGCTGATCGACGGCGGACAGGGACAGCTGAATGCGGCGCTGAAAGTGATGGCGGATCTTGGCATTGCCGAGGTGCCCGTCGCGGCCATCGCCAAGGGGCCCGACCGCAACGCCGGGCGCGAGCGGTTTTTCATGCCGGGGCGCGAGCCCTTCTCGCTCGAATCGGGCGATCCCATCCTCTATTTTTTGCAACGTGTCCGGGACGAGGCGCACCGATTCGCCATAACAACGCACCGCGCCAAGCGCTCGAAAGCGCTGGTATTAAATCCACTCGACGAAATCCCCGGCATCGGCGGCAAACGCAAAAAGGCGCTGCTGATGCACTTCGGCTCTGCGAAAGCAGTTGCGGAGGCGGGGGTGGCTGATTTACAAAAGGTAGCCGGGATTTCGAAGGCCGTGGCCGAGAAAATCTACGGTTTCTTTCACGACAAAGACGGTTAGGCCATGCAGTTCCCCAAAGGCGTTTTCAGCATACCGAATTTGCTTTGCTACTTCCGGGTGGCATACCTGCCCGTGATGGTGCTGTTGTTCCACCTCGATTACGTGGGCCGCGCCGAGCATACCACCTGGCCCGCCTGGACGAACGTCGCGCTCTATACCTTGGCCGGCCTCACCGATTTCCTCGACGGCATCATCGCAAGGTGGCTGAAGCAGGAAACGCTGCTCGGCAAGTTCCTCGACTCCTCGACCGACAAGCTGGTGGTGAGCGTCTCGCTCATCTGCCTCGTCGCCTACCAGCAGCTGCAGGGCATCTGGATGGTCATGGTCATCATCATCGTCTCGCGCGAAATCCTCATCGCGGGCGTGCGCGAGTTCATGGCGCTTTACAACGTCGTCGTCAAAATTTCCTGGATCGGCAAGTGGAAGCTGACCATCCAGATGCTCTTTATCGGCTTCCTCATCGCCGGCGAATACGGCGAAGACCTTGTGCCCCATGCCGTCGTTATCGGCCGCGCGGGCTTCGTGCTTGCTACCGCCATGACCATCTGGTCCGGCTGGGACTATATGCGCGAAGCCTGGAAAACCATCCAGCGGCTGGAGGCGGAGGGGAAGGTTTGACTCTTCTCTTCCTCCTTGGGGGAAGATCAAAGGCCCTTGCCGGGGTCGTTGACGGCGCTCCGTGCAAAAAGAGCTTTTGCCGGACGAAGTACCCCCAACCTTCCCATCGCACAGGAAAGAAAATCCCCTCTCCCGCCCTGGGGGAATTGTTTTTCGATTTTTGAAAAATTTTCCTCCCCGCTCAGCCGGGCGGGGAGACAGGGGCATCCTTGCGGCGGCATCGCAGGCACGGATGACGAAACGCGCATATTCCAGCCCCGCCCGCAACTGCCTTAAAAGCAGCCGCTTTCTCCTCCGCTCGGCCTTGGCCTCGGCCGTATAGCGGCCGGATTTGATGGCGTTGCGGTTGCCTCGCGGCGCCCCGCGCCGCCGGTTTGTTTCTGACGCCCCGCGCCGAAGGTTTTGTTTCAGGTTGACGCGCCCCTGCGAAGGGGTGGCCGGGTCGGGGATTGCGGTCATCGGCAATTTCCTTTCCTGAAACCATTGTATCAAATAATTGTGATTTTCGCAATTATAATTATTAAAAACGCAATATAATTGCTTTCCCGGTTCTGGAAGGAAACGCACGCACCGCCGCCTTTATCCTCACTGTCTGGCCCCGCTGGGATTATATGCGCGAAGCCTGATAATCCAGCGGCTGGAGGCGGAGGAGAAGGTTTAGTTGCTGTCTGTTCCCAGCAAGAAGGACTTATAGTCCTTCCACGTTAGACTCTCAGTTCCCCACCCACCGCCACATATCATCAGGCCTCTTTTAGCCGCTTCTGCCTGGTGCTTCGCAAACTTCTCATACCCGTCAGCGACTATATGTTGAGCCATGACGCCTTTGGCAGCCCACAAAAAAAGTGCGGCTCCAGAGAAAATGGTGCAAAGAACCAACCGAGTAGAGAAGCTCGCTAACTTGCCCCCTCTTCTGGCTTTCCAAAAGAGAAATGGCAGGAAAATGTAAACTGGAAAAACACTTAACGTAAACAGCGCAACAAAACGAGGGTTACTGATTGGCATAAAATTGAGGACAACTGGCAAGAAAAAGCTTATACACAAAAATGCAAGTGCGCATAGAGAAGCTTTTTCTATGTGTTTATCTGTCACCGGAGAACTCTTGTCTAAGCTAGGAAAATCTATACTTCGACGTTCCCGAGCCCGACCCCAAAAATAAATCAAGCCGACACCCGCAAAAGAAATCATGCTGACATAGAATAACGTCAATGGCACAAGACCTTGGTTTGATTCATCTGAAAAAAAATGAATTTTTAAAACCCGGCTTGATATAATAACTCCACCAGCGATAGCTAAAATCGCCGTTAGATAATAAATCCATAGATTTTCCTGCTTCTTCATTTAGAAAAATCCTCAGTTTAAATAAGCGTAGACCGAATTCGTTCTTTTAGGCTAACAGAATTTAATTATGTCACGATACTGCCGCACTCTCCGGCACTTCGACGATCTTCGGCTTGCGGCGTGCTTCGGTGACAAGCAGGTATAACCCCGCCGCGATAATCAGCGCGGCCCCCAGAACGATGCGGTCATCAGGGATTTCATTGAACAGGTAATACCCCAACAACGTGCCCCAGATCATCTGCGTGTAATGGTAGGGCGCGACGACCGCGGCTGAGGGCGCGTTCTGGTAGGCATAGGCAATGCAGGTGACGGAGATGGAACCGAGCGTGCCCATCAGGACGAACAGCCCCCATTCATAGGGCGTCGGCCAGATGAAATGGAAAGGGAGGAACGGCAGCGCCACAATAGTGGACACAAGCGAACCCATTGTAATAATCATCGTGCGGCTTTCTTTCGGCCCCAGCCGGCGCATGACGATCAGGCTGCAGGAATAGAAAAAAGCGCCAATCAATATCAGCACGGCCCAGATATTGAACAGCGCGCTTCCCGGGTGGAAGACAAAGGCAATGGTGGCGAAGCCCGCCATGATCACGGCCGCGCGATGCGGGTCCAGTTTCTCCTTCAGGAACACCGTCGCCAGCAGCGCCACCCAGAACGGCGACGTGAAGACCAGCGTGTAGAACGTCGTCAGCTGGATATGCGGGATGGCGAGAATGTTGAGAATGCCGACCGCGCAGGACAGGCAGGCGCGCAGCAGGATGCCTTTCGGGTTATGCATGACGAAGGCTTTCCTGCCTTCGCGGATCCAGCCCGAGGTCACCATGCAGGCGATAATAATGAGGCAGTTCGTCACGATAATCTGCGAGAAATGGAACTTCCCCGCCAGCATCTTGAGCGCCGCGTCGCCGATGTTGAAGTAACCGTAGGCGATGCAGGTCAGCCCGATGGCAATAAGGGTGTTTTTGCGGGAATCGTCGTGGTGCTTGCGGGAAGTCATTTCAGGCAGTTCTTCTATTCGCCGTTATTTGCGTTTTTTCTTGTTTTTTTGTGGTCCGCTGCCGACTTCGGCAAGGTTTTCGGGGCCGAAGGACCAGGGCAGCAGATCTTCGAGAGTATGCACCTTGCCAAGCCGCCCGTCTTTCCACATCGAATAGATGCGCAGGCCCTTGCCGGCGAATTCGCGGAGGCGCTGGCGGCAGTCGCCGCAGGGGGTGCAGAGGTATTCCATCGCGGGGCCGATCACGACGATGGCGGAAATCTCGCGTTCTCCCGCCGTCGCCATGGCGGAAATGGCGGAGGCTTCCGCGCAGACACCCTTGTAATGCGCGATCTCGACATTCGCGCCGGGATAGACCTTGCCGCTGGCCGACACCAGCGCCACGCCGACCGGGTGGCTGGAATAGGGGCAATAGGCGTTATCACGCGCCTTCTCCGCGATTTTCGTCAGCCGCTTCAGTTCGAGGGCGCTGAGGGCGCTCATGCCGCGATCCTCATCTTTATAAGTTCTTCCTTGCTCGTGATTTTCTCGGCCATCGTCGTGGTGCGCAGCAATATCGTCGCCATCTTCTGCCACGAGACATCGTCCTTCGCATGAATGGTGGCCAGCGGCCTTGCGCCCGGCCCCACGTCTTCGCCGATCTGCGCCATATTGGTCAGGCCGACGGATGCGTCGATGGAATCCGTGGGCCTTGCACGCCCCCCGCCCAGCTCCACGATGCCGATGCCGATGGCGCGCGCGTCGAAGGCGGCGACCTTGGCGTTTTTCTCGGGCATGAAGTCTTTAATCACGGGTGCCTTTTTCAGGTATTTTTCCGGCTTTTCCATGAGGTCGGCGGGACCGCCCAGTTCGGCCACCATCTTCGCGAAATGCTCGGCGGCCTTGCCGTTCTTGATAACAGCTTCGATTTTCACGCGCGCGTCCTTGATGTCCTTCGCAAGCTTGCCCAGCACCAGCAGCTCCGCGGTCAGCGCCAGGTTCACTTCGTGCAGGCGCTGGTCGATGTCTTTGCCCTTCAGGTATTCGATGGCCTCGACCACTTCAACAGCGTTGCCCGCGCTGCGGCCCAGCACCTGGTTCATGTCGGTGATCAGTCCCACGGTCGGCAAACCCGCGCCATTGGCCACTTTCACAATGCTTTCGGCCAATGCCTTCGCGTCTTCATAGCGGCGCATAAAAGCGCCGGTGCCGAATTTGACGTCCATCACAAGGCCCTGCAGCCCCGCCGCCAGCTTCTTCGACAAAATCGACGCCGTGATAAGATCAAGCGATTCAACCGTCGCCGTCACGTCGCGGATGGCATAAATAATTTTATCCGCAGGCGCGAGATCCGGCGTTGCGCCGATAATCGCGCAGCCGGCATTGCGCACGGTCTTGCGGAACAGGGCGACATCGGGCTGCGACTGATAACCCGGAATTGAATCCATCTTGTCGAGCGTACCGCCGGTATGGCCAAGGCCCCTGCCCGACAGCATCGGCACGAAACCGCCCAGCGCCGCCACGATGGGCGCGAGCATTAAACTGACTTTGTCGCCGATGCCGCCGGTCGAATGTTTGTCGAGGATCGGGCCGGGAAGTTTTTCTGCGCTCCAATCCATGACCGTGCCCGATTTCGCCATCGAGGAGGTCAGCGACACCCGCTCATCCATCGCCATGCCCTTCATCAGCACGGCCATGCAGAAGGCCGCGATCTGACCTTCCGATACGCCCTTGGAGGTCACGCCGCCGATGAATTCCCTGATCTCGGCATCGGAGAGTTTCTGCCCGTCGCGTTTCTTGCGGATAATTTCCTGGGGAAGCATGATTCCTCCTTCAACTCGTCATTCCCGCGAAAGCGGGAATCTTATGCAGCAAGAACCGGCGGCGCTTTATGGCACGAGATCCCCGCTTTCGCGGGGATGACGGAAAAAATAAAATTGCCGCGATTCTATTGCAAATCGGCGGATTTAAGCCAGAATAATCTTCGTAAAATCAGGCTCTCCAAAGGCAACGCCGCGCACATAAGACAAGGATTATGTAAAAATGGCAGCGAAATCCCCCATTACAGTCGCCCATGGCGACGGCATCGGCCCGGAAATCATGGATGCCGTGCTGAAGATTCTCGACGCCGCGGGCGCGCAGCTGGCCATCGAAACCATCGAGATCGGGGAGAAAGTCTACAAAAAGGGCGTGCCCTCGGGCATCGAAGACAAGTCATGGGAATCGCTGCGGCGGACGAAATGCTTCTTCAAGGCGCCTATCACCACGCCGCAGGGCGGCGGGTTCAAGAGCCTGAACGTGACCGTCCGCAAATCGCTGGCGCTTTTCGCCAACGTGCGCCCCTGCGTTTCCTATCACCCTTACGTGCGCACGACGCAGCCCTCCATGAACATGGTCATCGTGAGGGAGAACGAAGAAGATTTATACGCCGGCATCGAGCACCAGCAGACCGACAACGTCGTGCAGTGCCTTAAATTGATTTCGCATACCGGTTCCGAGCGCATCATCCGCTACGCTTTCGAATACGCGCGCGCGAATGGCCGCAAGAAAGTCACCTGCATTTCCAAAGACAACATCATGAAACTGACCGACGGGCTGTTTCATAAAATCTTCGACAAGGTTGCGAAGGAATACGCACCGGCCATTGAAACCAACCACCTCATCGTCGACATCGGCGCCGCCAAGATCGCGGCCGCCCCGCATATTTTCGATGTGGTGGTGACGGAGAATCTTTATGGCGACATTATTTCGGATATCGCGGCGGAAGTGGCTGGCTCCGTCGGTTTGTGCGGCTCCTCAAATATCGGCCTGAACGGCGCGATGTTCGAGGCCATCCATGGCTCCGCCCCCGATATCGCGGGCAAAGGCATCGCGAACCCCTCGGGCCTGCTGAACGCCGCCGTCATGATGCTGCAGCACCTGCACCAGGAAAAGGTCGCGGAGAACATCCACAACGCCTGGCTGCGCACGATTGAGGACGGTATCCATACCGGCGATATCTTCAACCCGCAGGTCAGCGCGCGCCGCGCGAATACGAAGGAATTCGCCGATGCCGTCATCGAGCGGCTGAACCATGCGCCACGCTTTTTCAAGCCGGTCGTCTTCGGCGAAGGCGGCACGATAAAAATGCCGGAAGTCTCCCTTCCCGCGCCCGCCACGAAGAAACTGGAAGGCGTCGACATTTTCCTTCACTGGCGCGGGCAAGGCGCGGTGGAGGTGCTGGCGGGACAGCTAAAGTCTCTCAGCAACAGCCTGAAGCTCTCCAGCATCGACAGCCGCGGGCTGCTGGTCTGGCCCGATGCCGCCAGCAAGACCGAGGCCGGCGACCACTGGCGCTGCCGCTTCACCGCCGCCAACGACACCGCCCCCGTCACGCAGGAACAGATCATCCACCTGCTGCAGTCGATTTCGAAGGCAGGGCTGGACTGCGTGAAGACGGAGAATTTATATAGCTTCGACGGCGTCAGGGGATTTACTGTCGCGCAGGGGCAATAGCCCTCCCACGGGTAATCCATTGATATGGCTTCACTTCTTTCCGTTTCAGGAGCCTATTTTTCCATTTACTTTAATATGGAAAATATGATATCTTATTTGCAGCAAAAACAAAGGGATCCTATATGCTCCGGCTGAACGGCGACTTGATGAAATACAACGGCGAAAAGATCATGTGGTGGAAGCTGCGTGATTTATTTACCGACGCTGCGCAAACGGGCAACGTCGAAGTACTGCAATCCATCGTCGAAGAATACCCCGAAGCGCCTGGCAAATGGACGGGCGGACTCTTTGGCACGGGACTTTATTTCGCGGCGCAGGAAGGCAAGCTGGATGCCGTCAAGTTCCTGATGGACAACGGCGCAAAGCTTGGCGTCGAGGCGAATGACGGTCTTTCTCCCCTCATCGCGGCGGCGTTTAACGGGCATGGGGAGGTTGTTGATTATCTATTAAGCAAAGGCGCTGACGTCAACGAGACAGACAAACGGCAAATCTGCGGTTACACCGCACTGTCGTGGGCCGCCTACCATGGTCATGCCGAAGCTGCGAAACACCTGCTGGAGCGCGGCGCCGACACAAGCCTAAAGAATATCGATGGAAAAACCGCGCGTCAGCTTGCTGTTCAGCAAGGGCATCCCGAGGTCGCCAAACTGATCGACACCCTCGACACCCGTGTCTACATGTACAAAAACGGCACGGATGAGCGGGTGAAAGTTTCGAAGCCGCTTTCCTTCAAAATGAAATAATCAGCCGATATGCGGCACGGTCAGCTCGTTCTGCCGGCACGCTGCGGCAACAGTGTTCCCCAGCAGACAGGCAATCGTCATCGGCCCCACGCCGCCCGGAACCGGCGTGATATAGCCGGCCACTTTTGACACGGCATCGAAATCCACATCACCCACTATTTTTCCCTCATCCGTGCGGTTAATGCCCACGTCGATGACAATCGCGCCCGGCTTTACCCAGTCGGCCTTGACGAGTTTCGGCTTGCCGACGGCGACGACCAGGATATCCGCCTCCCGCGCGATATGGGCGATGTTGGGCGTACGGGAATGGCAGGTGGTGACGGTGCAGTTTTCGCGCAGCAACAGCTGGCCCACCGGCTTGCCGACAAGGTGCGAGCGGCCGATCACCACGGCATGCAGCCCGGTCAGGTTCTGCTGGATGGTCTTCATCAGCACGATGCAGCCCATCGGCGTGCAGGGCACAAGGCCCGGCAGATCGGCCATCAGCCGTCCCATGTTCTCGATATGCAGCCCGTCGACGTCCTTGGCGGGGTCGATGGTTTTCAGGATTGTCGCGCTGTCGATTTGTTTGGGCAGCGGCATCTGGACAAGGATGCCATGCACCTTCTTGTCGGCGTTCAGCTGCGCGATAAGCTTCAGGATTTCGTCCTGCGAGGTATTCTGCGGAAGGCGGTGGACGAAGCCGCGCATGCCGACTTCCTTCGCCGCCTTTTCCTTGTTGTTCACATAAATGGCGCTGGCGGGATCGTCGCCGACCAGCACGACGGCAAGGCCCGGCAAAATCTTGTGGTCTTCGATCAGCACCTCGACATGGCGCTTGATGCTTTCGCGCAGTTTTTTGGCGACCGCCTTGCCGTCGATAATCTGGGCTGCGGGAACTTCCTGTTTTTTGTTTGCCATTGTCATTCACGCGCTCCCGTTGTTAAAGGCTGTATTTCAGGTGAATCAGAATATTCTGGAGTATGTAGATACCGAAAATCACGATCATGGGCGTCAGGTCGACCCCGCCCAGCGGCGGCACCACCTTGCGCAGCCGGACGATCAGCGGATTGGTTATCTGGTTGAGGAGGTTACAGAGCTTGAACACCCATTTGTTTCGCGTGTTCAGCACCTCGAAAACGACCAGCCAGCTGACGACCACGGTCGCGATGATGATCCAGAAATAGATTTGCAGCGCCAGCAGCAGCAGGTCGAGAATTAAGTTCATAACGTCCCCTTTCCCGAGAGACTATCGCGCATAAGCCATAAAGTCCAGTTAAGCGCCCCGTTCCTGGCGCAGCGCAAAAGCAGCTAACGGCCGGCGAACCCGGGATTTCCCGGAATATTTTTAGTCTTTTCCAAAAGGAAATTGCCTTGACCTTCGAAAAAGGCTGGTTCAGCATGATGCGATTCTGATGAAGGAGGACGACATGGCGGACAAACAAAACAAAGAAAACCTGGCCTACCTGGAGCTCAAAGACGGCCGCGTGACCATCGAGCTGCGCCCCGATATCGCGCCCAAGCACGTTGCGCGCATCAAGGAGCTGATCGGCCAGGGCTTCTACAATGGCCTGAAATTTCACCGCGTGATCCCGGGTTTCATGGCCCAGACGGGCTGCCCCCAGGGGACCGGTTACGGCGGTTCGGGAAAAAAATTGCCGGCTGAATTCAGCGACGCTCCTTTTGTGCGCGGCACGCTTGGCATGGCCCGCTCGCAGGATCCCGACAGCGGCGACAGCCAGTTCTTCATCACCTTCGGCAAGACCGCTCACCTTGACGGAGAATATACCGTCTGGGGCCAGGTTGTCGAAGGCATGGAGCTTGTCGACAAGATTGCGCAGGGCGAACCGCCGCGCAACCCCGACAAGATCATCAAATTTACTCTTGCTGCCTAACCACACGAAACACTGAAGGAAACAAACAATGAAGAAAATGCTGCTCTGCCTCGCCATGGCGCTGTGCCTGGTGACGAATATCGCGATGGCCGATACGCCCGCCGCCGATCCGGAAAACACGCTCTATCTCGACCTGAAAGACGGCCGCGTTGTCATCCAGCTGCGCCCGGACCTCGCGCCCAATCACGTCGCGCGCATCAAGGAACTGACGAAGATGGGCTTTTATGACGGCTCCAAATTCCACCGCGTCATCGCAGGCTTCATGGCCCAGACGGGCGATCCGACCGGCACCGGCCGGGGCGGCAGCGGCACGAATATCAAGGCCGAGTTCTCTGGCGAGCCGTTCGAGCGCGGCACCGTCGGCATGGCCCGCGGGCCGAACAGCAACGACAGCGCCGACAGCCAGTTCTTCATCTGCTTCGCGCAGGCGTCTTCGCTGAACGGCCAGTATACGGTCTTCGGCAAGGTTACCTCCGGCATGGAATTCGTCGACAAGATCAAGAAGGGCGATCCGAACGACAACGGCTCCGTGACCGAGCCTGACACCGTCGTCAAGATGCAGCTGGCCGCCGATGCCGACAAGCCGAAGGCCCCGGATGCCGCAGCCCCTGCTCCTGCCCCCGCTCCGGACGCGGCAAAAGCACCCGCTCCGGCGCCTGCTCCGGCGCCTGAAGCAACCCCGCCGGCCAAGCCGTAAAGGCTGTTTTGCGAGCTATTCACAGGGCCTCAGTGCTGATATACACTGAGGCCCTGAGTTTTCCCGGAGAAAAATATGAAAATTCTTGTCCCCGTCAAGCGTGTGGTGGATTTCAACGTCAAGGTCCGCGTTAAAAGCGATCATACCGGCGTCGAGCTCTCCAACGTAAAGATGTCGATGAACCCCTTCTGCGAAATCGCCGTCGAAGAAGCCGTGCGCCTGAAAGAAAAAGGCGTCGCCAAGGAAATCATCGTCGTCAGTATCGGCCCTGCGCAGTGCCAGGAAACGATACGCACCGGCCTCGCCATGGGCGGGGACCGCGGGATACTGGTGCAAACCGATGCAGCGGTCGAGCCGCTGGGGGTCGCCAAAATCCTGCTGGCGCTCGTCAAGAAGGAAACGCCGGATCTCGTCATCCTCGGCAAGCAGTCCATCGACGGCGACAACAACCAGACCGGCCAGATGCTTTCCGCCCTGCTCGGCTGGGGACAGGCGACCTTCGCCTCGAAGATTGAGAAGACCGACACCGGCCTTAACGTGACGCGCGAAGTGGACGGCGGCCTCGAAACGCTGGCGCTGAAGCTGCCCTGCGTGGTCACCACCGACCTGCGCCTGAACGAGCCGCGCTATGCCTCGCTGCCGAACATCATGAAGGCGAAACAGAAACCTCTGGCGACAATGAAGCCGGAAGAATTAAGCGTCGACATCTCTCCCCGCACGGTGACGCTGAAAGTGACCGAGCCCGCGACGCGCAAATCCGGCATCAAGGTCAAAGACGTGGCCGAGCTTGTCGGCAAGCTCAAAAACGAAGCAAAGGTGATCTGACATGACCGTTCTTCTTGTCGCAGAGCACGATAACCAGACGCTGAAACCGTCCACCCTCAGCGCCGCGACCGCCGCGAAGGCGCTTGGCGAATTCGACATTCTGGTTGCCGGCCAGGGCTGCGCCGCCGTGGCCGATGCCGCCGCCAAGGTCGCCGGCTGCCGCAAGGCGCTGCTGGCGGATGATGCAGCCTATGGCCACCAGATCGCCGAAAATGTGGCTGCGCTCGTCGCGAAACTGGGTGCCGGATACACGCATATCCTGGCCCCCGCGACCACCACGGGCAAGAACATGCTGCCCCGCGTCGGCGCGCTTTTGGACGTGCAGCCCTTGTCTGACGTCAGCGCCGTCGTCAGCGCCGATACTTTCGTGCGCCCGATATACGCCGGCAATGCCTTTGCGACCGTACAGTCGAAAGACAAGATCAAGATCATGACCATCCGCACCACCGCTTTCGACCCGGTTCCCGCGACCGGCGGTTCCGCTGCGGTTGAAAAAATCGCGGGCGCGGGAGATGCCGGCCTTTCTTCCTTTGTCGGCCAGCAGATTACGAAGTCGGAGCGCCCCGAGCTGACGGCCGCGCGGATCGTCATCTCCGGCGGACGCGGCATGGGGAATGGAGATAATTTCAAGCTGATCGACAAGGTAGCCGACAAGCTTGGCGCGGCCGTCGGCGCCTCGCGCGCGGCCGTGGACGCCGGCTTCGTGCCGAACGATTACCAGGTTGGGCAGACGGGCAAGGTGGTGGCGCCGGAACTGTATATCGCCGTCGGTATTTCCGGGGCGATACAGCATCTGGCCGGGATGAAGGATTCGAAGGTCATCGTGGCCATCAACAAGGACCCCGAAGCGCCCATCTTCCAGATCGCCGATTACGGCCTCGTGCAGGACCTTTTCACGGCCCTGCCGGAACTGGAAAAGGCGCTGGGCTGACGTGAACAGGGTGCTGGCGCTGCTATTTTTGTTGCTGCTGATACCTCTGACGGGCTGCGCCTATCAGGTCGGATACGCGGCGGGAACTGTTACGCGCACAATCGGCAACGCCCTTCCATAAAGCATGGGAAAGCCGGATCAGCCGGCAGATTTTGGCGGATGCGCCGTGCGGCAGAAAAACTTGCGGGAAACCTGCTCTCTCAAATGCTCTGTATTGTCGTTGGCGCCGCCCAACATCTCGGCTCTGTCGATCCAGTTGCGGGCGCCAGCGATATCAATGGCGCAACCCACTCCCCAGGTCCGGCAATAGGCGCTCATGAAGGCGCCATTTGCATGCCCGCGCCCGCCCACGTCGTCAAAAACGGCCAGGCATGATGCCAGTGTCTGCTGGCGCAGGTCGTTGGTAAAATTCGGAACAGCGTCTTCGATGCCCGGCGTATTGACGGCGCTGTAAAGACCGAGCGCGAAGCGATATTGTTCGTCATCGCCGCCGGCGCGCGCTTTCTCGAAATCCCTTTTGATATTTTCGAAACCCGGACGGTTCAGCGCTACCAGCAACTGGTAAAAGGGGAAATCCTTTTCCTCGATCTTCATGGCAGCCTCCGGGTAAGAAGCAGTCTGGATGAATGATGATGACTATGTTTACATATTAAAATAAAGCCGTCAAGAAAAGTTTTCTCTGTGATAATTTCCTATCCAATTGAAATCAAAAGAATACCCGGAAACTGCCCGGATTATCTTTCGCGCAGCGCCTCATGCGCAGCCTTCAGGAAGGGCTTTGTCAGGTATACCATGACGGTCTTTTCCCCCGTCACGATATCGACGGTTGCCTGCATGCCCGGCATGACTTCGTAATCTTTGCCCGCGCGCACGACCTTGGTCTGCTGCGTTTTGACGCGGACATGATAAAAGGCCTCGCCCTTCTCATTGGTAATGCTGTCCGGGCTCACTTCGACAACCTCGCCATCGAGAGATCCGTAGATGGAAAAGTCGAACGCCGTCAGGCGTACGATGGCCTTCTGTCCCTGGTGGATGAAGGCGATGTCACGCGGCTGGATGCGCGCCTCGACAAGCAGCACATCCTCGAGCGGCACGACTTCCATGATGGTCTCGCCCGGCTTCGCCACGCCGCCCGTCGTCGTGACTTTCACGTCCTTGATCGTGCCATGGACCGGAGATTTGACGTCCGTGCGCTCGCTCTTGTCGCGATAGGCGGCCAAAGTCTGCTTGATAGTATTGAGATCGATCGTCTTTTCCGCCAGTTCTCTCTGCGCCGTGGCCTTGAAATCGCTTTGCAGGGAATTCAGGCGGCTCTGCATTTCCTGCGCGGCAGATTTGGAGCGCGGCAGCGCCAGCTGCAGCCCGTTCAGTTCCGCGCGCTGCGAGGCGATTTTCTGATCGATCTGCAGGAGTTCTTTTTTTGCTGCGGCGCCCTTTTCGACCATCGGCGCCACCATGTTCTTTTCATCAATAGCAAGCTTGAGAACGCCGTTGGTGTCGGAAATACGCCGCTGCAGCTCTTCCACCTGCTGCTGCTTCTGGTTCAGCTGGTCGCGCAGGACGGAAGCCTGGTTTTCCTGCTGCTTCCTGTTGGCGTCGAAAGCCTTTTGCTCGGCGGAAACCGATTCCGGCGCCCCCTTCCTGACATCGTCGGGAAATTCCAGTTTGTCCTTACCTTCGGATTCGGCCCGCAGCCGCGTCGTCACCGCCGAAAGCCCCAGATATTTCTGCATCGTCGCGTCGAAATCTCCCTTGGCCTGGATGTTGCGCATGCGCAGCAGAACCTGGCCCTCCTTCACCTCGTCCCCCTCATGCACGAGGAATTCGTCGATGATGCCTCCTTCGAGGCTCTGGATCGCCTGGACTTCCGATGCCGGAATGACCTTGCCGTCGCCGCGCGACACCTCGTCGAGCGTCGCGATATTCGCCCAGACAAAAAATATGCCGACGATGCCGCAAATCACGTACAGCAGGACATGGTCGCGCCAGGATATCCCGTCGGCTGCCGAAAAATCCTCGTCGTATTTGCGCGCGAGGTCGAGCTTGCGCAGGTCGTAATCGCTTAAGTCCAGCTTTTTGGCCATGCTTTTCTTATTCATTGGGCGCACCCCCCGATCCGGCGGAACGATACGCCCCCGCCTGCAGCTTCTGGATGATTTCATCGCGCGGGCCCGCCGCGATGATGCGCCCGCGATCCATCAGGATCAGCTTGTCGACCAGCCCCAGAACGGCGCTTTTGTGGGTGACAAGCAGAATGGTCTTGCCCTTGATCATCTCCTTCAGGTGGCCGTAAAGGCGGCGCTCCGACCCCGGGTCGATGGAAGCCGTGGGTTCGTCGAGAAGCAGGATTGGCGGATCATACAGCAGCGCGCGGGCAATCGCGATCGCCTGGCGCTGGCCGCCGGAAAGGTTTTCGCCGCGCTCGCCGATCTGGGTCTCGAGTCCGGCCTCGGAATCGCGCAGAAAGCTCATGACGCCGGCCATGTCGGCCGCACGCAAAACCGTCGTATCGGGCACCGATTCATGCCCGAGCGTGATGTTTTCGCGCACAGAGCCGAAAAACAGGTAGGGAAACTGCTGGACGACGCCGATATTGCGGCGCAAATCCGCGGGATCTATCTGGCGCACGTCGACCCCGTCGACCTGAATGGACCCGCTGTCGGGCTGGTAGAGGTTCAGTATCAGGCGCTCGATCGTCGTCTTGCCCGACCCCACGGCCCCAATCACGCCCACATGGTCGCCCGGCTCGATGACGAAATTGATGTTGTTCAGCGCGGGCGTCTTCTGCTTGGGATAGCGGAATACGACATCCTTGAAGTCGATGCGGCCTTTCATGACCGGCATGGAGATGAAGGTCTGGTTGGCAGGGCGCTCGACGGGCGCCTTCATCAGCTCGTTGAGGCGCTCGAGGGATTCACGCGACTGGGCGAATTTGGTCAGCAGTCCCGCAATCGAGGCCAGCGGCGCCATCGCGCGGCCGGAGAGGACCACCGAGGCGACCAGCGCGCCCATCGTCATCTGGTGCTCCGAAATCTGGTATGTGCCGAAGACAATCATCGCCGTGGAGGTGATGTTCGACATGAACACGGCGAAGTTGATTCCGAAGGAGGAAATCGCGCGCGCCTTGACGTTCGTGCGGGCGGACTGCTCGGTCATTTCCTCCCATTTGCGCTGCATGTGGCCCTCGGCGGCCTGTACCTTGATCGTCTCGAGGCCGGAGAGCGTTTCAAAAATAAGCCCGGCCTTGTAAGAACCCTCGCGCATGCTTTCCTTGATGGTGCGGTTGAGGGGCTTCTGCAGCAGCATGCCGACGCCCATCACGATGGGCACCATGACCAGGGGAATGAACGCGAGCGGCCCGGCAATCACGGCAATGAGGGCGATAAACAGCAGCAGGAAGGGAAAGTCGATGACCGCGACGATGGTGGCGGAGGTGAAGAAATCGCGCAGCGTCTCGAATTCCTTGAGGTTAGAGGCATGGACGCCGACCGACGGCGGACGGGCCGCCATCTTCATGGCCAGCATATGCTCGAAAATGCGCGCTGAAATAAGGTTGTCCGCCTTGCGCCCGGCGGTGTCGACGAAATGGGCACGCAGATTCTTCAGCGTGAAGTCGAACAGATAGGCGACGAAAACGCCGACCGCCAGGAACCACAGCGTCGAAAAGGCGGCATTGGGGACGACGCGGTCATAGACGTTCATCGTGAACAAGGGGCTGGCGATGGCCAGCAGGTTGACCATCACGGCGGCGACGGCGACTTCGTAGTAAATCTTGCGGTAGCGCCAGAGCGCGCTCCAGAACCAGTCGCGGCCGGGCTCGATTTCGGCAGGCCCCGCGCGCCCGTCCAGGTTGGCCCGCGGACGCACGAAAAAGGCGTAGTCGGCGAAGCGTTCCTGCAGCGCCGCCGGGGTAAGATCGACCGGCGCGTCCGGGGTCTCCGGAAAGAGAACCTCGACGCCGCTCTTGCCGCGGCCGCGCAGGATGCAGGCATGGTTGTTCTTGAGCACCAGAATGCAGGGGAGATTGGGGCTCTCGATGATTTCCTTGAGGGACCGCCGCACCATGCGCGCCGTCATGCCGATGCGGTCCGCCGCACGCACGAAAACGGCAGGCGAAGCCATTTGCTGGCCATGGACAGGCAGGCCTGCCGACAAGGCGGCCGCCGTCGTGCGCCTGCCGTAGGATGCCGCCACGATCGCAAGGCACTCCATCAGGGGGTCGTCGAGAGAGACGCGCGCGGCCTCCAGCGGCCAGCTGTGCGGCAGGGCATCTTCCGGCTTGGCGGCCGGCGCTGCCGCGCCTTTCGGATCGGCGCCAGGAGGGATTTTCGCAATATTTTCAGACACTATGCATGCACCAATTCTAATGGCAGCCCGATATCCCCAGCAGCATTTGAAACCGGCGCGAGGGGACAGGTATCTGCCTGCCTAAACCAACGGGAACCAAGATAGCTCCCGCTCAGAGAGTTCCAGTCCTGCCCCTAGCTTGCGGCTTTCATGCCCGAGACGGGTAAAAAGCCGGCGGCGTTATTTATGCGCCTCCCGCGGACGCGGAATATTCAGCGTCTCGAGCAAAATACCCTCGATCGCAAGTACGCGGAAAATCGCGAACATCTGCGTATAAAGCGCATTCACATGGTTGGAACGCGACACGAAAAGCTCGTTCTGGGAGTCGAGAACGTCCAGCAGCGTCCGGCGGTCCAGCGCAAACTGGTCGAGATAGACGCCGACTACCTTCTCGTTCGCATTGGCCTGATCCAGGAATTCCTTCGACTTCTCGGTGGCGCCGACCATGCCGGCCCAGGTATCCCGCATGTTCTTTTCGACCTGGCGGGCCGACTGCGCGCGCCGCTCCTTCGCCTGCGCCTCGCGGTACATGAACTCGCGCTGGCGGTCGAAATCCGCGCCGCCGCGGAAGAGGTTCCAGCGCATCACGCCCAGCACGGACTGGCTGTTCGCGTTGCCCTTGATGCCGTCAAGATTGTCGCCGATGGAGGCATTCGCTTCCACCGTAAATTTCGGATAGAGCGTGGAGCCAGAGCCCTGATATTCGGCATGCGCCACTTTCAGGTCGGACTCGAAAACCGCCAGCGTCGGGCTGTTCGTCACGGCGATGCGCACGGCATCCTCGACGGAGCCGGGCAGCTTGTCTTTCGGGATGTTCGGGAACATCATGTCGGCCGGCATTTCGCCGACTTTCTGGATGAACAGGGATTCCGCGTTGCGCAGGGATTCCGTCGTCGAGGAAACATTCGCGCGGGCCTGCGCAAGGCGGGCGTCGGCCTGGGCGACATCTCCCTCCGTCACGGTGCCGGCATTCGCCCCGGTCCTGATGGTATCGAGAATCCGCAAGTGGTCGTCGACGTTCGCGCGCGAAATGGTCAAAAGATCGCGCTGGCGCAGGACTTCCAGGTAGGCCTGAACGAT
The DNA here is from genome assembly GCA_004297545.1 of Alphaproteobacteria bacterium. GTDB lineage: Bacteria > Pseudomonadota > Alphaproteobacteria > Micavibrionales > UBA2020 > JAPWJZ01. Next base: position 20,981 of record SCTB01000006.1, read on the forward strand.
GTCCAATCCCAGGAATTCCGATACCTCTCCGACGCGATTGGCGGCGGACTCGACGCGGTATTTCTGGCGCTTGATCTCGCTCGACGTGCCGAAGCCGTCAAACAGCAGCTGGCTTAAGGACAGGGACGCGCGATTGCGCCACAAGTCGCGGTCATCGACAAAAGCGCTATCCGTGCGCTCCCAGCCGGTCTGGGCCGTTGCGTCAAGGGAGGGAAACCAGAGCGCCTTTGCCTGCGACAGCTCGGCCTTGGTCGCCAGCTTGTTGTTCGCAACCACCCCGTACTCGGGATTTTTGAGGACGCCTTTGCTGACGGCATCCTCAAGCGTCAGATGCGCATCTTCCCCCGCCGCAAAAGCGGTTGTGGACAACAGCAGGCTGATGAGCGAAACGGCAAAAAATCTGGTCACCTGGTTTCCCATGTTAGTCCCTTGTTTTTTCATAGAAATTGAGGCTGCAGCGACGATGCTGCAGCCTCAATGCTTACATGATTAGATGTTGCTAGGCAATCAAATTACCGTTCAGCGCAAGTGTGTCCAAATCAACATGGACGCCCTCGAGAACGACAACAGTATGGAAAGCTAGACCAGTGCCAGTCTCATCGACCTGGACAAGGCTGTCTGCGCCGCTGACGACGACAGCCACAAAGTTATGCAAAGAATCTGTCAGCGGATCGAAGCTTCCCAGCACATCGCTGAAGTCGAGCTTGTCGCCATGCGCCGCATCAAAGTCCGTGATGTGATCGACGCCATCGCCCGTATGGAATACGAAAATATCCGAGCCGCTGCCGCCGGAAACCTTGTCGTCTCCCGCGCCGCCCGTAATCGTATCATTGCCTTCCTGGCCGAAGATCGTGTCGCTGCCGGCACCGCCATCCAGGACATCATTTCCGCCCGAGCGAATTTCGCCGCCGGAACCGGTGGACTCCTGTGAAAGCTCTGTCAGGTGGCCCTTGATGTAATTGATGGTATCCGCGCGCGTCCAGCCGGAAGCAGCCTCAAGCGCCTCGAACACATCCCAGCCCGATCCCGCCGGCATCGCAATGCCGTGCGACGCCGCGAGGACATCGGTGAACATCGCATCGCCGAAGACGATATCGTTGCCGTCGCCGCCGCTGATATGGTCGCCGCCGACGCCCGCGATATGGTTGAGCGGGCTTGCGGCCTGCAGTATCTGGCTGAGGTCAGCGGGGTTATGGACGTTGATCGCATGGCCGTCAGAGTCGATCAGATTGATGTTGCTGATCTTGGTGCCGACGTTGATGCCGACGCCGATGACTTCCGTGCTGAGCGCCTGGATCTGCGCGATTTCATTGGTGCCGTCGGAGCCCTGGATCTGCGCCATTGACACGGTTTCCGTCCCGCTTGCGGCAGGGTTGGAGCTGGTGACGTAGCGGTTTGGCTCGCCGTCGGTGATGAAATAGGTATAGGTGGCAGCGCCCGGCGTGGGACCGGAGCCGCCCAGCCAGTTGATGGCCGCCTGCAGCGCCGATTCATAGTTGGTCGTGCCGCCGCCGCCCATGTGCTGCAGGAAGTTCAGCGCATTGGCGAAACCCGCATTCGTCGATACGTTAAAGGTGCCGCTGATATGAGCTGTCGTATCGAAGGGCGTGATGTTCACAGTCACGCTGCCGCCATGATAGTCATGGAAGGTGGACAGCAGGTTGTTCACCGCCTGCACGAGCATATAGTACTTGGAACTGTGGTCGCTCAAGGAGCCCATAGAGCCTGAAACGTCGAGCACGAGCTCGATATTGTAGTTCTTGGTCTGGTTAACCATTGTGGCGCCGCCGACGTCGCCGACAAGAATGTCGCCCGCGATGCCGCCGTTGATATCGCCATGGCCAGTGCCGACCGCATAGGGCGTCGTCGAGCTGCCCGCGTCGCTGACGTTCTCGCCAACCGTGAAGGAGGGGGTGATGCCATCGAAGGTCAGAAGCGCATCGTCGTGGTCGCCATCCGAGTCTGTCAGCGTGTATTTGAATATGTCTGTTGTATCGTTATGGACGGTCGTCGTATCGACTTCTCCGGTAAGCTTGACGCTTCCTTCGCGGTTCGTTCCCACGCTGGTCGCACGGATGCCGATCAGCGCATTATCAATATCCGCAAGGCTGATGTTATTGATCGTAAATGTGATATTCGTGCAATCGGGGTCACTGCCTCCGACTGTGCCAAGATTCACCGCATAGTCGAAGCCGGCAGTGGGATTCATGTTGTTGCCGGAACCAAGCGCAGTAATGGGACCGCCGTCGCCACCGATATCGAGGTAGAAGCCATTGAGATCCGCAATGCCGGACAGGACCTTCACAGTGAACTGGATACCGCTGCTCGTCTGTACGCCGGTAACTTCGACGACTAAACCCGCTCCATCCGTAAGAATGACGGGCTCCATTACCGTCGTCGTGCCGCCGGCCGAACCAGGGAACAGTGTATAGGTATAGGAACCGTCCGCCGCGATTGTCAGTACACCATGATCGCCATTGATTGTCGCGGTACCGGTGCTGGGGACATCGACGACGGCGCTGCCGAAGCTGACCTGCGTGACCTTATCCGGCGTGTCGTGGCTAAGGACATCGCCCGCGCCAGAGCCGCCATTCAGGCCGGAGATAACATTGCCGTCGGTATGCCCAACGGATGCATCGAAAGCGTTATGATCGTCGTTTGCGACCGGTGCATCGTCAAGAACGCGGATGGTGAGCGTCGCGCTGGCCGTATCGCCGTCCGAATCCGTCGCGGTGACGCCGAAGTTCAGGTTGATGACGTCATTCGGGTTCGAGGCGTCCGCATGATCCAGCGTTCCTTTGAGGTCGAAGGTATAGCTGCCGTCGTTGTTGATCTGCAGCGTAAAGATGGTCTCGCCATTCGCCGTGCCGGTATAGGTATTGCCGGCAAGGGTAACGGTGACCGGATGGCCGTCCGAGGTCAGCGCGCCGCCCGCGAGAGAACCGCCTGAGGTAAACGTGCCGGCGCCAGAAGCGCTGAAGCTGCCGGGGGTATCGCTGAAGAAGTTGGCGTTCAGGTGGCCCGTGACGCTGGTGGTTGGACTGAGATTGGTTTCGTCAACCGTGCGTGTGCCAGGGCTTGCTTCGGGATCGTTCGGGTTGAAAATGATGGGAACGCCGTCGGAGCCGATCTGCAGGATGGCCGTATCCGTATCGCCGTCGCCGTCCGTCAGCGTATAGGTGAACTGGTCGTTCGTATCGCCCTGCGCGCCGGCGTTGAGGGTATAGGTATAGGAGCCGTCGGCTGCGATGGTCAGAACGCCGCTCGCGCCGCTGATCGTGACAGTGCCGCTGGTAGGAACATCGACCATGGTCGCGCCGAAAGCAACTTTGGTGACATGGCTCACGTCATCCTGGCTCAGGGCATCCGCAGCGCCAGCGCCGCCGTTGAGGCCGGTGATGACGTTGCCGGAGGTCGTATGGTCTTCGCCGTCGAAGGAGTTGTGGTCGTCATTCGCGCAAGGCGCATCGTCCAGAACGCGGATCGTCAGCGTAGCGCTGGCGGTATCGCCGTCGCTGTCGGTCGCCGTGACGCCGAAGTTCAGGTTGATGACATCGTTCGGGTTGCTGCCGTCAGCATGATCCAGCGTACCAACGAGGTCGAAGGCGTAGCTGCCATCAGAATTGATTTGCAGCGTAAAGACGGTCGCGCCATTTGCCGTTCCTATATAAGTGTCGCCTGCAAGCGTCACGGTAACCGGATGACCTTCCGACGTCAGGCTGCCGCCCGCAACGGAACCGCCCGCACTGAACGTGCCTGCACCCGAGGCGCTGAAACTGCCCGGCGTGTCGGTGAAGAAATTCGCGCTGAGATGACCGAAAACGCTGCTGGAGGGCAGATCGCTCTCGTCGACCGTGCGGGTTCCGGGGCTCTGCTCCGGATCGTTCGGGTTGAAGATGATCGGCACGCCGTCGGAGCCGATCTCCAGGACCGCGGTGTCGCTGTCGCCGTCACCGTCCGTCAGCGTATAGGTGAACTGGTCCGCCGTGTCGCCATGGGCGCCGCCGTTCAGCGTATAGCTATAGCTGCCGTCTGCTGCAATGGTCAGAACGCCGTGATCCCCGCTGATTGTTGTCGTACCGGTCGCGGGCACACCCACTGTGGTCGCGCCAAACGACACCTGCGTGACATGGTTCGGCGTATCTTCGCTGCCCGCATCCGCAGCGCCAGCGCCGCCATTGAGGCCGGTAATGACGTTGCCGGAGGTCGTGTGGTCCTCGGCATTGAAGGAATTATGGTCGTCGTTCGCGACAGGCGCATCGTCAAGAACATTGATCGTGAGCGTCGCGCTGGCGGTGTCGCCGTCGCTGTCCGTCGCCGTGACGCCGAAGTTCAAGTTGATGACATCGTTCGGGTTGCTGCCGTCTGCATGGTCGAGCGTGCCCACCAGATCAAACGTGTAGCTACCGTCAGCGTTGATGAGCAGCGTAAACACTGTCGCGCCATTTGCCGTACCAGTGTAGGTATTGCCGGCGAGCGTCACCGTCACAGCGTGACCTTCCGACATCAGGCTGCCGCCCGCAACGGAACCACCCGCGCTGAACGTGCCTGCACCCGAAGCGCTGAAGCTGCCGGGGGTATCGGTGAAGAAGTTTGCGCTGAGATGACCGGAAACGCTGGTTGCGGGGTTCAGGTTGCTCTCGTCGACCGTGCGGGTTCCAGGGCTCTGCTCGGGATCGTTCGGGTTGAAGATAATGGGAACGCCGTCGGAGCCGATCTCCAGGACCGCGGTGTCGCTGTCGCCGTCGCCGTCCGTCAGCGTATAGGTGAACTGGTCCGCCGTGTCGCCATGGGCGCTTTCGTTCAGCGTATAGGAATAGGAACCGTCAGCCGCAATCGTCAGAACGCCGTGGTCGCTGCTGATCGTGACGGTGCCGCTGGAAGGCACATCAACTGTCGTAGAGCCGAAGGCAACTTTCGTCACCAGATTAGCGTCATCCTGGCTCGGGGCATCCGCAGCGCCAGCGCCGCCATTCAGGCCGGTAATGACGTTGCCGGAGGTCGTGTGGTCTTCGGCATTGAAGGAATTATGGTCGTCGTTCGCGACAGGCGCATCGTCAAGGACATTGATCGTGAGCGTCGCGCTGGCGGTGTCGCCGTCGCTGTCCGTCGCCGTGACACCGAAGTTCAGGTTGATCACGTCATTCGGGTTGGCGCCGTCCGCATGGTCAAGCGTGCCGACGAGGTCAAAAGTATAGCTGCCATCTGCGTTGATCTGCAGCGTAAAGACCGTCGCGCCGTTCGCCGTGCCCGTATAGGTGTCGCCTGCAAGCGCAACCGTAACAGGATGGCCTTCAGAGGTCAGGCTGCCGCCTGCGACGGAACCACCCGCGCTGAAAGTGCCCGCGCCCGAGGCGCTGAAGCTGCCCGGCGTATCGGTAAAGAAGTTCGCGCTGAGCTGGCCGGTGACGCTGCTCGCCGGCAGGTTGCTCTCATCGACCGTACGGGCGCCGGGGCTTTGTTCCGGATCATTCGGGTTGAAGATGATGGGCGTGCCGTCGGAGCCGACCTCAAGAACTGCGGTGTCCGTATCGCCGTCGCTGTCTGCCAGCGTATAGGTAAACTGGTCGGTCGTATCGCCCTGCTCGCCGTCATTCAGCGTGTAGGAATAGGAGCCATCCGCCGCAATCGTCAGCACGCCGTGATCGCCGGTGACCGTGACAGTGCCGCTCGAGGGAACGTCAACGGTCGTGGAGCCGAAGGCGACTTTCGTCACCAGGTTGGCATCGTCATGGCTTAAAGCGTCAGCCGCGCCCGCGCCTCCGTTGAGGCCGGTAATGACGTTGCCGGAGGTCGTGTGGTCTTCGCCGTTGAATGCGTTATGGTCGTCATTTGCCAGAGGCGCATCGTCGAGGACGCGGATGGTCAGGGTCGCGCCGGCGGTATCGCCGTCGCTGTCGGTCGCGGTGACGCCGAAGTTCAAGTTGATGACATCGTTCGGGTTGCTGCCGTCTGCATGGTCGAGCGTGCCCACCAGATCAAACGTGTAGCTACCGTCAGCGTCGATGAGCAGCGTAAACACTGTCGCGCCATTTGCCGCACCGGTGTAGGTATTGCCGGCGAGCGTCACCGTCACAGCGTGACCTTCCGACGTCAGGCTGCCGCCCGCAACGGAACCGCTGACGCTGAAGGTGCCCGCGCCCGAAGCACTGAAGCTGCCCGGCGTGTCGGCAAAGAAATTCGCATTGAGCTGGCCGGAAACGCTGCTGCCGGGAAGGTCGCTCTCGTCAACCGTGCGGCTGCCGGGGCTCTGCTCAGGATCGTTCGGGTTGAAGATCACGGGAACGCCGTCTGCATCAATCTCAAGAACAGCGGTATCCGTATCGCCGTCTCCGTCCGTCAGCGTATAGGTGAATTGATCGGCGGTATCGCCCTGCGGGCCTTCGTTCAGCGTATAGGTATAAGAACCATCCGCTGCAATCGTCAGCGAGCCGTGGTCTCCAGCGATGGTAACCGTGCCGCTGGAAGGCACATCAACTGTCGTAGAGCCGAAGGCAACTTTCGTCACCAGATTAGCGTCATCCTGGCTCGGGGCATCCGCGGCGCCGGCGCCGCCATTCAGGCCGGTGATAACATTGCCTGACGTCGTCTGGTCTTCGCTGTTGAAGGCATTGGTGTCGTCATTTGCGACAGGCGCATCGTCAAGAACGCGAATGGTCAGTGTCCCGGTGTCGGTATCGCCATCTGAATCTGTCGCCGCGACGCCGAAATTCAGGGTAATGATGTCATTGGGGTTGGCGCCGTCGGCATGGTCCAGCGTGCCGAGAAGATCAAAAGTATAGCTGCCATCTTCGTTGATATGAAGCGTGAAGACGGTTTCGCCGTTCGCCGTGCCGGTATAGGTATCGGCGGAAAGCGTCACAGTGACAGGATGACCGTTGGAGCTTAATATCCCGCCCGCAAGGGAGCCGCCGGCGCTGAAACTGCCGTCATCCGCGCCGAAAGTGCCGGGCGTGTCGGTGAAGAAATTCGCGGTCAGATTGCCGGAAACGCTGCTCGCCGGGAGGTCGCTCTCGTCGACCGTGCGGCTGCCCGGGTTTTGCTCCGGATCATTCGGGTTGAAGAGGACGGGAACGCCGTCTGAATCGATTTCGAGAACAGCAGCATCGGAATCGCCGTCTCCGTCGGTCAGCGTATAGATAAACTGGTCCGTCGTGTCGCCCTGGGCGTTTTCATTGAGCGTATAGGTATAAGAGCCGTCCGCTGCGATCGTCAGGACGCCGTTGTCTCCCGCAATCGTGACAGTGCCCGTTTCCGGCACTTCGACCGTCGTCGAGCCGAAACTCACTTCCGTGATGCGGTCAGGCAGGTCCTGGCTCAGGACATCCTCGGCGCCGGGACCGCCGTTTTCGCCGGTGATGACGTTGCCGGAGGTTTCACGGTCTTCGCCATTGAAGGTGTTGGTGTCGTCATTCGCGATAGGCTTGTCGTCGAAGGGAGCGGGAGCATGCGGATCCGGCTCGCGGTCGAAAGTGCCGTATTCCAGCTGGGTCGGGTCGATCGGGCCGATTTTGTTCAGGCTGTTCAGCGGGTCCGCTGTGAACACGCTTTCAAAACCGAAACCGCCGCCATGCGCGCCGCCGCGATCGCCAGCGGCCGGTTCGACTTCGTTCAGCTGCGCGGCCTGCGCCAGCGTATCGCCGAGGTCATTGACGGAAAGCGCCGTGCCATCTTTCATCATGATGTCATGAAGACCGGCATTTTTCATCGCGCCATAGTTGGGAATAATAATCTCGCCGCCGTCTTTGAACGCGATGACAAGCTGGCCGTGCTGCTCCTTCACCGAAGACGGGTCCGTCATGTTGAAGGCGAACTTGTAGTCCTGGCCTGCATGCAGCTTCACGACGACGTTTTCGTGCGCATGCGGCTTTTTGATGATGATAACCTTGTGAGGCTCTTCCGCCTTGCCTGCGGCCGGCTCGATGCCCAGCACCTGCTTGGTCGGGGTGGCATCGGCGACCAGCAGATCGTCCTGCGCCGAGGGCGCCAGCGTCTGGATGAGTTCCGCCAGATTGATGGTCTGGCCCGACGGCAGCGTGATAAAGGCGGAGCCTGCGGCAGTCGCGACTTCGGCGAAGTTCTTGATGACGAGGGATGCGCCGTCGGACATCTGGATCAGGAGGGCGCCCGACTTGTCCATGGTCATGCCCTGGACTTCGGCGGTTGCGGCGGCCAGGACAAGCGCCTCGCCGGCCGTCATCGTGATTTCGATCTTTTCGCCAGCGGCGATGGAAACTTTCTGCTGGGAATTACCTGCTGCTGAATCTTTTGCCGTCATGTCTTTTCGATAACCCCCTGATAAAAACACTCACTTACCTGCCGCCGCTGACGCCCCATATCACATTGAAAGATATGGGAGACATCGAATTTCATAACCGATTTCAGGTCGAATTGTTGTACTCCCAATCGATAGACCTGTCAATGATTATGTCAAAGAGAGTGCCGATAGTACCTAGCTAGGTTGACTTCAATAATCCATAACGGCAGAAAAAGCCAGTAGAAATGGGGATATTCTATTAATACCATAATATATAAAGATTCGCCATAATTAAGTAAAATTCAACGATTCCAAGGGTATATTTGTTTGATTTATAGTCTTTTTTAGCGCATGATGGGTTTGGATATGGGGTTTTGCGGGGTAAGCATAGAATGAATAAAAGCTGGCCTGTCTTTTTGATAGCAGTTTCAATGGTTTTGGCGGGTAGTTTTGCCCATGCCGAAGGCTCGTCGGATGGCGTTTCGAAAATGGAACGCCTGATGGCTGCGCCAACTGGCATGGCCGCGGACAATACAGCGGAGGATGACACCATCATCCGCATCACCCCCGATAAAACTAAAATTGTCCGCCTCAAGGAGGATGCCGCCAGCGTCATTGTGACCAATCCGGCGCATGTCTCGGTGCTGCTCGATTCACCCCGCCTGCTGGTGGTCATGCCGCGGGTACCGGGATCAACCTCTTTCACCGTCCTGAATGCCAAGGGCCAGATCATCCTGGAAAGGACTGTTATCGTCTCGGGCCTGGCGAAACAAAAATATGTCCGTATCCGCCGGATGTGCGATAACGGCGGCACGGGCGGCTGCGTTCCGACCGCTTATTTCTATTGCCCGGACGGCTGCTATGAGGTGCTGACGGTGCCGCCGGACGGCGGCGCGACCAATGTCCCGGATATACCGGCCAGCCGATCCTTTACGATGGATGTGGAGAAAGCGTCCGACGCGGCCCCTCCTTCTCCCCCTGGTAGTGTCGGCGGTGGCGCAGCGCCCGCCGACGAGTCCTACAAGGTCCACGTGACCCCGGATCCCAAAGCCGCACCGTCGAACACACAACAGGCGCCCGCGAAATGAGCAAATTGCAGAAGAAAATCCCCGCTTTCCTTGGCCTCATCGCCCTTGCGGCACTGACAGCCTGCAGCGCATCCAAATCCGTCATGGAGCCGGTCGACAGCATGCGGGGCATGAAAGCCGCCACGCAGCAGCGCCTTTCCGCCGCCGCGGTCGACGCGATCGCCGCCGGCAAGACCGAAGAAGCCGTCGCCCTCCATGCCAAGCTGCATAAGCAGCACCCGAAGGACCGCGCCATCGCGCTGGCCTATGCCCAGCTTTTGCGCAAGACAGGCAAGCCTGCTCAAGCGGTGAAGGTGCTGACGCCCCTTGCGTCATTCAAGAGCCGTAACAACGATTCCAACCCGGTCACCATCTATACGTCGAACGCCGTCATCCTGAACGAGCTTGCCGCCGCGCATATCGCAACCGGGAATTTCGCAGAGGCCGAAAAATTGCTGGCGCATGTGCTGGAAGACCCCAGCGCCGCCCCGCTGCACGCTGACGCCGACAGCCTGATGGGCATCGTGATGGATGCGCGCGGGGATCACCGGGCGGCCGAGCAGTCCTTCAACCGCGCCCTCGCGGGCTGGAAAGGCGACCCGACGCCCGTCATGAACAACCTCGCCCTGTGTCTCGCAGCCCAGGGCAAGTTCGATGACGCGCTGGACACGCTGCGCCGCGCGCTTGTCAACTCGCCGAATGATAAACAGGAGATTGCCCGCAATATCGCCCTGATCAGCGATCTTCGCGGCGCCGTCGTCTCCAAACCCGTTGCAGTCGCGAAAGTAGTGAAGCCTGCGGTGAAAAAGACCAAGGCTCACAAGAAGCCCGCCGCCTGCCCCCCCTGCCCGGTTCCGGCCCAGCCTGAAAAGCCGAAATAACCAAGGCCTTTCTTCCGATCCCTGCTGAGGATATGCGGCAATAAGGATTATTTGCTGGTCGTAAAACCGCGCAGGAATGCGGGGCTCAGGATGACCACGAACAGCACCGGCAGGAAGAACAAAATCATCGGGACGGTGAGCTTGGGCGGCAGCGAGGCCGCCTTTTGTTCCGCGGTCGCCATGCGGGCGGCGCGTGTTTCTTCCGCCAGCACCCTGAGCGCCTTTGAAATTGACGTGCCGTACTGCTCCGCCTGAAGCATCGCGGTCGCAAAGGTCCTGGCCGACCCGCTGCCGACGCGCGCGGCGAAGCCCTGGAAGGCCGCCTTGCGGTCGTTGAGCATGCCCAGCTCGGCGCAGAGGATGCCCAGCTCCTCCGCCAGCGCCTCGGAATGGCCCGCCACCGTGTCGGCGATGCGGTTGATGGCCGCCTCGATGCCGATGCCGCCCTGGACGCAGATCAGCATCATGTCGAGGCTGTCCGGGAAAGCGAGGGAGATTTCCTGCTGGCGCTTGTCGGCATTATTTTTGATCAGCAGATGCGGCAGGAAAAAGCCGAAAGCGCCCGTCACCAGCAGGGTGAGTCCCTTGCTGGTAGACGAAATTTCCTTGCCGGACATCGCCATCAGCAGCATGGCGACGCCGACGAAAATAATCGGCAGGACGATGCGCGCGATGAGGTAGAACAATGGCGCCATCGGGTCGCGGATGCCAGCGCGCAGCATCAGGTTGCGGGCTGAAAGGCTCGCCTCTCCCGCGAGGCGCTGGATGCGGTAGAACAACGCGATGGACTTCGCTGCCGACAACTGCTGGTCCTGCTGCTTGACCTTCGGCGCATTGGCGGCTTCGCGCGCCTGCTCGAACAGGGCGCGGCGCTTTTTCTCGATCACTTCCTTGTAGCGCTGTTTCTTCTCCTTGTGCGCGAGCAGCGGCAGGGCGAAACCGATGAACGACGCTCCCGCCAGAAGGGCCGAGAGGAAGACGATGATCGCCGTCGAGTCGAGATGCGTCAGAAACTCCATCATGGCGTCTTAAATCCTGAAGTTAATCATCTGTTTCATGATCATGATGCCGCAGCCCATCCACATGCCGCAGCCCACCAGGTACCAATGACCCTTGGCCGTCTGGAACAACGGTTCCATGTAGTTCGGGCTCGCGAGCCAGAGGCCTAAAGCGACCAGCGGCGGCAGCGAGCCGATAATGCCCGCCGAGGCCTTGGCCTCGGACGACAGCGCCTGAATCTTCCGCTTCAGGCGGAACCGCGCGCGAATGACGCCCGAAAGGTTCGTCAAAACCTCGCTTAAGGATGAGCCCGTCTCGCTCTGGATCTGCAGGGCGGTTGCGAACATATGCACTTCGGTCAGCGGAACGCGCTTGGCGGTTTCAAAAGCGGCCTGGCCCAGGGGAACGCCGATTTTCTGGTTGTCGTAGATCTTCAGCATCTCTTCCTTCAGGGGGCCGGTAAATTCGCGGCTGACCATCGCGATCGCCTCCGTCATGGGCATGCCCGCCTGCAGAAGGCGGACGCAGCCGTCCAGCGCATCGGGAAGCTCCTCGAGAAACCTCTTCTGACGGTTTTTCGCCATGCGCTTCAGCACAAAGCGCGGCCCGCCCAGGAACGCGGCGAAGGTAAAAAAGATAACAGCGATCGGCGGCCACGACGTCAGCAGCGCCGCCAGCGCCCAGACGACGACGGCGAAGGCGACCGACGCCATCCAGTACCTGGAGGTCGGCGCCTCGATGCCGGCCTGCACCATCAGGTCGCGGATGGTGACGTTGTCTTTCTTCTGGTTTTTTTCCTTGCCGGCCTCCGTCAGCTTGCGCGCGATGACGGCGCGCTGCTTGGCAAGCGCCTTGTCCTTGCTTTCCTCCTTGACGGAGGAAGTCTTGCCGCGGGTAATCACGGCGAGGATGCGCCGGCGCTGCTCCTGCTGTTTGCCGATGGCCATTGCGGCCATAACCCCGAAAATAAGGATCGCCAGCATGGCCGCAACTGCAATGACCCAGGTCATTTAGGTGTAAGCCTCCGCCATGACTTCGAGCAGTTTCTTCTCGAGGTTATAGGTCCGCGCGCGCTCGTACAAAATCGGCCGCAGTCCGCTGGATTTCTGCCTCCCGATGATGCGGCCGAATTCGTCCTCGCCTTCGTATTCGAAGCGGAACAGGTCCTGCATGGAGACGACTTCGCCTTCCATGCCGGTTATCTCCGTGACGTTGGTCACCTTGCGCGATCCGTCCCGCAGGCGCTGCACCTGGATGATGACGTTGATGGCAGACGCGATCTGTTCGCGCACGGCGGCGGAGGGCAGGTTGAGGCCGCCCATCGCGATCATGTTCTCCATGCGCGAAAGGGCTTCGCGCGGGTTGTTGGCGTGGACCGTTCCCATCGAGCCGTCGTGGCCCGTGTTCATGGCCTGCAGAAGGTCGAAAGCTTCGGGTCCGCGCACCTCGCCGACGATGATGCGGTCGGGGCGCATGCGAAGGCAGTTCTTGACCAGGCCGCGCATGGTGACTTCGCCGACGCCCTCGAGGTTGGGCGGGCGCGTCTCGAGGCGCACGACGTGCGGCTGCTGCAGCTGGAGTTCGCAGGCGTCCTCGCAGGTGATGATGCGCTCGCCTTCGTCCATGTAACGCGTCAGGCAGTTGAGCATCGTCGTCTTGCCGGAGCCCGTGCCGCCGGAGACCAGCACGTTGGCGCGGCAGCGGCCGACGATCTTGATCATCTCGGCGCAGGCGGGCGTCATGGCTTTGAAATCCACGAGCTTGTCGAGCGTGAGTTTCTCCTTGGCGAATTTGCGGATGGTCATCGTGCAGCCATCGACCGCGAGCGGCGGGATGATGACGTTGACGCGGGAGCCGTCCGGCAGGCGCGCATCGCAGATGGGCGAGGATTCGTCGACCCTGCGGCCGATGACGCCCACGATGCGCTGGCAGATGGTCAAGAGGTGCTGGTTGTCGCGGAACTCGATGGGCGCGCGCTGGATCTTTCCTTTCAATTCGATATAGATGGTCTTCGGCCCGTTGATCATGATGTCGGCGATGCCGTCCATCGCCAGAAGCTCTTCAAGCGGACCGAAGCCGAGCATATCGTCGGCGGCCTCTTTCGCAATCTGCGCAAGCTCGGCCGGCGTGACGTCAAGGCTGCGGAACTGCCCGATCTCCGTCACTGCCGAGGTAATTTCGGCGCGCGCCGCCTCGGCATCCATGCGGGCAAGCGATTTCAGGTCGATGCCGTCGCGAAGGTCGGCCCAGATGCGCTTGCGCGCGCGGTCCATGCGCGGATTGGCCTGGACTGCCGCCTGAGCGGGTGCGGCAGGCGCCGCCTGCGCAGGCTGTTTCGGGGTTTGCGGCGGAGGCTTGGGCGCATCCGCCTTGGGCGCTGCCGTCGAGTGAGCGGCAGGAGCCGCCGGAGCCTGTGCCTGCGGCTGCGCCAAAGCCGCAGGC
>SCTB01000095.1 GCA_004297545.1 Alphaproteobacteria bacterium
GAGAAAAAGCAGGTCCGCCGCCACCCCTACCCGCCTTTCATCACCTCGACCCTGCAGCAGGAAGCCTCGCGTAAACTGAGATTCTCCGCGACCAAAACCATGCGCACGGCGCAGAAACTGTACGAGGGCGTGGAACTGAATGGCGAAACCACGGGTCTTATCACTTATATGCGTACCGACGGCGTCACCTTGAGCAACGAGGCGATTGAACAGGCAAGGCAGCATATCAAGAACAAGTTCGGCGACAATTACCTCCCCGAAGCGCCGCGCACCTATAAATCAAAAGTCAAGAACGCGCAGGAAGCCCACGAGGCCATTCGCCCGACAGACATCTTCCGCACACCCGAAAGCGTATCCGAATACCTCGACGACGACGAGGCAAGGCTTTATGAACTCATCTGGAAGCGCACTGTCGCCTGCCAGATGGAAAGCGCCGTGCTTGACCAGGTCGCGGTCGATATCGCGAACCAGGACGGCAAGGTCGTGCTGCATGCGACGGGCTCCATCATTACTTTCGACGGCTTCCTGAAACTCTACCGCGAAGAACTCGAAGACGAAGAGCGCGACGCGCAGGACGAAGAACGCCGCCTGCCGCCGCTGAAAGAGGGCGACGCGCTGAAACTCGAAACCGTCACGCCCAACCAGCATTTCACCCAGCCGCCGCCGCGCTTCACCGAAGCCAGCCTCGTCAAGAAGCTGGAAGAGCTGGGTATCGGCCGCCCCTCCACCTATGCCACGATCATGCAGGTGCTGCAGGACCGCGACTACGTCAAGCTGGACAACCGGCGCTTCGTGCCCGAGAGCCGCGGTCGCATCGTGACCGCCTTCCTGATCAACTTTTTCAGGAAATACGTCGAATACGGTTTCACCGCCGGTCTCGAGGAGCAGCTTGACAGCATCTCCGCGGGCGAAGCCAAGTGGAAGAGCGTTCTGGGTGACTTCTGGACCGGTTTTTCCGAAGCCGTCGGCAAGACGACGGACCTGAAAATCACCGACGTCATCAACGCGCTCGAACACGACCTGCAGCCCATCCTGTTCCCGGGCGGCGAGGAATCGCGCAAGTGCCCGCAGTGCAAGGAGGGCAAGATCAGCCTGAAGCTCGGCAAGTTCGGCGCCTTCGTCGGCTGCTCGAATTATCCCGACTGCCGCTACACGCGCCCCGTGCTGACCGCGGGCGCGGATGCGGACGGCGAAGGCGGCGCGCCGGAGGGTTTCTCGCCCAAGGAGCTGGGCGCCGACCCGAAAACGGGCATGCCAATCACGCTGCGCTTTGGCCCTTACGGCCCCTACGTTCAGCTGGGACCGGCGCCGAACGCCGCCCCGGCGCCCAAGCCGGTGGTCGAGGAAGAGTCGGCCGACGGCAAAAAGAAAAAGAAGAAAAAGGCGGTCGCGGGCGACAAGCCCAAGCGCGCGCCCGTGCCCAAGAACATGGACCCGCAGTCGGTCGACCTGCCCAAGGCCCTCGGCCTCCTGTCCCTGCCGCGCGAAGTGGGCCTGCACCCGGAAACGGGGGAGATGATCAAGGCCGGCATCGGCCGCTTCGGCCCCTTCCTCGTCCATCAGGGCAAGTTCAAATCCATCCCTGCCGACGACCCTGACGGCGTCCTGACCATCGGGCTCAACCGCGCGGTCGATTTGCTGGCGCAGCAGAGCAAGGGCCGCGGCGGCGGCGGTTTCGGCACCCTGCGCGAGCTGGGGCCGCACCCGGCCGATGGCAAGCCCGTCAATATCAGCAAGGGGCGTTTTGGCCCCTACATCAAACATAGCGGCGTGAACGCGACGATTCCTAAATCCGTTCCCGTCGAGGAAGTGACGCTGCAGCAGGCCATCGAATGGCTTGCCGCGAAGTCGAAATCGCCGAAAGGCAAACCAAAGAAAGCGAAAGAAGCTTGAAGAATAAACACCACTCCGGCAAACACGCGCCGGAAAAGACTAAAAAAGAACAAGGCCTTCCCTCCAAAGAAGAACTGAGACAATTCATCCACGACAGCCTGAATCCGCCCGACAAGCGGGAGATCGCCCGGCATTTCGGCATCAAGGGGCAGGACCGCACGAAGCTGCGCATCCTCTTGCGCGAGCTCTCCGAAGAAGGCGGCGTCGAAAAGAACCCGACGAAGACATACAAGGCGCCGCAGAACCTGCCCGAAACCGCGCTGATCGAGATCACCGGACTTGACGGCGACGGCGAATTGCGCGCGAAGCCCGTCGAATGGCACGGGCGCGGCCCGGAGCCCATTATCTACGTCATGTACAAGCGACGCGAGGAAGGCGAAGAAGCCAAGCCCGGCGACCGCATGCTGGCGCGGCTGAAGAAGGTCGACAAGCATGAATACGAGGCCCGCGTCCTCAAGCCGATCGAGGTCGAGGAGTTCGGGCGCGTCATCGGCACGTTCCGCCCCTACAAGGGCGCAGGGCACGTGCACCCCACCAACAAGAAAGACCGCAACGAATATTACATCCCGCCCGAATACGTGAACGGCGCGGAGGAAGGCGACCTTGTCGCGGCGGAGCTTATTCCGCCGTCGCAGAAGCACCCGCGCTCGAAGAACCCGGCCAGAATCGTGACGCGCCTCGGCAAGAACGGCGACCCGCGCATCATCAGCCTGATTTCCATCCACTCCCACGGCATCCCGACCGAGTTTTCGAAAGGCTCCTTGAGCGAAGCAGCGAAGATGAAAGAACCCGACCTGTCGGGCGGGCGCGAGGATTTGCGGCAGATTCCGCTCGTTACGATAGACGGCGCGGATGCGCGCGATTTCGACGACGCGGTTTTTGCCGAACCCGACACCGACCCGAAGAACCCCGGCGGCTGGCACCTGATGGTCGCCATCGCCGACGTGTCCTTCTATGTGCAGCCGCATACGGCGCTGGACAAGGACGCTTATGATCGCGGCAATTCGACGTATTTCGCCGACCGCGTCGTGCCGATGCTGCCCGAACGCCTGTCGAACGACCTGTGTTCGCTGCGCCCGCATGTGAACCGCGCCTGCCTTGCGGTGCACCTTTGGATCGACAGCAACGCGCGCCTGAAGCACTGGCAATTTACGCGCGGCCTCATGCGCTCCGTCGCGCGGCTCACCTATGAACAGGTGGAGCAGGCGCATCTGGGCACGCCGGATGAGACGACGGCGCCCCTGATGGACAAGGTCATCAGGCCGCTCTACCGCGCCTACAGCCTGCTGAAGCACGCGCGCGAATTGCGCGGCGCGCTGGAGCTGGATTTGCCCGAGCGCAAGGCGATCATCGACGCGGCGGGGAATCTCACCGCCATCGTGCCGCGGGAGCGCCTGGCCAGCCACCAGCTGATCGAGGAGTTCATGATCCTGGCCAACGTGGCGGCGGCGCAGGCGCTGGAGGCGAAAAACGCGCCCTGCGTCTACCGCGTGCACGACCGCCCGGCCTATGACCGGCTGGAATCCACGCGCGATTTCCTGAAGGAATTCGGCTATTCGCTGCCGAAAAGCGACCAGTTGTCGTCGAAGAATTTCAACCATATCCTGAAACTCTCGGCGGAGCGCGAGGACAAGCAGCTTATCCATACTATCCTGCTGCGCACGCAGAGTCAGGCGATTTACAGCCCGAACAATCTCGGGCACTTCGGCCTTGCGCTCGAGAAATACGCGCATTTCACCTCGCCCATCCGGCGCTATGCGGATTTGCTGGTGCATCGCTCCCTCGTGCGCGCCTACGGGCTTGGCGACGGGCCGCTCACCGATCATGAAACGCAATATCTTGTCGAAATCTCGGAGCATATTTCATCGACCGAACGCCGCTCGATGCTGGCGGAGCGCGACGTGATGGACCGCTTCACCGCGCAATACCTGAGCTCGAACATCGGCAAGGAATTCAAGGGGCACATCGCCAGCGTGACGCGCTTCGGCTTGTTCGTGTCGCTCGACGAAACCGGCGCGGACGGCATCGTGCCGATGAGGTCACTGCCGCGCGACTATTATATCCACGACGAAAAGCGCCATGCGCTGGTCGGCAAGGATTCAGGACGCAGCTATCGCTTGGCCGACCCGGTGCTGGTCAGGCTGGTGGAGGCGGACGCCATGCGCGGCTCCACCGTCTTTGAAATCCTCGACGGCTTTACGGGACAGGACGCGCCGGGATTCCTGAAGCGCGGCGGCGTCGGGGAGCAGGGCCAGCGTTCGCGCCGGGGTCACGGGGGCGGCGGCCGCTCCCAGGGCAAGCACCGCGGCAAGCGCGGGCGCGGTAAGCGCAGATAGGCGCCCGGCTTTTTTATGTTGGAAAGGGGATCCATGTTTTTCACGCCAGCCCTGCAACGCGGCCTCGCCGCTGCCGTCGTGTTCACGAGCTTGTCCTGCATCAAGGCCGAGGCCTGCTCGCCCAGCATGGAATACATCAACCGGCCGCTGGCCATGAAACTGGCGGGAGAAGGTTTTTTTATCGGGAGGATCAGCGCTGTTGACGACAAGCATGTCACCTTCGCCGTCATCACGCCCGGCGGCGCCGCGAAAGACAGGAAGACGGGAGAATCCGTCACGCTGGAATTGAGGGAAAACGGCACCTGCGGCAACCTGCCGCTGAAGGAAGGCGAAACCTGGATATATAATGGCTCCAATATTTCATTCAGCCCTTCTCAAAAACTGGAGCCTTCGGACCTGAAGGATGGCGCGGGGCTGGAGGAAGTAAAGCGCAACCTGGTCGCCCGGCTCGACCCGGATTACAAACCGCCAAAAGCCCCCGCCAAGGAAGACCTGCCTGTACCCGGCATCTATTCAAGCAGACAGGAATGCGGCGCCGAAGAAAAAGCCACGGAAACCTACACCCTCACCATCGCCGAACCTGCGGCGACGTTAAAAGATTACAGCGTCAGCATAACGCATGCGTCCTGCAGAGGCGGCCCGGCGTGTTCCTTTACCGGCGCGGCCCCCGCCTACGGCTACGGGGAAATCGTCATCCCGGTTCAAACGGCCGCCGGCCGCAACTGCAGCGTGATCGTGCAGCAGCTTTCCGGAGTTGATGAATGGCCGCCGCTGGCCGCGGGACAGGCCCGCGTGCGGCTCAATGATTATAGCTGCCTGTCGCTGCTGAAAGACTGCACGGCGGCCAACGGTATTGAATCGCCGGTGCTGCAAAGGCAGGAAAAGGCAGAAACCGCAAAGTAAGACGTCTGGAAGGAAAGCCTACGCCTTCTTCTCCGGCGGCGGCTGGGGCTCGGCGGAGGTCACGCGGTTGCGGCCGGCTTTCTTGGACTGGTAGAGGGCGGCGTCGGCGCGCTCGATGAAGGACGATATGCCTTCGTCCTTGTGGTATTCGGCGACGCCGATAGAGAGCGTGATACGCCCGAGGTTTTCGTTGTTGGTCTTGTTGATGACTTCCTTGCTCTCCACCGCCTTGCGCAGCATCTCGCCCACCTTGGCGCCCGCGAAGGCCGGCGTTTCGGGCAGCAAAATGGCGAATTCCTCCCCGCCGTAGCGCGCGGCCGTGTCGCGGCCCTTGACGTTGTCGACAAGGGCGCGCGCGACAAGGCGCAGCACCTGGTCGCCGATCTGGTGGCCGTAGGTGTCGTTGAACTTCTTGAAGAAGTCGATGTCGATCATGAGCAGGCAGAGCGGCGTGCTGTTGGTCGTGGCCTCTTCGATCGTATCATGAATCGCCTTGTCGAAAGCCTTTCGGTTGGCGATGCCGGTCAGCCCGTCGGTCATGGCCTCGCGCTTGACGTTATCGAGATTCTTGCGCAGCTCGGACACCGTTTCGGAAGAACTGGTCAGCTGCACTTCCAGCTCCTGGTTCTTCTCCACCATTTTCTTGGTGTCCTGGATGATGCTGGTCACCACCTGGCCGAGATCCTCGATGCTGTCCGCCTTCTGGATCTGCTCGGTCACGGTGCCCAGCGTCTCGCCGTACTCGGTCGTCGCCGTCTGCACGTTGCCCAGCATCCCGGCCAGCTCGGTGATGGCCTGCTGCACCTGGTCGCTGACCTTGCGCACCGCGTCGTCGCGGGCCGAGGCGCTCAAGTAGCGCTTGTAAATCTTGTGGCAGGTGATGTCATCAAAGACGCCCTGGTAGCCGTCGATGGCGCGCACGATTTCTGGATCGCCCTCGAAATACCGGTACCAGAGCTCGTAAAAGGGCGGGATGGGCTTGAGTCCCAGCTGCTCGATTTTCTCGAGCGTGCTGATCGCCATCAGCTGCGCGCGGTCCGTCTCCGGCGGCGGTGGAGATTTCTTCACGTCTTTCTTTTCTGCGGTGACTTCAGGCTTCGCCAATTCATTCCACCCTCGGTTTGAGGAGCCCCCTTGATCCCTGAAGCTCCCCCTTTCTCAGTCTATCCCTAAAATAATAAACAAAATCTTTCATTTCCACGCGGATATTTGGATTTATTTTTCAGAAAGGCAGGGTGGGCGCAGGTACCTGCCTCGCCCCGTTATGTAAAAAAATTACCGCTTGTCTGAAGCGGAATACAACGGCAAAACTGGCTTTTCCGGCACAAGATGAAACCGGAAGACTGTAATATTCCTGAAGGATGCCTGATGAACGACCTGATAGCCCTGATCCGCAAGACCCTCTTCGTGCCGGTCCACCCGGCGGGGTACCCCTTTATCGGCGCCTTTGCGGCGGTCGCCGTCGTGCTGTGCATCGTCGGCCACGGCATGGGATTCGCAGGCCTGGTGCTGACGCTGTGGTGCGTTTATTTCTTCCGCAACCCGAAGCGCGTTACGCCCGTGCGCGAGGGCCTGATCGTTTCGCCCGCCGACGGCATCGTCAGCCTGATCGTCCAGGAGGTGCCGCTGCCGCCCGAGCTTGACGACTGCAAGGGCACGGATGTTCTTTGCGACGCGGGCAAGGCGACGCGCGTCAGCGTGTTCCTCAACGTCTTCGACGTGCACGTCAACCGCATTCCGGCCGACGGCGAGGTCAAGAAGGTCGTTTATCACCCCGGCAAGTTCCTCTCCGCCAACCTCGACAAGGCGAGCGTCGAGAACGAGCGCTCGACGGTGCTGATGAA
>SCTB01000096.1 GCA_004297545.1 Alphaproteobacteria bacterium
TCAAAATTATTCCTAAAACCGAATGACGCTAGACATTCTGTAAACCCTACTCCCCTCCTCCATTGACATCCCTCACCCCGCTTCCTACAGTTTGTCGTAAGCAAAAACTCGTCAGAACAGTGGAGCAGGCCCTTGTCCGAAAAGCCGAAAAAGGATGGACTGTGGAAGCGCGTTAGCCGCGTTTTCAAGGAAAAGAAGGAAACCGCGCATCATAAATTCAGCCGTATCGGCAAGCTGCGCGTGCATGAGTTCACCGACCCGGTGGCGGCGCGGGAGATTTTGCGGCAGGACGCCAACTTCGGCACCCCCCGTTTCGTCAAGAAAGGCATCGGCCGCTTTATCGGCAACGCCCTTATCCTCGACGAGGGCGAGAGCTGGCAGAACATGCACAACCTGATGACGGATATCTTCTCGCCCAAGGGCGTGAACAATACCATCGCGCCGATCATCACGGATGAAACCGACAAGATGATCGACCGCTGGCTGAAGGACGCCAAGCCGCTGGACCTTGAGCACGAAATGCGCGGGTTGACGGCGAAAGTCGTCATGCGCGTCGTGTTCAGCGACAGCATATCGGAAAAACAGGCCCACGATATTATCGAGGCCTCGACCGTCACGATTGAAAGTTTCCGCAAGCCGCACAAGCTGACTGTCGCCATGCGCATGCTGGGTATTCACAAAGAATATATTCCGCGCATGAAGAAGACTTATAAACAGAGCGCGGAAATCATCGACCATATCCTGGAAGATATCATCGCCGAGCGCCGCAAGCTGAAAACGCAGCCCGACGATATTCTGGGCCGCTTGCTGGACGCAACGGACGTGGCCACCGGAAAGCCGCTGACGCAGAAGCAGATAAAAGACCAGCTGGTCATGTTTATCGTGGCCGGACATGAAACGACGGCCGTGGGCCTTACCTTCTCGCTCCACGAACTGCTGCAGGGCAAGAACAAAGCCGAATACGACAAGGTACGCACGGAAGTGGACAACTTCACGCATGGCGCGCATCTGCCTCCCGGCGATTATAACCGGTTGCCCAATGTGCGCGATGCGTTTAAAGAAGCCATGCGCCTGCACCCCTCCGCCTATGAAATCGCGCGCGAATGCGAGAAAGACACCGTGGTGGGCGGCGTCGAGATCAAGAAATTCGACCTTGTGCGCATCAGCGTGATCGACATGCACCGCGCCCCCGACCTGTGGAAGGACGCGGCGGATTACAAGCCTGAGCGGTTCAGAAAAGAACCCTTCCCCAAAGCGTACCTGCCCTTCGGCACCGGCCCCCGTGTTTGTCTGGGGATGACGATGGCGCTGACCGAAGGCACGCTGGCGCTGGCCGAGATTTTCAACCGCGTTGATTTCAACGTCACAGAACGCCCCACCGGCGAACAGCTTGTTTTCACCATGCGCCCGCAAGGCAAGCTGGAAGCCACAGTAACGGAACGAAAGACTAAGCCCGCCACGCCATGAAGATTGCCAGCCCCCTTGAAAAACCCGCTGCGGTAGCCGCGCAGGCGATTACCGTCGCCGGATACCCGAAGCCCATTACGCTGGCCTATGCCGACTGGCAGCCGGAAGACGCGTACCGCGGCACCGTGGTGGCCGTGCATGGCCTCACGCGCCAGAAGCGCGATTTCGATTTCGTAGCGGCGACGCTGGCGAAAAACGGCTATCAGGTATTGGCGGTCGATGCGCCGGGCCGCGGCGGCTCCACCTGGCTGGGCGACCCGAACCTGTATAACCTCGATTTCTATGCCGATGTCTTTGTCGCGTTTCTCAAACACATGGGCCTCACCCGCCCGCACTGGCTCGGCACCTCGATGGGCGGGCTGATTGCGCTGAAGATGGCCGAAAAGGGCAAGGCGAATATGTTCCGCTCCCTCACGCTTGTCGACATCACGCACAAGCCGGCGCGCGCTGGGCTGGACCGCATCATGGGCTATATCACCGAAGACCTGCCGGTTTTCTCATCGCCAGACCAGTATCTCGAGATCATCAAAAAGAACCTGC
>SCTB01000097.1 GCA_004297545.1 Alphaproteobacteria bacterium
TCACATCATCACCGCCGACGGGCAGAGCATGGTGGATCACCGCCCCAGCGCGTCGCTGAACGTGCGTATCACGCTGACCGACAAGGACGGCAACAGCGAAACCGGTTCGGCGCTGGCGGGAGGCCCCGTCACCTGCAAAGATGTTTTCGACGAAGCGACTTACAAGAAAGCGACAGAAAAGGCGCTGAAGCAGGCGCAGATGCTGCTGATCGCCGAAGACGCGCCCGCGGGTGTGATGGATGTGGTGCTGAACCACGGCTGGCCGGCGGTCATCCTGCATGAGGCCATCGGCCATGGTCTCGAGGGCGATTTCAACCGCCGCGGCATTTCCGTCTACAGCGGCAAGATCGGCCAGCAGATCGCCTGCCCCGAAGTGACCGTCGTCGATCAGGGCAACATACCCGGCGAGCGCGGCTCTTTGAGTTTCGACGACGAAGGCGTTCCGACGCAGGAGAACATTCTCATCGAGAACGGCGTCCTGAAAGGATACATGCAGGACCGCCAGAACGCGCAGCTGATGGGCGTCGATCCCACTGGCAACGGGCGCCGCGAAAGCTATGCGCATACGCCGATGCCGCGCATGACGAATACCTATTTCCGCAACGGCCCGCATGACCCGGCCGATATTATCGCATCCGTCCAGGACGGCCTGTATATCGAAGATATGGGCGGCGGGCAGGTGGATATCACCTCCGGCAAGTTCAATATGAATGCGACGCTGGCCTACCGCATCCGCAACGGCAAGCTGTGCGAGCCGGTCAAGGGCGCGACGCTGGTGGGCGACGGGTTGACCGTCATCAAGTCCATCGTCATGGTCGGCAACGATCTTGCCATCGAGAAAAGCGCGGGCATGTGCGGCAAGAACGGCCAGAGCGTGGTCGTCAGCTGCGGCCAGCCCACCGTGCGCGTTGCCAACATGACGGTCGGCGGCAGCAAAAAATCGAAACCGAAGACGCCTTAAGGAGCAATCACAATGGCCAAATCAGAAGCTGAATTCCTTAAAGACGCGCGTCCTCTCGCCGAAAGCCTTATCGACTATGCGATGTCGGGCACGGCCTACGGCATCACCGACGCGAAAGTGTTTATTGCCGCCAGCGACAAGCAGGAATACAGCATCGAGAAGGGCGAGATTGCCCGCTCCGTTTCCGGCGCTTCTTATTCGGTCAGTATTACACTATATGCAGGCGACCGCACCCTGTCGTTCACGCGCAATACGCTGGACGAAAAAGAACTGCAGGACGCGATGCTCAAGAACATGAAAGCCATCGGCGTCGTGCCGCCGAACCCCAACAAGCGTCTTCTTGAAGAGGACAAGCTGTTCAAGGGGCCGGAGCCGGACCTCGACCTTTTCGACAAGAAACCGCCGACAGATGCCGACCTTATTGCCTATGCGAAGGAAGTTGAGGCCGAAGCCATGGCGCAGAAGGGCGTCAAGGGCGCGCGCTCCGTCAGCATTACCCGCCTGGACAGTCATTTTCTTGTGCTCGCGACCAATGGTCTCGACCGCCACGAAAGCAAGACGCGCTATTCGGCCGGCGCCATCGTGATCGCCGAAGACCAGAACGGCATGCAGAACGGCGGAGAGGGCAGCACGGCGCGGCACTTCAACGACATGGCGAAACCCAAAGAGCTCGGCAAAATGGCCGGGCAGGATGCGGTCTCCAAGCTCAGCGCGACGCTGCCCGCGACCGGCCAGATGCCCATCGTGCTCGACAACGATGCGGCGGAGGCGTTCTTCTCCTCCGTCTATGACGCAATCGACGGCACGGCGCTTTACCGCGGCGCGACCTTCCTGAAAGGCAAGATCGGCAAGCAGGTGATGGCCAAGGGCGTGACGCTGGTCGACGATCCCGACATCCGGCGCGGCCTCGGCTCCGGCCATGTCGACACCGCGGGCGTCGAAAGCCGCAAGATCATTCACATTGAAGACGGCGTGCTCAAAAGCTTCAACGCGACGCTGCTCGAATCCCGCCAGCTCTGCATGGAACCCACGGGGCGCGAGAACGGCCCGACCAACGGCATGATTTTGCCCGGCACGCTTACGCCCGACGCACTCATCGCCGACATCAAGGAAGGAATTCTTATAAAAGGCTTCAACGGCGGTACGGTCGACGTGAACAACGGCAACCATTCGCGCCAGGCTTACGGCCTTCTCATCAAGGACGGGAAAATTACCGACACGCCGGTCGCGGGCTTCGTCGTCTCCGGTAACCTGAAGGACATGTTCATGAACGTCGTCCTCGCCAACGACACACCCGCGATGCCCAGTACACGCCATTCCCTCGCCGCGCCGACGACAAGAATTAACGGCGTGACAATTGCCGGAAAATAAGTCTTAACTTGAAAGACATGAAAGCCGGCGGGGGTCTGCCCCAGAACGGCCGCGAAGTTATTGGCGGATATAGATAATTTTTAACTATTTGACATAATTGATGTTTTCCTATATCCTTCTCACATGAATTATTCAAGTTCGCGGTTAATAAAGATAACCAGATTTGCGCCGGGGGGTCGTTTTAATGGTTAATATTCTCGCCAAAATTTTCGGGACCCACAGCGATCGCGAAATCAAGCGCATGCGCCCGATCATCGAGGAAATCAACAAGATCGAATCCACCTATACGGCCATGTCGGACGCGGAACTCGCCGCGCAGACGGACAAATTCCGCGAGCAGCTGAAGAAGGGCGCCACGCTGGACGACATCATGGTTCCGGCCTTCGCGGTCGTGCGCGAGGCAAGCCGCCGTAACGTCAAGATGCGCGACTTTGACGTGCAGCTGATGGGCGGCAAGGTGCTGCATGACGGCAAAATCGCCGAGATGAAAACGGGCGAGGGCAAGACCCTTGTCGCGACGCTCGCCGTTTACCTCAACGCGCTGGAAGGCAAGGGCGTTCATGTCGTCACGGTGAACGATTACCTCGCCAAGCGCGACGCCGAATGGATGGGCAAGGTCTATAAGTCTCTCGGGCTGACGGTGGGTTCCCTCGTTCACGAGATGGAAGATCTCGAGCGCAAGAAAGCCTATGCCTGCGACATCACCTATGGCACCAACACCGAATACGGTTTCGATTACCTGCGCGACAACATGAAGTTCGCGGCCGAAGACCGCGTGCAGCGCGGGCATAATTTCGCGATCGTTGACGAAGTGGACTCCATTCTGATCGACGAGGCGCGCACGCCGCTGATCATCTCGGGGCCCAGCAACGAGGCCACCGACATATATTATAAGGTGGAAAAAATCATATCGAATTTCCAGCGCGGCGAGGAACTCAACGCCGACGACCCCGACCTGAAGACGACAACGGGCGATTTCATCGTCGATGAAAAACGCAAGAGCGTGACGCTTACCGATGACGGCATTACCAAGGCCGAGCAGCTGCTGGGCCTGAGCCCCACCTATGACGCCGACCACATGGAGATAATCGGCCTGGTGCAGACGGCGCTCAAAGCCCAGGTCCTGTTTGAAAAAGACATCGCCTATGTCGTGAAATACAAGGACAGGGACGGCAACTACGTGCCCAGGGAGCAGGCCGCCACGGAATTTGCCGCGGGCAAGCAGGTGCTGAGCGGCGAAGTCATCATCGTCGACGAATTCACGGGCCGCCTGATGCCGGGCCGCCGCTGGAATGAGAGCCTGCACCAGGCTGTCGAGGCGAAAGAGGGCCTGAAGGTCGAGGCGGAGAACCAGACGCTCGCCACCATCACGCTGCAGAATTATTTCCGCATGTACAAAAAGCTGGCGGGCATGACCGGCACCGCCCAGACGGAAGAGGCCGAATTCGGGGACATTTACAAGCTTGACGTCGTGGCGATACCCGCCAACAAGGAAAGCCAGCGCGAAGACTTTGACGACCTCGTTTACTTTGGCAAAAAAGGAAAATTCCGCAGCGTCGCCCGCGACATCAAGGAGATGAACGAAAAGACGCACCGCCCGATCCTGATCGGCACCGTCTCCATCGAGAGGTCCGAGGAGCTCAGCGAGCTTCTCACCAGCATGGGCGTCAAGCACAAGGTCCTGAACGCCAAGAATCCGGAAGAAGAGGCGGCCATCGTGGCGCAGGCGGGCCGTCTGGACGCCGTGACGGTATCGACCAACATGGCGGGCCGCGGCACGGACATCGTGCTGGGCGGCAACCCCGACTTCATGGCGAAGCAGGAACTGGTCGACAAGAAGATGGTAGCCAGGCTGGGCGGGGGTCAAAAAGCGGATGACGGCCTCCAGGCCGACGGCCAGACGCTGGTCTTTTCCTATGCCGGCGCCCAGTATGCCGTGCAGAACGACCTGCTGAAGGCGACGGTCGCCCGCTACAAGCTGGAGACCGATAAGGAGCACGAGGAGGTCGTGAAGCTCGGCGGATTGCACATCGTCGGCACCGAACGACATGAATCCCGGCGCATCGACAACCAGCTGCGCGGCCGCGCGGGACGCCAGGGCGATCCCGGCAGCTCGCGCTTCTATATCTCCCTCGAAGACCATCTGGCGCGCGTTTTCGGCGGCGAGAAACTGAAGGGCCTCATGGGCATGCTGGGCATGACCGACGAAGACCCGATCGAAAGCAAAATGGTTTCGAACAGGATCGAGAAAGCGCAGAAGAATGTCGAGAGCCAGAACTACCAGGCGCGCAAGCAGTTGATCGAATACGACGACGTGATGAACAAGCAGCGCGAGATCACCTACGCGATGCGCAACCCCCTGATGGACGGGTTGAACATGAAAGAAAGTCTCTATCAAACCATCGCCGACACCTTCGGCGCCATGCTCGACCGCCGCTTCCCGGACGAGCGGCACAGCGAATGTGACTGGACCGGACTTTCCGCCGACGTGCAGGACGAATTCGGCATTGTGCTGCCCGTCGACAAGCTGAAGGATCTTGACCGCAAAAAGGCGGAAGAGGCGATTTTGCAGCTCCTGCACGAAAAACTGCATGAAAAAGAGGACCTGGCGGGCGAGGAGCAGTTGTATGGCGTCACGCGCCTGATCCGGCTCAGCATCATCGACACCGCCTGGAAAGACCACCTTTACGCCATGGACCGCATGAAAGAAGGCGTCTGGCTGCGCGGCTACGCCCAGGAGGATCCTCTGCGGGCATTCAAGAAGGAAGCCTACGAAATGTTCGTCAGCATGATGTCGCGCATCGACGACGAGACCATGCGCGCCGTCTTCAGTATCCGCATCGCAACGCAGGAAGAGCTCGGCGGCCAGATCCCGGTGGGCGCTGTCGCCAATCAGTTCTCGGCGGCCGCCCAACCCTCCGAAACCGCGCCGGAGGCCAGGCAGCCGGAACCGGTTGCCGTACCGGCCAGCGCCCCCGCGCCGAAAAAACTGCCGGGCACGGGCACGTCAGGACCGTAATCTTCAGTTCATAAAAAACGTCAGTTCGGCCCGTCGATGGCCGGAACCTTCGGTTTGGCCGCGGGCTGCGCGCCCGAGAGCACCGAGGGTGGAATGCCGAAAGCGTCGGTGAGCGCCTTGGCATGGGGGCGGATTTTTTCGCACAGCGTATTTTCAAGATCGATCAGGATTTTCGTTTTCTGCGGCTTCATCAACCCGTTTTCGATGTACCACAGCGCGTTCTTGCGCATCGTATGCACGGCGTAAAGGTCGCGCAGGTCTTTCAGCACGGCCTTGACCTCGGGGTCCTTTTCCGCCCGCACGGCCTTGATGAAACGCTCCATCATCAGCCGTTCCGCATAGGCGTCGGCATAGGCCAGCATGTCGTTCTGGCACTTGTTCGCGGCCACGGCGCTGCCCTCTGCCTTGCCGATCTTCATCATTTTCTCGCTCAAGGCATACATCATCGCCCGTTCGCGGCTTTTGAAGATATCTTTCTGGAACGACGAGGACAGGAAATGCTTGAGGTCCGTCTTGCCGCTGGCGGCGTTGAACTGCGCGAGCCTGCCTTTCAGCTTCATCGAGACGGTCTTGACCAGTTTCTGCACGCCCGAAGCCGTGTTGAACTTGCGCGCCAGGCGCGTCAGCTGGTTTTTCGCGACCAGCAGGCGCAAAACCGTATTGTCGCCCTCGAAGGTGCGGAAGACGTCCATGTCGTTGCGCAGGGCGCCGTAGCGTTCGTCCGACATATATCCCTTGCCGCCGGCAAGCTTCCGGGCCTCGTCCGCAGTTTCGACGCCGCTGTCGGAGGACTTCGCCTTGATGGCGGCCGCCATGGTTTCGATATAGGGACTGCCCTGCTGGAAGGAATCCATCAGGTGCCGGGTCGCGAAATGCAGCGCATAGGCCTCGGCCAGGCGTGGGAGCACGCGCGCCTGCGTCGCTTGCTTGTCCATCAGCGTTTCGCCGAAGACCTTGCGGTTCTCCGCAAAATCGACGATGGAGGCGAGCGCGTTCTTCGCGCCGCTTAAGGAAACCATCGACACGAAAATGCGGCCCGTCACCAGCGTGCCGATCATCTTGAAGAACCGCTGCGTTTTCTTTTCGACATCGCTCTGGTAATCGCCGTTCGCGTCGATCTGCGCGAAGCGGTCAAGCATCGCGTCATAGGGCACCCGGACATTGTCGAATTTCAGGTATCCGTTATCGACGCCGTTCAGCCCCACTTTATGCCCGCAATCCTCGATTGCGACGCCCGGCAGTACGGCGCCGGCCTTGTCGCGGATGGGCACCATAAAGGCATGCACGCCTTTCGACTCGCCGTCCGGCGTCATTTTCAGCTGCGCGAAAACGACCATCATCTCGCCGTGCACGGCGGCATTGCCAATATACGCTTTGCGCGCGTCGTCGGTCGGCGTCGTCAGAACAAAGCTGCGCGTCGCGTGGTCGTAAATAGCTTCGGTCTTGATGCCCTGCACGTCGGAGCCGCCCGCGATTTCCGTCATCGCGAAACCGCCCAGCAGCTTGCCGTCCATGACGTCGGGCAGGTATTTCGTGTGGTGTTTTTCGGTGCCGAGGCTCTCGATGCTCATGCCGAAGAGGCCGAACTGCACGCCCTGTTTGACGGCAAGGCTCATGTCCTGGTGCGCGATGACCTCGACGATATTCATGTATTTCTGGCGCTCGCCTTCGCCGCCGTGCTTTTTGCTGTACGGCAGCTTGGTGAAACCCTCTGCGATCATCGCCTTGATCCAGGTAAAGGTCTTCTGGCGGTATTCTTCCTTGGGAATGTCGGGCGAGGGGGGCGCCATCTCGGGGCGGGCAATGAACGTCCGCGCCGCGTCGCGTACTTCCGCGAAATCGCCGTCGAGGACAGCTTTCAACCGCTCGGCGAGCGGTTTTTTATTCTCTGGTAGCTGAATGACAGGTGACATTTGTTCACTCGCTTATTTCAAGAATGATAATCCCAACAGGGATTCGATGCCAGAGCGCATTCAGGCGATGTTCTTATGACCAATCAGGCCGCGGTTTTCAGCGTTATCCTGAAGCGGGCCCCTGATTTCGAAGGAATATATTCGATATTCCCACCATGCGCCCGGAGCAGCGAACGGGTGATGACAAGCCCGAGGCCGGTGCCGCCCGCTTCGCGTTTGGTCGTGAAGAAGGGGGTGAAGACCTTTGAGACATTACCTTCGGTGATGCCTTCGCCGTCGTCGATAACGTCGACTTCCAGCAGGCCGGATTTCTTCTGCACATCAAGACGGATATTTTTCGCGCCGTGCTGCAGGCTGTTTTCGATGAGGTTGCCGAGCACGGTATCGAGAATATCCGACCCGATATTCGCAAGATGCTTTTCGTCGGGAAAGGTGACGGCGGCTTTCGAGGCATATTTGCGCTGCAGGTCGCGGGCGACATTCGAAATGTCCGCGATGTCGCTGCTGCCGGGCTGCAGCATGTCGGCGCGGGCAAGCTCCAGCAGGCGCGACACGAGCGCCTTCATGCGGGCGGTGTCTTTGGTGATGTTTTCCATGAAACGCTCGCGCTGTTCCGGCGTCATGTCGTTGGCATGGTCGTGCATCAGCTCGATGGCGCCCTGGATGGCGGTCAGCGGCGTCTTGAATTCATGCGCAAGATGCATGGCGAAACTGCGGATATATTCGGAGCGCGCCTGTATGGTGGACGACATGCGCTCAAAACTCCCGGTGAGCGAGGCGATTTCTTCTATAGGCGTGGAAGAAAGGGGCATCGGCTTCCAGTCGCCGGTGGCCAGCTGCTGCGCGTGGCGGGTCAGCGCCGTCAGCGGCCGGCCGATCATATAGGCCAGCAGCGCCGCGATGGCGGCGGCGGTGACAAGGACGAAAAGCCCCGCCGCAAAGACGCTCTGGCGTTCTTCGTACAGCGCCTTCAGCACGTTGCGCGGCGAGCGCGAGAGGTAGACCGCGCCGATGACGCGTTCCTTTTCCACGATGGGCAAGGCGACAAAGAGGCGGATTTCGGTCCCGCGGCTCAATGATGCCAGGGCGGGCCGCGGCTCGTCCGATATGCGCTGGCGGATAAGGCTGATATAGCGGCCGGTCAGGACAGTCGAAATTTCCTCGATATTCGCAAGCGACAGGCCTTCCTCGCTTGTGCCGGCGACAACGGTGCCCTTCGGGTCCACGACGCGCATGCTGGAAAGCATGCTGGTTTTAGCCTCCTGCAGGAGAGGGGATATTTTCTTCCCGATCTCCAGCGCCACCGGGTCCTGCGTGAACGGCGGCGCGATCGGGTCGGGGCGCGGCGGGTAGATATCGGCATTGTTCAGGTTCATCTGCGGCGGGAAGGGCCGGTATCTTTCATCCGCCGGCAGTTCGAGGGCCGTGACCGGGTTGCCGTAGTGCGGCGGCTTCGGCTTCATCTTTCTGAATTCGTCTTTATATATCGTCGATATAAAGACGCCTTCGGCGATGAGCTCGGATTCCGTCTGGCGCACCAGCTCGCCTTCGTAGATGCGGAAGAAATACATGCCGCTCAACGGCAGCAGCAGCACCACGAAGAAGATGACGCCGAAAACGGTATGGAGGCGCACGGCAAAAGGTGTTTGTCTTATTGACATGAGCCCAGCTTGTACCCGATGCCGTGGTTCGTCGCGACGACGTCGTTCGCGCCCAAGGCCGCGAATTTGCTGCGGATGCGGCGGATATGGCTGTCGATGGTGCGGTCGCTGACCGTGATATTCGCGTCGTAAGCCTGGTCCATCAGCTCGTCGCGCGTGAAAACCTTGTTCGGGTGACGGAACAAGGCAAGCAGAAGCATGAACTCCGTCGCCGTCAGCGCCACCTGTCTCCCGCCGCAGGACGCGGTATAGCTGGCCGTGTCGATGGCGATGCTGCCGTGCGCAAGTTTTTTCTGCAGCGACGCCGCGGCGCCGCCGGTCTTGCGTTTCAGGATGGCGTTGATGCGCGCCACAAGCTCGCGCGGGCTGAAGGGCTTGGTCACGTAATCGTCGCCGCCCAGCTCCAGCCCCACGATGCGGTCGATTTCCTCGTCGCGAGAGGAAAGAAACAATATCGGCACGTCGCTCGTCTTGCGCAGCTCGCGGCAGACTTCGAGGCCGTCGAGCTCTGGCATGGAGATATCGAGAATAATCAGATCGGGGGAAGCCGAAACGGCTTTCTCCAGCGCCTCCTTGCCGTCGGCGGCCTGCGTGCCGCGCATGCCGGCTTTTTCCAGCGCGAACATGACCACTTCGCGGATATGCGGATCGTCGTCGACAACGAGGATGTGTTTTGCCATATTATGCAATCTTTTCGCCAAATGCTTCCCCATACTGTTCAAGATTTGCGCGGCGGTCAATGTCCTGACGGCGCTTATTCGCGCGTTTTCCAGCCCGTATCGTCCAACGGCTTCGGCGGGGGCTGCACTTCGGACAGTATATTCGCCAGCCGCCGCTGCTTGCGCCAGGTCCAGGCGCGCCAGTCGGCGTTTATGGATGCCGCGAGGTCATGCTCCATGTCGTCCGCCATTATTCCGGCTTCGACCACGCGCATTGGGCTGTGTTTGGCGTTCAGTTCGAACCAGCGCAGCGCGGGCAGGGCTTCCGGCCCGAGTTCCTTTATGTAAGCGAGGTCAATATTCGTGCCTGCCCCGGTGACTTCCTTCGCGTGGCGCACGTTGTAATCCGCGATCAACC
>SCTB01000098.1 GCA_004297545.1 Alphaproteobacteria bacterium
GGTGTAGATTTTCTGGGTGACCTGGTGATAGCTGGGGGTGTTGATGCGGGGTTTTTCGCGGGCGGTCTTGTCGTATTCGAGCACGGCGTCGTTCCAGAACACACCGAGGAATTCGAGTAGCGCCGCGACGGTGGGGCGGAAATCGCTGACGACATCTTCATAGCGGATGGTATGCACATCCATCGGCATGGTCTTTGTGTAATGATCCCACAGGCCGAAGACCGCGTCGTAAAAACGCGCGGCGTCTTCGAGACTAAGGAACTGCGCCATCGCGGGGTTCAGTTCGAAGCGCTGCATAAAACAGCTGAGGACCGTATCGCAGGGGTGGCGCAGGGCGAGGATGAATTTTGCATCCGGGAACACACGCTTTATAAAACCTGCATGGATGATATTCAGCGGCAGCTTGTCGATGAAGATGCCCGCCCCCGCCGTAACGCCATGCTCCGCGAAATACAGCTTTCTCAATTCTTCCGCCTTCGCCGCGCTGAAATCCGCGAGCCCTGCCAGCGGCGTGGTCCCCAGCGCCGCCGGGCCGTGGATGCCGGTGACAAATTCCGCTATCTTGTCGATAGCAGGCTTTTCATCGGCCACGCGAATATCCGGATGGCTCGACAATATCTGGTCCAGCAGCGTGGTGCCGGAACGCGGGAAGCCGATAAGAAAGACGGGCGTTTGTTTTCCGCCGGGAACAACGCCCGGTTTTTTCGCCAGTTCAGGCGTGAAACCTTCGCGCAATTTTTCGATCGACCGCAGCAGCGCCCCCTTATCCAGCGCCTGGGCCTGCGCCCCCGCCGCCTCGCCCGCATTGGCCTTGGCGAAACATTCGAAGGCCTTGTCCGCCTCGCCCGCGCGGTCGTACAGCTCGCCCAGTTCGAAAAAGAAGCCCCACATAAAGGACTGGTCGAGCCGCTCATCGGCTTTCAGTTTCGGGCGCATTTTTTCGAGCAGGCGCAGCGCTTCGCCTTCCTTGCCCTGACGCCGAAGCAGCTTCGCCGCGAAAACGATGATCCGCGCGCTGTCGGGGCAGGCGGCCCGGGCTTTTTCCAGCGTCGCCGCGGCCTCGTCAAGGCGCTGCATGCGCTCCAGCAGGTTCAGCTTGCGGCCCCAGGCAGAATCGAGCGTGGGGTTGCGTTCCAGCGCGTCATCGAAACACTCCAGCGCGTCTTCGTCCTGTTTCTGGCGGGTATAGACCTTGCCAAGGGCGTTCAGCGCAACGGCGTTCTGGGGGTTCAGCTTCAGCGCCTCCTGCAGCGCCTTCTCGGCCTCCGCATAGCGGCCCATATCCGTCAGCAGGTCGCCAAGGTTGATGTGCGCATTGGTCCATGACGGGTTGAGGCGTATCGATTCAAGAAAAAATTTTTCGGCGGCGGCAAGATTGCCCTTTTTGTGCGCCAGCCGTCCGGCGTCATTCTGAATCTTGTAATGGTCGGGCATATCGGCGAGCGCCTTGCGAATATGCGGCTCACCTTCCTTCACCCGACCCTGTTCGACGAGGAAAGCGCCATAATTGCCAACAGCCCGCGCGTTCTGCGGCGCCAGCTGCGCCGCTTTCGCGTAATGTTTTTCCGCCATCGCCGCCTGGCCTCTCTGCCAGTATGCGGTGCCGAGATCGTTCAATATAATGCTGCGCGCGATGTCGGAACCGGCATTGTCGAGCGCCTTCTTCAGCAGCGCCATGCCCTCGTCCAGCTTTCCCGCTGAAAGCGCCTGTACAGCCTGCCCGTGCAGTTGCTCGGCCTTGCTGGCGGCGCGGGGTTCCTGTGTCATGACATGCCTTTCATAGCATCATGAAACCCCGGTTCGGGTATTCAAATCAAGGGGAAAAGGAAACGATGTCATTCTGAGCGGAGCGAAGAATCTCTCTTGCTTCGACAAAGGAGGATTCTTCGGTCGCTTTGCTCCCTCAGAATGACAATGTTCTGAATATTTAAAGCCCAAACATCGTCTGCTGGCCCGGTTCCGGCTTGGGTTTAACGGCCGGCTCGGGGGTTTCGACGGGCGTGAACTGATGGGCGCCGACGACTTTCCAGTGCATGTTGAGATAGAGCACCTGGTCGGCCTGCGCGCGCAGCCTGCCAAGCACTGCCTTCGCCTCGCCGTAGTTCAGTTTCGGGATGGCGATGACATGCACGTTTTCGCCGCGCAGGGTCTTTTCGAATTCGGCAGGCACGTCGGCCTTCTGCAGCAGGACGATGCGGTTGCCGCGATCCTTCACGAAGGTCATCGGCGTGCCGCGGATGGCGCCCTTTTCGCTTTTCTTCGTGTTCTGCGTGGCCTTGAAGTTGATGAGGCGCGGGAAATCGGCGAGGTCGGATTCCGGCCCTGCCTTGTCGACCTTGGTATAAAGCTTGTTCAGCAGGTCGCGGTATTTGTCCTTGGTGTCGATGACGAAATCTTTCACGGGCATGGTCTTGCCCTTGTAGTTCACGACCGTCTTGTCGAGGCCGGGCTGGCCGCCTTTTTCCTCGATCGTCTTCATGTAGTCGAGAATATCCTCGACGCTTTTGGCCGAAGCGGTGACGTAGTTGCCTTTTTCCAGCGTGGAGGCCACGCAGACGAGATCGCGGGCGACGTTATTGAAGGTATCGGTCAGGTTCATGTTGAGGTTCAGGACGATGGTCTTGCCCTCTTTCAGCCCCTGCTCGATGCTTTTTTTCTGGCGGGCCATGATGGCAAAATCTTCATGCGCGGTGCAGTTGGCGACATGGTCGCTGACCGCTTTGGAAACGAACGCGGCG
The DNA here is from genome assembly GCA_004297545.1 of Alphaproteobacteria bacterium. GTDB lineage: Bacteria > Pseudomonadota > Alphaproteobacteria > Micavibrionales > UBA2020 > JAPWJZ01. The sequence goes on from SCTB01000098.1 coordinate 2,739, forward strand.
CTACGCACGGCCGAGGCGCCATGGGTCAGCGACTCCTTGCGGAAGACCATATGCGCGGTGCAGCCGGGATCAGCGCAGAGCAATTCGCCCGCATGGGCTTCCTTGTTGTACTGGTGCGCCAGGACGACCTGACCGTCAGCCAAACGTGCTTTTTTCATTGATGAACACCCTCAAAAAATCGTGAGTTAACATAATATAAAACGCAGTAAAATGCAAGCTGAAGTCGCTTGGCGGTTAACCTTTGTTAACAGAGGCTACGGACCGCCCCAAAATTCGAGAGGCCGGGGTTACGGGCCCGGCCTCTCATTACACACTCTCTCTATGACTTCAGTTTGTCCAGAAACTCCTCGACAACCACGGAGATGGATTTTGTCGAAGACTCCCGAATATCAAAACGACAGATTCGAGTCAAACAATTTCCGAAAATATTTTCAGTGGCTGGAAAAAACCCTTAAAAATTAAAGAGGCCGGGGTTACGGCCCGGCCTCTTTTCTTTTTTACACACTCTCTAGTCTGCTCGTCTTGTCCAGAAACTTCTTCGACCACCACGGAGAATGGATTTTGTCGAAGACTCCCGAATATCAAAGATTCGGGGTTCTGTCAAATTTATTATGGAAATTCAAGGCAGTAACCATAATTTTTGAACGCCAAATTGACTCGATAGACCAAGGGCTTTGCGATAAATTGAGGCCGGAAAAATAAAGGAAGAACCATGGCAGATACGCAATACGATTTGGTGGTCATCGGCTCCGGTCCCGGGGGCTATGTCTGCGCGATTCGCGCGGCGCAGCTGGGCCTCAAAACCGCCTGCGTGGAAAAGGATTCGACGCTGGGCGGCACCTGCCTGAACGTCGGCTGCATCCCTTCCAAGGCGCTTTTGTCGGTATCGGAGAAATACGCGCAGGCCGCGCATGATTTCGCGGGCCTCGGCATCGATGTCGGCACGCCCAAAGTCGACCTGAAAAAGATGATGGCGCACAAGGACAAGGTCGTCGCCGCCAATACGCAGGGCATTTCCTTCCTGTTCAAGAAGAACAAGGTCGATCACCTCGTCGGCCTCGGCACCATCACCGCGCCCGGCACGGTCGAGATTTCCGGCAAGGACGGCAAGAAGACCGTGAGCGCGAAGAATATCGTCATCGCGACGGGTTCCGAAAGCACGCCGCTGAACGGCGTTCCGGTGGATGAAAAACAAATAGTGACCTCGACAGGTTCGCTGTTGCTGTCGAAAGTGCCGGCCACCATGGCCGTGATCGGCGGCGGCGTGATCGGTCTGGAGATGGGCTCGGTCTGGTCGCGCCTCGGCTGCAAAGTCACCGTCATCGAATTCATGGACCGCCTGCTGCCCGGCATGGACCTGGAAGTCTCGAAAGAGATGAAAAAACTCATGACCAAACAGGGCATGGAGCTGAAACTCTCGACCAAAGTCACGGGCGCGCAGGTGTCGAAAGAAAAAGTCACGCTGACGCTGGAACCTGCCAATGGTGGCGCGGCGGAGAAACTCGAAGTCGAAAACGTGCTGCTCTCCATCGGCCGGCGCCCTTATACGACGGGTTTGGGCCTTGAGAAAGCCGGCGTGAAGGTCGACAACCGCGGGCGCGTTGAAATCGACGATCACTTCCAGACCAATGTGAAGGGCATCTATGCCATCGGCGACGTCGTGCGCGGCGCGATGCTGGCCCATAAGGCGGAAGACGAAGGCATGGTGGTGGCCGAAATCATCGCGGGCCAGAGCGGGCATATCAATTACGACGCGATACCCAATGTGGTCTATACCTTCCCCGAAGTGGCCAGCATCGGCAAGACCGAAGAACAGCTGAAGGAATCTGGCGTACAGTACAAGGTGGGAAAATTTCCCTTCATGGCGAACGGCCGCGCGCGGGCGATGGCAGCAACGGACGGCTTCGTGAAAATTCTGGCCGACGCCAAGACTGATCGCGTGCTGGGCTGCCATATCGTCGGCGCCGAGGCCGGCACGCTGATCGCCGAGATCGCGCTGGCCATGGAATTCGGCGGCTCCGCCGAAGACATCGCCCGCACCTGCCATGCGCACCCGACCTTGAACGAAATCGTGAAAGAAGCCGCACTGGCGGTGGATGGACGGCCGATACATATATAAATAAGCCGTCATGCCCGCGCAGGCGGGCATCCGGCCCGCGCGAAGCGCATTTATAAAGACCGCCTCACGGCGGTGAACCAGACCCCCGCCTTCGCGGGGGTGACGCAGAGGGGAGAGCATACAGTGCCCGCCAAACCCGCCGACAAAAAAGCCCTTGCCAACAAACGCATCATCCGCGCCCCGCACGGCAGCAAGCTGTCGGCCAAATCGTGGCTCACCGAAGCGCCGATGCGCATGCTGATGAACAACCTCGACCCCGAGGTGGCGGAAAACCCGGATGAACTAGTCGTCTACGGCGGCATCGGCAAGGCCGCGCGCAACTGGGAATGTTTTGACAAAATCGTCGAGACGCTGAAGGCGCTGAATAAAGATGAAACCCTGCTGATACAGTCCGGCAAGCCCGTGGGCGTGTTCAAAACCCATGAAAACGCGCCGCGCGTGCTGCTGGCGAATTCCAACCTTGTGCCCAACTGGGCGACGTGGAAGCATTTCCGCGAACTCGACGCCAAGGGCCTGATGATGTACGGGCAAATGACGGCGGGGTCGTGGATTTATATCGGCACGCAGGGCATCGTGCAGGGCACTTACGAAACTTTCGCCGAAGCGGGCCGCCAGCATTACAAGGGCAACCTTGCCGGGAAATGGATTTTGACCGGCGGCCTCGGCGGCATGGGCGGCGCGCAGCCGCTGGCCGCAACCATGGCAGGAGCTTCCCTTCTTGGCGTCGAATGTCAGGCAAGCCGTATCGAGCGCCGTCTTGTTTCCGCCTATCTCGACAAAAAAGCCGGCACGCTGGATGAAGCGATCAATATAATTCACGACGCTCATAAAAAAGGTCAGGCCGTTTCCGTCGGCCTCCTCGGCAATGCCGCCGAGATTTTCCCGAAAATCGCGCAGCTGGCGAAGAAAGACAAGAAATACCGCCCGGACATGGTCACCGACCAGACCAGCGCGCATGACCCGCTGAACGGTTACCTGCCCGAAGGCTGGACCTGGGAACAGGCGGAGAAGAAACGCCTCAGCAATCCGGAAGAAGTCATCAAGGCCGCGAAACATTCGATGGCGAAGCACGTGCGGGCGATGTTGGATTTCCACGCCATGGGCATCCCGACTTTCGACTACGGCAACAATATCCGCCAGATGGCGCAGGAAGACGGCGTGAAGAACGCCTTCGACTTCCCCGGCTTCGTGCCCGCCTATATCCGCCCCCTCTTCTGCCGCGGCGTCGGGCCTTTCCGCTGGGCGGCTCTGTCCGGCGACCCCGAGGACATTTATAAAACCGACAAGCGCGTGAAGGAGCTGCTGCCCAAAGACAAGCACCTGCACAACTGGCTGGATATGGCCGGCAAGCGCATCAAGTTCCAGGGCCTGCCCGCGCGCATCTGCTGGGTGGGTCTGGGCGACCGCGCGAAGCTGGGGCTTGCCTTTAACGAGATGGTGGCGAACGGCGAACTGAAAGCGCCCGTCGTCATCGGCCGCGACCATCTTGATTCCGGCTCCGTCGCCTCGCCCAACCGCGAGACGGAGGGCATGAAGGACGGCTCGGATGCCGTTTCGGACTGGCCTTTGCTGAACGCGCTTCTGAATACCGCCAGTGGTGCTACCTGGGTATCGCTGCATCACGGCGGCGGCGTGGGCATGGGCTTTTCCCAGCATGCCGGCATGGTCATCGTGGCCGACGGCACCAAGGAAGCCGCGACGCGGCTTGAACGCGTGCTCACGAACGACCCCGGCACCGGCGTCATGCGCCATGCCGACGCGGGCTATGCCGAGGCCATCAAATGCGCGAAGGAAAAGGGCTTGAATCTGCCGATGGTAGAGGGTTAAGGTAACCGCAAAAGGAAGAATATCGTGGCGATGGGTCAGGGCAGCAGGTTATTGATCAAGGCAGGAGAAGTGCCGCTTTCCCTGCTGCGCACGATCGTCAAGCACCATGTGCCGATCGTGCTCGACCAGGCGGCCTACAAAAAAATAGACGCAGGAAAAAAACTGGTCGACGACGTGATTGCCTCGGGCAAGGTCGTCTACAGCATCAATACCGGCTTCGGCGCGCTCGCCAAGGTGAAAATCCCTGCCGATCAATTCGAAAGGCTGCAACGCAATATTGTGCTCTCCCACGCGTCAGGCGTCGGCAAGTTCCTCGACGACGATATCATTCGCCTGATTCTGCTGCTGAAGATCAACGCGCTCTCGCAAGGCTATTCAGGCGTGCGCCGCGAGGTCGTGGATTTCCTCATCGCGCTTTACAATAACGAAATTTATCCCTGCATTCCCGAAAAGGGCTCCGTCGGCGCCTCGGGAGACCTCGCGCCGCTGGCCCATCTCGCCCTGCCGCTGATCGGCGCGGGACAGGTGCGGGTACACGGCATATTGTCCGACTCGCGCACGGAACTACGCAAATTCGGCCTCAAGCCCCTGAACCTCGCGCCAAAGGAAGGCCTGGCGCTGCTGAACGGCACACAGGTGTCGACAGCCCTTGCGCTGCGCGGGCTGTTCCGCGCGGAAGACTGCTTCGCGGCGGCCATCGTGGCGGGTTCGCTGTCGGTCGATGCGGCCAAGGGGTCCACCACGCCTTTCGACCCCGACATCCAGAAAGTGCGCCGCCAGCTGGGCCAGATTGACGTTGCGAAGGTCTATAGCAACCTGATCAAGGGCAGCGCCATCCGCGATTCCCACAAGGACGACAAGCACGATCCCAAGGTCCAGGACCCCTATTCGCTGCGCTGCATGCCGCAGGTGATGGGCGCCTGCCTTGACCATATCCGCTTTGCTGCCGATATTTTCCTGCGCGAAGTGAACGCGGTGACCGACAACCCGCTTGTCTTCACCGAAACCGGCGAAATCAAGTCCGGCGGAAATTTTCACGCCGAACCCGTCGCTATGGCCGCCGATACGCTGGCGCTCGCCATCTCCGAAATCGGCAATATGAGCGAGCGGCGCATCGCGATGCTGATCGACCACAAGATCAGCGGGCTGCCGCCTTTCCTCGTCAAGGATGCCGGCGTCAATTCGGGCTTCATGATCGCGCATGTGACCGCCGCGGCGCTGGCCTCCGAAAACAAGCTTCTGTCTCACCCCGCCTGCGTCGACAGCATCCCGACCTCGGCCAACCAGGAAGACCATGTCAGTATGGCGACCTATGCGGCGCGGCGGCTGAACGAAATGGGATCTAACACTGCGACCATCGTCGCGATCGAGCTGCTGGCGGCGGCGCAGGGCGTCGATTTCCACAAGCCACTCAAAACCTCCAAGACGCTGCAGGGCGCGATGAAGCTGCTGCGCAGCCAGGTCAGCCATTACGAGGAGGACCATTACTTCGCCCCCGATATCCGCATCGCGACGCGCCTTGTGGAGGCCGGCACCTTCCTTCCCTTCGTGGGGCGCAAGCTGCTGCCCTCGCTGTCGATGTAAGCCATGCAGCGCCGGAAACTCATCCAGGGCGACTCGCCCCTCCTGATCAGCATCCCGCATATGGGCACCTTCGTGCCGCCCGACCTCAAGCACCGCATGACCGAAGAGGCGCTGCAGCTTCCCGATACCGACTGGCATGTGGATAAATTATACTGGTTCGCTAAAGACATGGGCGTGAGCATGCTGATGGCGACGCATTCGCGCTATGTCATCGACCTCAATCGCCCGCAGGACGACCAGCATCTTTACCCCGGGCAGGTCAAGACGGGGCTGTGCCCATTGGAAACCTTCGACGGCGCACCGATATATCATGACGGCGAGGAACCGGATGAGATTGAAAAGCTCAATCGCGTCGCCTCTTACTGGCTGCCCTATCACGAAACACTGGAGGGGGAACTGGCGCGTATCAAAAAGAAGAACGGTTTCGCCATCCTGTATGACGCCCATTCCATCAAAACTGAAGTGCCGCGCCTGTTCGAGGGAAAGCTCTGGGACCTGAACCTCGGCTCCGCCAACGACAAGAGCTGCGCACCCGATATGGCGCAGACGGCCTTGAAGGCGGCATCCTCCGGCAGCTATTCCGCCGTGCTGAACAAGCGCTTTGTCGGCGGACATATCACGCGCCACTACGGCCAGCCCGCCAACGACGTCCATGCCCTCCAGATGGAGCTGACCTGGGGAAATTACATGGACGAGGAGCCGCCCTATCTTTACCGCACGGAGAAGGCCGAAAAGCTGCAGGCGGTGCTGAAAAACGTGATTCGCGCGCTGCTCGACTGGGGCACCGCGCGCAAATAGGTTAGTCTTTTCAACCCATTAGTCACCGCAAGAAGCGGATAGTTTCAGGACCCGCATCGGGCTATCTTGCCTGTGAAAGGACAAGCCATGGCCAAGCGCCCCGCGATACTGAAGAAAGACGATGCTATGCAGGATCTCTGCCGCTATATCGCCGCGCATTGCGACGAAACGCTGCCCTTACGTGATCTGGCCGCGCGCGCGGGCCTGAGTACGTTTCACCTGCAGCGCAAATTCAAGGCGATGATTGGCGTGACTCCCCGCGAATACCAGGAATCCTGCCGGCTGAAGACGCTGAAGTCGGGCCTGCAAAATAAAAACTCCGTCACCGAGGCCATTTACGATGCGGGATTCAATTCATCCAGCCGGGTCTATTCGCGTTCAGATACCCGCCTCGGCATGACGCCGCGCCAGTATCGTCTGGGCGGCAAGGCGCTGCAGATTTCCTATGCCGACGCGATGACACCGCTGGGGCGCCTGATGATCGGGGCGACCGACCGCGGTATCTGCTTTATCCAGTTTGGCCCGGACCAGGGCGGCCTTTATCAATCCCTTCAGGACGAATTCCCCGCCGCGGTCCTGACGCCCATGGACGGCAGCGCGAAGCGTCAATTCTTCCTCTGGATGGAGAACCTGTCGGATTATCTGAAAGGACAGTCGGCACTGGTGAACCTGCCGCTCGATATCCGCGGCACGGCCTTCCAGATGAAGGTCTGGAAATACCTGCAGAAGATACCTGCGGGCTCCACCCGGTCCTATGCGGAAGTCGCCAGGGGCATCGGCCAGCCCGCCGCGGCGCGCGCCGTGGCCCGCGCCTGCGCCTCGAACAGGATTGCAATCGCCGTGCCCTGCCACCGCGTGATCCGCGGCGACGGAAAAATGTCCGGCTATCGCTGGAACCCGGAACGCAAGCGCAAGCTGCTCGACATCGAAAAAGGGAAAGAGCCATGAGCACAGGGAATATCTTCCGGCTGTTGTTGCTGGCGGCGATCTGGGGTTCGGCATTTTTGTGCCTGCGCATCGCCGTGCCCGCCATCGGCGCGCTGCAGGTGACGGAGCTGCGCATCCTGATTGCCGGGCTGGGTATGCTTGCCTATGCGAAGTTTACCGGCATTGCCTGCGAATGGAGACGCCTGTGGCCGCATTACCTGCTGATTGGCGCGATTAATTCCGCCCTGCCTTTTTCGCTGTTTGCCTATGGCGCAAAACATCTGCCGTCGTCTTACGAAGTCATTCTGAACTCCAGCTCGCCTCTTTTTGCCGCCGCCTTTTCGGCAATGTGGCTGTCGGAACGCTTGACCGCGCCTAAAGTTGCCGGCCTGATCGTCGGCGCTATCGGCGTCGCGTTCGTGGCCGGAATCAGCCCGCCGGGGACGGACCTGGAATTCGGCATGTCCGTTATCGCCTGCCTGACTGGCGCTGCATGCTATGGGCTTGCCGGCGTCTATATCCGCAAATTCACGCCGGACATCAAACCGGCAGCCATGGCCGGCTGCAGCCAGATCATGGCGGCCGTCCTGATGGCCCCTGCCCTGGCCGGCCTGCCCGCGGCGGAAGCTTTCACGCCTGCCGTGATCGCGGCTCTCTTCACGCTGTCCCTGCTCTGCAGCGGCGTTGCCTATCTTCTCTACCTGCGCCTGCTGGCGGATGCCGGGCCATCGCAAGCCTTGAGCGTGACCTTCCTGATGCCGGTCTTCGGCATGATCTGGGGCGCGTTGCTGCTGCAGGAGACGATTACGCCAGGCATGATCGGCGGCTGTGCGCTGATTGTCGCCGGAACCGCCAGTGTGCTGGGTTTTGTCGGGAAGAAGGACGCCTGTGCTGCGCAGGCCTAATTCGGTTTTTCCGGCTGCTTTATCTTGCCGGATTCTTGCGCCTCTCTCGCGCCCTGGACCAGCCTGTCATCCAGCTGGAAATAAATATCCTGCCGCTGCCCGCTTTCGGGAATCTGGACGGTCAGAATGTTGTACACGTGCCCGTTTTCGCGCTGCTTGTCGATTTTGACAGGCTCGACGCGAAAATATTTTTCGACCATGATTTTCTCTTCGTCCACTGTGACGACCTGATAGGCGGTCGCCAGCGAACGCCCGTCGCCTGTTTTCAACAGGCAGCCCATCAACCCCTCCGCCGCTTTCTTTTCGAAGACCGGATCAATGTAATCGATGCCGCTCCCGAAATCCGGCAGCAGGGCTTCCATTTTCTGCTTCACGAGGTCGTTGTTCCAGTTGTAGAGATAGGCAGCGTAGTAATGCGCGCCGGCGGCGGCGGCGTTCTTGCGCAGAAAGTCCCGGAAGTCCGCGACGGCGTCAATCGTCTTCTCCATCAGCATCCTGCGTCCCGCTTCCATCGTCCGTTTCTCCACCTCGATGCCCAGATGCTCGCGATAGAACGATGTTTCGGGGTACATCGCGCGGATGTCGCACCATTTCGCCTCCGCCGGCTTCGCCGCCGCCGCATCAGCCAGTTTCAGGTATTCGGCATCGCGGTTCTGCAAGGCGGGCGCAATTTCCGCCGCCCGCACGGAGGCCGCAAGCATCAGGCCCGCAAGCATGAAGGACGCAAGGCGCTTCACTTGCCCGCACGTTTTGTGATGATATTGGTATTGAAATAAACCTTTGCGGACTTCTTGGTCGCCGGATCGAGATAGGTGACAGTATCAAGGCTGCTGCCGGGCGCTCCGGAACGCGCTTGTGACTGAATCGTCCCGCCCAGATAGGTTTCGACGACCAGTTTTTCCTCATCCGGCGTCACGATTTCGAAAGCCGTGGCGGGCGTCTTCCCGTCTCCGCCCCCGACGATGCTGTCGGCGATCGCCTCGAGCGCCTGCTGTTCCTGCGCTGCATCAAATATGTCGGAACTCGTTTCCTTGGCGAGCCTGATGGAATAGACATGCGAGGTGTAATTCGCGTATTGCTGTTTTTGCATGTCTTTGAACTTTTCCTGCGCGTCGGGCATTTTTGAAAATGCCGCCGTCTTTCCCGCTGTATAATAGGCTTGCCACAGCATGACTGCGCTTTCCGGATAGAACGAGGATTGCGCATAGAGCTTGCGCAGCTTTACCCAGTCGACTTCCGTCGGGTCGCGCATGGCCTGCTTGACCATTGCCAGATACTCGTCATCCTTAGGCGGTTCCTTTGCGACCCCCTGCGCAAGAGCGGCGCCGGATAACAGCAGGCTGAAAATCATCGCAAAATAAACAAATTTTTTCATAACTTTGCCCCTTCAAAAGCACCGAGAGACAGTTTAGGCAGAGGGTCATTCCCTGTCAAACGGATGCCATTCGCCCGCCAGGATAATGCCGCGGCACGGGTTCGCGCCGAAGTAATAGCAAAGCTCCCTTGGATGCGCGACATCCCAGAAGGCGATATCGGCGGCCTTGCCCTTTTCCAGCGTGCCGCAGACGGCCTGATAGCCCAGCGCCTTCGCCGCATGGCGCGTCATCCCCGACAGGGCTTCTTCCGGCGTCAGGCGGAACAGCGTGCAGGCCATGTTCAGCATCAGCAGCGGCGAAAGCACCGGCGCGGTGCCGGGGTTATGGTCGGTTGCGATGGCGATAGGCACGCGATGTTTTCGGAACAGATCGATTGGCGGCAGCATCTTTTCCCGCAGGAAATAAAACGCGCCGGGCAGCAGCACGGCCGTCATATCCGCCTTCGCCATGGCGGTTACGCCGGTGTCGTCGATATATTCCAGATGGTCCGCCGACAGCGCCTTGTATTCCGCCGCCAGCGCCGCGCCCTGCAGGTTGGACAACTGCTCGGCATGCAGCTTGACCGGCAGGTTCAGCGATTTTGCAACGTCAAATATTTTCCGCACCTGATGCGGCGTGAAGCCGATGCCTTCGCAGAAAGCGTCCACTGCGTCGATAAGTCCCTCTTCGGCCAGCTGCGGCAGCATTTCGCCGCAGATGAAGTCGACATAGTCTTCCTGCCGGCCCTTGTATTCCGGCGGCACGGCATGGGCGCCCAAAAAGGTGCGCTGCACGCGCAGGTCCAGCTCATCACGCACGGACGTTGCCACGCGCAGCAGCTTTCTCTCCGCCTCGAAATCGAGCCCGTAACCGGATTTAATTTCATAGGTCGTCACGCCCTCGTAGAACAGGTAACGCAGGCGCCTGAGGGTCAGATCGAAGATCTCCTTTTCGGAGGCGGCGCGGGTCGCCTGTACGGTTGAATTGATGCCGCCGCCCGCTTTCGCGATTTCTTCATAAGACGTTCCCTGCAGCCGCTGCTCGAATTCCGCCGCGCGGTCGCCGGCATAGGCCAGATGCGTATGGCAATCGATCAGGCCCGGCGTCGCGACCACGCCTTCGCCGTCAAACAGGTAATCGGCGAGCTTTTCGGGTTCGCCCGGCAGGTCTTCAGCCTTGCCGATCCAGGCGATTTTGCGGTCCTTGATGCCGATGGCCGCGTTATTGATAATGCCGTAGCCGTCGGCCATCGTCGCGGCATGGATGTTTTTCCAGAGACTGTCAAACATTGCTTTGCCTTTTTGCCCTCTGCATCTATCCTTATAGAAGGTTTTGCAGGGAAAATACAGCCAAGGTTATGACCACTCTTTTTGCCCCCACAGCGCTGCTGCCCGAAGGCTGGGCCGACAACGTCCTTATCGAATACGACAAGGAAGGCTGGATCGTCGGCGTCGACAGCTTCAAGAATCCGCAAATCAGTTCCAGCGAAGCGGAATATGTGACCGGCCCGCTGATTCCCGGCATGCCGAACATCCACAGCCACGCTTTCCAGCGCGCCATGGCGGGACTGGCCGAACGCGCGAGCGGCAAGAAGGACACCTTCTGGAGCTGGCGCGATACGATGTACCGCTTCCTCGCATTTCTCGAGCCGGACGACATGGAGGCGCTCGCCGCCCAGATTTTCATCGAGATGCTGAAGGCCGGCTACACGACGGTGGGCGAATTTCACTACATCCACCACCAGAAAGACGGTTCACCCTACCCTGAGCGCTCGATCATGTCGCGCCATATCATCCGCGCCGCGCTCGAAACCGGCATCGCGGTTACGCATATGCCGGCGCTCTACGCCTATGGCGGCTTCGGCGAAAAGCCGCCGGCCGAGGGGCAAAAACGCTTCCTGAATTCCGTGCCGCAGCTGATGCGCATCGTCGAAGAACTGCACGGCGAATACCGCACCGTTCAGCAGGTGACGCTGGGGCTGGCGCATCACTCTTTACGCGCCGTATCGCCCGAAATGCTGCGCGAAGGAACACAGGCCTTCCGAAAATTCCTGCCCGACAGCCCCATCCACATTCACGCCGCCGAACAGACCGGAGAGGTCGAGGGCTGCCTCGAATGGTCGAAAAAACGCCCTGTCGAATGGCTGCTGGAAAACGGCAATATCGATGACAAATGGTGTCTCGTCCACTGCACGCACGTAAATGATGACGAAATCAAGGGGCTGGCGAAATCAGGCGCCGTAGCGGGTCTTTGCCCGACGACCGAGGCGAACTTAGGCGACGGGATTTTCCCGCTGGTGAAATATTTCAACGAGGGCGGCGCCTTCGCCATCGGCTCCGACAGTCATATCACGGTGAGCGTGGTGGACGAGCTGCGCTGGCTCGAGTATATCCAGCGGCTCGTCTACCGCGAGCGCACGATCATCAAGGACCACGACATCCCCTCCGTCGGCGCGACGCTCTATGACCGCGCGCTTTCCGGCGGCGCAAAGGCGCTAGGCCGCAAGACGGGGAAGATAGAAGCCGGGCATCGTGCGGATTTTCTGGTTCTCGACCCGAACCTGCCTTTCATGACGGGCAAGATTCGCGACCATATCCTCGACGCCGCCATTTTCGCCGCCAACGAAAACCCCGTCCGCGACGTCATGGCGGGTGGCCGCTGGGTCGTCAAGAACCGCCATCACAAGCGCGAAGAAGCCGTGCTGGAAAAATTCCGCAAGGTGATGGGCAAGCTGGGCTAAGCCCTTATACGTCCAGCAGCAGCCGCTGCGGGTCCTCGATCGCGTCCTTGATGCGCACGAGGAAGGAGACCGCTTCCTTGCCGTCCACGATACGGTGATCGTAGGACAGCGCGATATACATCATGGGGCGGATAACGACCTGTCCGTTCACGGCGACGGGGCGTTCCTGGATCTTGTGCATGCCGAGGATGCCCGACTGCGGCGGGTTCAGGATGGGCGTCGACATCAGCGAGCCGAAAATGCCGCCGTTGGTGATGGTAAAGGTGCCGCCCGTGAGTTCCTCGAGGCCGATCTTGCCTTCGCGCGCGCGGCCGCCGATTTCGCCGATTTCTTTCTCGATCTGCGCGAAACCCTTGGCATCTGCATCGCGCAGGACGGGAACGATAAGCCCGGTCGGCGTGGAAACGGCCACGCCGATATCGTAATAGTTTTTATATACGATATCCGTGCCGTCGATTTCGGCGTTTACGGCCGGGAAGTCCTTCAGCGCCTGAATTGCAGCCTTCACAAAGAACGACATAAAGCCCAGCTTCACGCCGTGTTTCTTCTCAAAAGACTCTTTGTACTGGTTGCGCAGGGCCATCACATGGCCCATATCGATCTCGTTGAAGGTCGTGAGCATGGCGGCGGTGTTCTGCGCCTCTTTCAGGCGCTCGGCGATGCGCTGGCGCAGGCGCGTCATGCGCACACGTTCCTCACGATCCGCATTGGTGCGGGGGCCTGAGGGTTGTGCGGGCGCTTTTGCGGCAGGCGCCGCAGCGGGCTTGCTCAAGGCTTCCAGAACGTCGCCCTTGGTCAGGCGACCGTCCTTGCCAGTGCCGGAGATGCCTGAAGTATCGACCTTCTTGTCGTCCACCAGCTTGCGCACGGCGGGAGAGAGGAAGGAATCGTTGCTGATGGGCTTGGAAGCCGCCTGTTGAGCCTTTGGTTCCGTCTTCGCGGGAGCCTTGGCTTCCGCAGCCTTGGGGGCAGGCGAGGCAGCAGCCCCGGCGCCTTCCGCGATCATGCCCAGCACGGCGCCGACGGCGACGTTGGAGCCGGTCTGCACCTTGATTTCCTTCAGCACGCCCGCCGATTTCGCGTTCACCTCGAGAGTTACCTTGTCCGTCTCCAGCTCGACCAGCGCGTCGTCGACCGCCACCGCGTCGCCGACTTTCTTCAGCCATTTCGCGACGGTCGCTTCCTTGACCGACTCGCCCAGCGCGGGGACCACGATTTCTGTTGCCATTTTCATCTCCTATAGCGTCAGCGCTGCGTTGAGGAGCGCTTCCTGTTCCTTGTTATGCGTTTTCAGCGATCCCGTGGCGGGTGCCGCGGCATCCGGCCTGCCGACATAGCTGGGGCGGCCCGCCTTGTGCTTGATGCCTTTCAATACGCCTTCGATGCGGCGGTCGAGGTACCACCAGGCCCCCTGGTTTTCGGGCTCTTCCTGGCACCAGATGACTTCCGCGTTCGGGTACTTCGCGAGCTGGTCGCCAACAGGTTTCTCCGGGAAGGGGTAGAACTGCTCGATGCGCACCAGCGCGATGTTTTTAATGCCGCGCTTCTCGCGCGCCTCCAGCAGGTCGTAGTAAACCTTGCCGCTGCAGAGCACCACGCGCTTCACGTCCTTGTCGATCTGCTGCTGTTCGGGCAGAACGCGGTGGAAGCGCGTTTCGCCCGTCATCTCCGCAAGCTTCGACACGCAGAGCTTGTGGCGGAGCAGCGATTTCGGCGTCATGACGATAAGCGGCTTGCGGAAGTCGCGGCGCAACTGGCGGCGCAGGGCGTGGAAATAGTTGGCGGGGGTCGAGCAGTTGAGCACCTGCCAGTTGTCTTCCGCCGACAGCTGCAGGAAACGCTCAAGCCGGCCCGAGGAGTGTTCCGGCCCTTGGCCCTCATAACCGTGCGGCAGCAGCAGCACCAGCGCCGACATGCGCAGCCACTTGGTTTCGCCGGACGCGATAAACTGGTCGATAAGCACCTGCGCCCCGTTCGCGAAATCGCCGAACTGGCCCTCCCAGAGCACCAGCGAATTGGGGTTCGCGGTGGAATAACCGTATTCGAAGCCCATCACGGCGGCCTCCGACAGGGGGCTGTCGTGCACCTCGAATTTTTCCTGCCCCGCGTCGATATTGTTGAGCGGGATATAGCGGAATTCATTCGACTGGTCGGTCAGCGCCGCATGTCGCTGTGAAAACGTGCCGCGGCCGCAGTCCTGTCCGGAAAGGCGAACACGGTGGCCTTCGCAAACCAACGCGCCGAAGGCCAGCGCCTCCGCCGTCGCCCAGTCGAAACCTTCGCCGGTTTCGAACATTTTTTTCTTGGCGTCCAGCTGGCGGGCGATTTTGGAGTTCAGGTCGAAATCAGCGGGCACCGTGGTCAGGGCCTTGCCGATCTTCCGGGCCAGCTCCGGCGTGATGGAGGTCTCTCCCGAGCGCTCCTCTCCATAGGCGAGTTTCAGCCCGCTCCAGTGGCCTTCCAGCATATCGGCGCGGTTAGGCTTGTAGCTGGTTGCGGCCTGGAATTCGCTTTCCAGATGAGCGGTAAAGTCTTTGTAAATCTTGTCGGCTTCGTCCTGCGACAGCGTGCCTTCAGCGACCAGTTTCTGCGCGTAAACGGTGCGCGTGGTCGGTTTTTCGCGGATGGTCTTGTACATCGCGGGTTGCGTGAACGCCGGTTCGTCGGACTCGTTGTGGCCGTGGCGGCGGTAACAGATGATGTCGATGAAGACATCCTTCTTGAAAGCCTGCCGGTATTCAGCGGCGATGCGGGAGACGTGCATGACGGCTTCGACGTCGTCGCCGTTGACGTGGAAAATGGGGGCCTGCACCGTCTTTGCGACATCCGTACAATAGCTGCCGGAACGCGAATAAAGGGGCGCCGTCGTAAAGCCGATCTGGTTGTTGATGACGACATGCACAGTGCCGCCGACGCGGTAGCCGGGCAGTTCCGACATCATGATGGTTTCCGCCACGATGCCCTGCCCCGAAAGGGCTGCATCGCCGTGGATCAGGATGGCCAGCACCTGCTGGCGCTCCCCGTCCTTGCGCAGCGACTGCTTCGCGCGCGCCTTGCCGACCACAACGGGATCGACGAATTCGAGGTGCGAGGGATTGGGAACCAGCGACATATGGACGGAGGTGCCGCCGAAATCGCGGTCGGAGGAGGTGCCCATATGGTACTTCACGTCGCCCGAGCCTTGCACGTCGTCCGGCTTAGCGGGCGTGCCCTGGAATTCGGAGAACATCGCGGTGAAGGGCTTGCTGAGAATGTTGGTGAGGACGTTCAGGCGGCCGCGGTGGGCCATACCGATGATGACCTCTTTTACGCCGATCTGCGCGCCACGCGAAATGACTTCCTCGATCGACGGGATAACGCTTTCGCCGCCCTCGACGCCGAACCGCTTGGTACCGGTGAATTTCGTGTCGAGGAACTTCTCGAAGCCTTCCGCCGCCGTCAGGCGTTTCAGGAAATGCTTCTTCTCTGCGGCCGAAAATGCAGGACGGTTGCGGCTTTTCTCGAATTTCTGCTGCAGCCAGGCTTTTTCCTCGGGCCGCTGGATGTGCATGAATTCGACGCCGATGGTGCCGCTGTAGGTGTCCTGCAGCAGTTTCACGATTTCACGCAAAGGCGCGGTGTCGATGCCGAGCGCGCCGCCCAGCATGATGGGGCGGTCCATGTCGGCTTCGGTAAAGCCATAGGTCTTCGGGTCAAGCTCGGGATGGTATTTGCGCTCCATGAGCCCCAGCGGGTCGAGATCCGCCATCAGGTGGCCGCGCACCTGGTAGGAGCGCATCAGCAGGAAAGCGCGCAGGGAATCCGACACGACGGCGCGCGCATCGGCGGCGGGCGCGGCAGGCTTGCCGACTTTATCCGCTTTCTTTGCGGGCGACGCTTCATCGGTATTCGCGGGCGTGGAAAGAACGGCTGAGAGCTTCTCCGGCTGCGGCGTCCAGCTGGCGCCTTTCAGCTCCTGAATCAGCAGCTTGCCCTCGTCGCCCAGCGTGCCGAAAAGTTCGGCCCAGCTGGCGTCCACGCTGCCGGGGTTCTTCGAAAATCTCTCATAAAGCTCGGCGATATAATCCGGGCCGGCGGCGGTGAGGAAACTTAAGGTATCGCGTTGTGACATTGTCTTCTTTTCTCTTTCTCAATCCGTCAGGCGCGTGACGTTTACGCCGCCTTCAGCGCCTTCACGACAGCATCGCCTAAGCCCGCGGGGCTGTCGGCGACGGTGAAGCCGGCTGCCTTGAAGGCCGCAATCTTGTCTTTCGCGGCGCCCTTGCCGCCCGCGATGATGGCGCCCGCATGGCCCATGCGGCGGCCCGGCGGGGCCGTGACGCCGGCGATAAATCCGGCGATGGGTTTTTTCTTTTTGGCCTGCTTGATGAATTCAGCCGCGTCCTCTTCGCCCGAGCCGCCGATTTCGCCGATCATCAGGATCGCTTCGGTTTCGGGGTCGTCGAGGAACAGTTTCAGCGCGTCGATAAAGCTGGTGCCGTTCACGGGGTCGCCGCCGATGCCGATGCAGGTCGTCTGACCCAGCCCGTTGGCGGTCGTCTGCGCGACGGCCTCATAGGTGAGCGTGCCGGAACGTGACACGATGCCGACCTTGCCGCGCTTGTGGATATGGCCGGGCATAATGCCGATCTTGCATTCGCCGGGCGTAATCACACCGGGGCAGTTGGGACCGATAAGCCTTGTCTTGGAGCCTTGCAGCTTGCGCTTCACCTTCACCATGTCGAGTACGGGGATGCCTTCGGTGATGCAGACGACGAGGTCGAGATCGGCGTCCACCGCTTCGAGGATGGCATCGGCCGCAAAAGGCGGCGGGACGTAAATCACGCTGGCCGTCGCGCCGGTTTCCTTCACCGCTTCCTTGACCGTGTTGAACACGGGCAGGTCGAGGTGCTTGGTGCCGCCCTTGCCGGGCGTGATGCCGCCGACCATTTTCGTGCCGTAGGCGATGGCCTGTTCGGAATGGAAGGTGCCCTGGGCGCCGGTGAAGCCCTGGCAGATGACCTTGGTATTCTTGTTGATAAGAACGGCCATGTTACGCTGCCTCCGCCTTCACTTTGTTGACGACCTTCTGCGCCGCATCCGCAAGGTTTTCGGCCGCGATGATGTGCAGGCCCGACTCTTTGAGTATCTTCTTGCCCTTGTCGACGTTGGTGCCTTCAAGCCTCACCACCAGCGGCATGGTCATGCCAAGTTCTTTCGCTGCCGTGATAATGCCCTCGGCAATAACATCGCAGCGCATGATGCCGCCGAAGATGTTCACGAGGATCCCTTCGACGTTTGGGTCGGAGAGGATGATGCGGAAAGCTTCCGCCACGCGCTCTTTCGTCGCGCCGCCACCCACGTCGAGGAAATTGGCCGGGTCGCCGCCGTAGAGCTTGATGATATCCATCGTCGCCATGGCGAGTCCCGCGCCGTTGACCATGCAGCCGATGTTGCCGGTCAGCTTGACGTAGTTGAGCTCGGAATCCTTGGCGCGTTTTTCGGCCGGGTCTTCCTCCGCCACGTCGCGCAGCTGCTCAACCTCTTTCTGGCGGAACAGGCCGTTGTCGTCGAAATTCATCTTGGCGTCGAGCAGCAGCACGTCGCCCTGTTTCGTCACCACCAGCGGGTTGATCTCGATGATCGAGGCATCGAGCTCGATAAAGGCGCGGTACAGGTTCATCACGAGTTCGGCGCATTTGCCGACCTGCTTGCCTTCCAGGCCTAAGCCAAACGCGATCTCGCGGCCCTGGAAGGGCTGCAGGCCGATCGCCGGGTCGACAACTGTTTTCAGGATTTTTTCAGGGTGTTTAGCCGCCACTTCCTCAATGTCCATTCCGCCTTCGGTGGAGGACATGACGGTCACACGCGAGGTGGAGCGGTCGATCAGAATGCCGAGGTAAAGTTCCCGCGCGATCTCGCAGCCTTCCTCGATAAAGACGCGGCGCACCTCCTGCCCCTGCGGGCCCGTCTGCTTGGTGACGAGCTGCATGCCGATCATCTTTTTCGAGGCTTCTTTAACTTCATCGAGCGACTTGACGACCTTGACGCCGCCGCCCTTGCCGCGGCCGCCGGCGTGGATCTGCGCTTTCACGACATAGACGGGGCCGGGCAGCGTCTTTGCCACTTCGACCGCCTCTTCCGCCGTATAGGCGACGCGGCCCTTGAGCACCTGCACGCCGCGGGCTTTCAAAAGCTCCTTGGCCTGGTATTCATGGATATTCATTCTTTCTTTCCCCTCTTGTCACCGCGACAGCAGCCGTTACGCGGCAGCCGTCTTCAGGTTCTTCGCGACATCGCACATCGACTTCACCGCGGCGACGGATTTGTCGAACATCGCCTTTTCTTCGGGGGTGAAGGTGACTTCGATGATCTTTTCCACGCCCTTCTCGCCGATGACGACGGGAACGCCGATGTAGAGGCCTTTCACGCCGTATTCGCCGTTCAGGTAGGCCGCGCAGGGCAGGACGCGCCGCTTGTCGAGCAGATAACTTTCGGCCATCGCGATGGCCGAGGAGGCGGGCGCATAAAAAGCAGAGCCGGTCTTCAGAAGCGCCACGATCTCGGCGCCGCCGTCGCGCGTGCGCTGCACGATCTTGTCCAGCTTCTCCTGCGTGGTCCAGCCCATCTTGACCAGATCAGGGAGCGGGATGCCCGCGACCGTCGAATAGCGCGTCAGCGGCACCATGGTGTCGCCGTGGCCGCCGAGCACGAAGGCGGAAACGTCTTCGACCGAAACCTTGAATTCATCGGCCAGGAAATGACGGAAGCGCGCCGAGTCCAGCACGCCGGCCATGCCGACGACCATACTGGGCTTAAAGCCGGTGACTTCCTGCATTACGCCGACCATGACATCCAACGGGTTTGTCACGACGATGACGAAAGCATTCGGCGCATGTTTCT
>SCTB01000099.1 GCA_004297545.1 Alphaproteobacteria bacterium
CGTAAGAATGGCCTGTTTTAAGGAGCCCGATACCATCATGCCCCCGCGTTCCCGCGATCCACTGACACTGGCCATGGAGCAGCTTATGCAGGCGCTTGCAAAGGCGAATGCCCGCGCCGGCGCCGGCGCCAGCGCAGCGCCTCCCCCGCCCGCCGCGCCTCTGTCGGCAGCGGATGCTGCGCTGATGAATGCAGTAGCCACGGGCGATATCCCGGCCATCGCCGCCGCCGTCGCGGGCGGCGCCGACGTCAATACCGGCAACGGCAAGCCGCTGCAGCTGGCCGCGCACCGCGAGGACGCGGAGGCGATGAAGGAGCTGGTCATCCTGGGCGCGGAAGTCTCCATTGCCATCGCCGGCCTGAAAAACGAGCAGGCGGCGCTTCCCTCCCGCGGAACGCTGGCGCAGCGCGCCAACGACCCGGAGGTGCGCGCGGCGCTGCAGGATCTCATGGAAGCGCTCGTGCCCCGCGGCGGCAGATACCGCATCAGCGACCAGGATGTCCTGCAACTTCTGAAGGAGCTCGACAAGCAGTCGGGCGGCGGCTCCCTGCCGTCGCAGAACGGAAAGCGCCAGCAGGAGATTGCGGCCGCCATCGCCACGCTCGGAAACTGGGAAACGCATTTCATCAAGTCCGTCGCGCCGGTGGAGACCCTGCGCATGCAGCGCAAAATACTGGACGCGCTGGCGGAGATGAAACTGGAGTTCACGCAGAAGACGCTCGACAAGCCCAGGCTCGCCGCCCCCCGCAAAACCGAACCACCCCAGCCAGGCTAAGCCCGAAAAGCGGCGGATTCCTTCAGACTCCACCCTAATAAAATTACTTGACCAAAAAACAGTATCGAAAACGCAATATGTAAACTAAAAATTAACTTTCTTGGGGTTTAATAGCATTGTAGGCTCAGATTTAGAGTTCGGGATGAGGGAGATTAAGCATGGCCAGTAAGCTGTTAGAGACCGCTGCCGTTGCCCGCAGGAGCAACGACGAGGCGGGTGAAATCCTCGGCGCATATATTTCCACCAACCCGACGATGGCGCTCAATCACACGCAGGAAGTCGCCGCCGCGGCCCAGCCGAAGGGCGCAGGCGGCGCGGTCGATCCGACGCGCTGATAAGAGGAAATAAAGGGGTAACCGGGGAAGATGCCAGCCAATAATTCAGTCGTATCGGAATACGAAGTTTTCAAGAACGGGCGCAACGCGCTCGCCTTCTTCTTTTACCGTCACCCGACGCTCGACGGCAACCCGGAGGAAGGACCCTTCTGGTTCACCATCCAGGAGAACCGCATCGTGGCGGGCACCGAAACCAACTACGCGATTTTCGAAGACGTCAGCCAGACCGTGCTCGACACCGCGCGCCAGCGCGGCGTCATCATGCTCGTCGAATTCGAAAACCAGCAGCCGGTCAGATGCACGCCCTGCTATCTGTCGGATAATTTCTAAAGCCAAAAATATTCCGCTCTTCCATCCGGCGCCCTTTGTGCCGCGCATGTTTTAGCGAGACTTATATCGCGTCGCCGCAACGCGTCCGAAGCGTGCTTCGTATTTTTTGCATTGCGTTTTTTTTGCGCACACCCTGTCTGCGCAAGAATGTCGCGAACGCGCTCACACCACCTGTTGTGGATAAACTTTGACGCACCGCGCAAATTGTTGATGACAGGCGAATCGGTTTATCGTATAGTGATTTCAGGGTTTGAGTTTAGTTTCTAAAGGGTTTCTTGGGGAGTTCCGCACAGTTGGATCTCATAAGGCTTCATGTCTTGCCCCCATCGCACGGCGCGCGGGAAATAGCGCAGCTGGTGATCGCAAGCCCCGCCACCCGCATCGTCAAAAGCATTTCGGCCTCCCCCTGGGAGGTTTTTTTGTGCCCTGAAAAGGCCCAGCAGTTTTCAATCCATTACCACCGTCCGCAAAAATCCAAAGGGAGAAAATAAAGCATGGGGAAAAAATCCAAGGTCGCCAATTACCGCGCGAACCGCGCACCCGGGGTCGAAAGGGTGCACAAGCTGTTCGGCGCGGGCGACTGGGATCCCCTTGGCGGCTATCAGGGACACCGGGACCAAAGCTACGTCAAGAATGTCAGACCTAGAAGCGAAGGCCAGAAGAGGCTGATGGAAGCAATCGAGAAACATAATCTCGTGCTTGCCATCGGCCCCGCTGGTACGGGCAAGACCTATCTCGCGGTGACCGCCGCCGTCGAGGCCTTTGAAAAAGGCAAGGTCGAGCGCATCATCCTCTCGCGCCCCGCGGTCGAAGCGGGCGAAAAGATCGGCTACCTGCCGGGCGACCTGCAGGACAAGATGGCGCCCTACCTGCGCCCGCTCTATGACGCGCTGAACGACCGCATGGGAATCAAGCGCCTCAAGTCCTGCATCGAGAGCGGCGAAATCGAGATTGCGCCCATCGGTTACATGCGCGGACGCACGCTGAACAACGCCTATGTCGTCATCGACGAGGCGCAGAACTGCACCTACGGCCAGATCAAGATGATCGTCTCCCGCCTGGGCTGGAATTCGACGATGATCATCACCGGCGACCCTGATCAGAGCGATTTGCTCGACGGCATCTCGGGCCTGCGCGACATGGCGGCGAAGCTGGAGAAGGTCGAGGGCATCGCGGTCGAGCGGCTGAAGGAAGTCGATATCGTACGCCACCCGCTGGTCGCCAAGATGCTCGAAGTCATATGAGTCTAATCACGAAGTTTGTCATGGGAACGCACTTGCACACACACACTTAAGGCACCTCACCTTGTTAAACTGGCCCGGCTCATCTGCCGGGCCTTTTTTTTGGTTTTTGCCGGAACCGTGTATACTTGCCCTGCAGTACTTCCGGATTTCATATGGAAAAATATTTTGTAATCGCCGCCGCCATCCTTATCGCCATATGCCTCGTCGATCTCAGCATAGGGGGTGAGGGCATCATCGGCGTCCTGAAAGGAGAGAAAAATCCGGCTGCCGCCGCGCCGCCACCGCAGGCCCCGGATATGCAGCAGGCGCTGGATAAAAATACAGGGCCGCTTCAGCGCACGGGGCACGCGCTGGAGCAGACGCCGTACCCAAATGCAGACCCTCTTCAGAGCCCTGATCGCCAGCCGGAGAAAGCCGTCAGTCCTCCTGAACCGGAGGACCTGCAGCGCGCGCTGAAGCCTTTGTCCCCGCCCGCACCCGCGTCCCCCGCAAGCGACATGGACCTGACGGCGTCCATGGACCGGATGATCAAGGCGCAGGGCGAGCATGCGAAGAATGTGGCGGCGGCCCAGGCCGTTGCGGCCTCGCTGCCTGCCGTCAAACGCATCTTCACCTGCGACACCCGGCCCGCGCCGGAAGCGATTGTCGAGGGCATCAGCCGGATACAGAAGTTCATTCCCGCCGCGGCCGATTGCAGCAGGGCCTGCGACTTCCAGCCGGTCGAAACCTATTATCTGTATGAACCCGAACGCTGCTCCCTGCGCAACAGCCTGACGATAACGCCAAACGAGATCAAGGCGACCTATCCGCCCGGTCTGCTGCGCGCCTATGTCGACCACCTGCATGAGCTGCGCCGGCAGAATCCGGACTGGAAGACCTTCACCGCAGTGTCGGAAGACCTGCGCAACCTCCTGAAGGAATATATGTGGGTCCATCGTTGCGAAACCACGGAGATCGGCATCGTAGACACGGTTTTCAAGGATAAAGTGAATGCCTGCGACGAGCCGTACTATGTCATGGTGCGCGGCGCGCGGAATCTCGACGGCGCCGCCTATCCCGGCGGCCACAAATACGATTCCTATTACTGGCAGCTGCTGGACCTGGAGGAAATGAAGGACGGCAACTTCCTGGTCGCGGACTACGCCGACCTGCGTTATATGCCGCCGGTCGCGAACCTTTATATCCTGGACCGCGACGACCTGTCTTTCACGCCCGTCATCGCCGACGAGATGGACCCCTTCACGGGCGACATCCGGCAGACGAAGGATATCCATGCCGCCTTCAGTTTCAACCGCGACACGCTCGAGTTCGGGGCCGGCGGCATGAACGTGCATGTGGGAACGTCATGGAGCGCCGCCTATCATCTCAACGGCACGCGCCTGATCCTCGACGAATTGCGCGCCGGCGGCGGCTATGCGGAGCCCAAAGTGATTTACAGGCGCGGCGGGAAAGTCGACCGGTCGGCGCTGATCGACCCCAGGAGCAACATCAAGTCCCGCGAGGACCGGCGCCGCGACCCGAAGGTCGCCGAAGAGTACAAGGAGCGCCTGCCGCCGCTGAACGACGAGCAGCGCAAAAACTACCTGATGCTGATCGCCGGCACGGACGCCGAGAGAGACACGGCGGTCAAATGGCTGATCGGCGACAGCATCGACAGCCAGACGCGGGCGCGCAACCGCATCCCTCGCCAATGACGGAGATCTTCAGTCCGCGACCCGGCGTTCGCATCGCCTATCGCCGCAGCGCGGGGGCCGCAGCTGCGCTGCCGGGCGCGATATTCCTGGGCGGTTTCCGCTCCGACATGACGGGGACGAAGGCGACATACCTGGAGGAATGCTGCAAGCGCCGCGGGCAGGGTTTTGTGCGGTTTGACTACACGGGCCACGGCCAGTCATCCGGGAAATTCGAGGAGGCCTGCGTCGGCCAGTGGCTGCGGGACAGCCTGGATGTCTTCGACAGCCTGACGACAGGGCCGCAGATCGTCGTCGGGTCTTCGCTGGGCGGCTGGCTGGCGCTGCTGCTGGCGCTGCGCCGCCCCGAACGCACGGCGGGCCTCGTGCTGCTGGCGCCCGCCCCCGATTTCACCGACGATATTTACGGCGGCTTTGGCGAGAAGGATCGTCATACGCTGGAACAGGACGGCGTGGTCTACCTGCCCAGCGCCTATGGCGACCCTTACCCGCTCACCCGACGGCTGTTCGACGATGCAAAGCAGTTTTTGCTGCTGAAGAAGGAAATCCCCGTCGCCTGCCCCGTCCGCATCATCCACGGGCGGCAGGACGCAGACGTGCCCTGGCGGAAAAGCGAAAAGATCAGGGAACGCCTGGCGGCGGAGGACGTCAAAATAACATGGGTCCCGGACGGCGACCACCGCCTGTCGCGCGCTCAGGATTTAAGGCTGATCGATGAAACGGTGAAGGAACTGGCGTCAATGCCGTGACTTGTAGCCGCCGGCCTTGCCGCCCGCGAGCAGGAAAATGATGCGGTAAACGACATAAAGAAACAACGGAATGGCGCTGAGCACGAAGGGCGCGGGCATGTTGAAAACCTTCTCCGCCCAGGCGGTCGAGGTAACGGACCCGACGAAGTTCTTGACGGGCAGATACGACCCTTTATTTATGATCTCCCACCATTTCTTCAGGGAGCGGATTTCGAATTCCGCCTTGACGAACCACCCGAAGATCAGGTCGTAGGCAAGGGTCAGGGCGGGGGGAATGCAAAAGAGCAGGCTGAGCTTCTTTATCGTTTCCATTATTCAGCGGCCTCTCCGGTTTTCTTGGCATTCTCCGCGGCGCCGATAACGTCGGCCCAGCTCAGGGGGCCTGCGGCGGCTGCGCCCTTGTCGTCGCCGGACCTGGACACGCCGTTGCCGGCGCCCTGCTGGTCGCCTTCCGGCACCATCCAGGGCGGCGTCGCCCCCGCGGGCGGCAGGGGCGCCTTGTCGCCGGAGCGTTGGCGCTCCTGGTCTTCCACGGCGTTGGGGCCGACGGTGGCCTGCGGGCCGCCGATGACGTCCATCCAGGATAGCGGAGCGCCCAGGGCCGCTTCCGCGGCCGCTTCGGCGGCCTTCTGCGCGGTTGCGCCGCCCGTGGAAATGACCTCTTCCCACGAGACGGGCTTTTTGGTGTCGTAAACGGGCGGATCCTTACGCGCGGCGGGTTTGGGCGCCAGCGTGCTGGACTCGCCTGCGCCGACGCCGATGACCTCGGTCCAGTTGAGCGGGCCCTTGTTGGCGGTCTGCTGCTGGACGGTGGCGATGGCGACGGCTTCCGCATCCGGATTGATGGGCGAGGGCGCATGCGGCTTGCCGGCGGCTTCCGCGGGCGCCTCGACGCCGAGCGCGTCCTCTGGCTTGATGGTCTTGTGCGCTTCCGCCACGGCGGCGACGCCCACGATCGCGCATTCGAGCAGCGTGCCGCCCTTTTCCTTCGCGGTCTTGAAGCCGCGCGCAAGCGCCTCGATGTCGTTGCTTAAGGGAGATTCAATCGCGGCCGGGTCCCATTTCGGGTTGCGCAGGCGCTGCAGCACCACGTTCACCATGCGCAGAGACTCCAGCGCGTCTTCCGCCGGCGGCGGGATGGGCAGGAAGCGGTGCACGCGCATCGCCTTCGCATCGCCGATGTGCGAGTTATAGACCTGCATTTCGACGACGCTCTTGCCGAAGGCGCAGATGGCGCGGCCCTCGGTGAAGCCCTTGAGCGCGTCGTAGGAGGCGCGCGCGCGGCTCTGCACGCTGGCTTGCTGGCTGTCCATGAAGCCGGCGCCGCCCGACTGGCCGCGCTGGAAGCCGGAGACCTCGGTCACGAGCGAGGTGCCGACGGTCTTTTCGAAAAAGTCCTTCGTCTGCGTCGGATCCTCGAGCTTGCCGAAAAGCTTGATGTTACAGTTGGCCGTGATGGAGCGCGCTTCTTCCTTGACGCGCTTTTCCATCGAGGGCAAGTCCTGGCCCGCGAAGACGAGCGAGAAGCCGAGCGAACGGGCCTGGGCGGCCATGACGGCCATGCCCTGCGCGGTATAGTAACCGACCTCGTCGAAGATGGAGATGAAGGGCGTGGCCGAGTTCGTCGGTTTGTTGTCGATGACGGTCGCGGATTCGCCCTCGACCGTGTTGCCGAGCGTGGCGCCCATCATCCCCTTGAGCGTCGAGGAGATGATTTTACCGAGGTTGGCGGTTTCGTCGCCGGACTTTTCGAGGGCCGGGATGAGGACGATCAGGATGCGGCGGTTCAGGACCACGTCCATCATGTCGATATCGGCCGCCTGCGTGTCGAAGATAAAGCCGTAGTCGTCACCCAGGCTCTGCATGGAGCGCGTGAACTGCATGGACAGGTAGCCGTGCTGCTGGCGCGGGACGGAAGTGTCGACCATGCCGGCGTCCGGCGGCATCGGCTTTTCGTTGCCCTCGTCGTCGAAGACATGGTCGACGTAGCCGGGCAATTCGTTCAGGTAGCCGCGGATGGCCGAGCGCAGCGTGTCGGGGATGACCGCGTCGCGCGAGAGCTTGATGACGGCCTTGAAGGTCAGGTAATGGCGGATGACGCCGATCGAGAGCGGCATGTTCTGGTTCTCGCGCTTCCACACCATGCAGGGCATGAGCGAGGAGACAAGTGCGACGGCGCGGTCTTTCCACATCGCGTTGTCGCCCTCGGAGTCGGGCATCAGCGACACAAGCATGTTGGTGAGATAAGAGGCCGAACCGCTCGAGAACGGGTTCATGGTATTCGACGGCACCCGGCCCGAGACGTTACCCGTCATGTAGTTCATGATGAGAAGGTCGTCGTCGCGGCCGAAGCGGCGGGCCATCGCGGAAATCGTCGACCACAGCGACGTATCGGCCTTGCCGTCGATGTAGACGAAGCCCGAGGCCCAGCACAGGGCGTTGCAGGCATAGGACTTGAGGCCGAAGGTTTTACCCGAGCCGGTCGTGCCGAGGTAGAGGCAGTGCGTGCGCGCGTCCGAGTTGGTGAACCAGACTTCTTCGTTCGTCTCGTGGTCGTTGCCGATGTAAAGAATGCCGTCGGCCATGCCGAGCTTGCCGTCGGGCTGCTTGAAGTTGGGGTCCCTGCGTTTCGACGACTTGGGCAGCTTGAAGGGCAGCTTCAGGGGCCGCGTCATCAGCCACCAGAAATAGATGCAGAACACGAAGAAGATGAGGTCGCCGAAACAGGCGACGGTCGGGTTGATCATCATGCCGCCGATCGCCATCACCATCGCAATGACGGCCACGGAAGGCTCGCGCGCGGTGTCGATGACGCGGACCGACCACGGCCGCGCGTCGCGGAGAAGCGATGAACCTTTGACCTCGTATCTTTCCCTTAAGGCCACTTAACCCCGATCCTTCCCTACTTCCCGCCGAATATCTTGTCGGCCGGCACCGCCGTCCCGGCCTTGACGCCCGGCGGCAGCGATCGCCCGCCGCCCCCGCCGTGCAGGGCGTTCGCAAGCACGTTGACGGCCAGGTACAGCACCAGCAAGACGATCGCAATCCAGAAAACGCGCTTCATCATCCCGCCGCCCGCAGAGGTGGAGGCGGAGGAAGAGCTCCCCCCCTCCCCGCGCAGCATGGCGTCCGTCACGCAGCGCAGGGCGTTCGCCGCCGTTTCGCGGTCGGTGAAGGTGGAGATGTCTTCTTCCTTGCCGCCCGGCGTTTTCATCACGAGGCGGAACTTGCCGGGCTGCCCCTCGCGCAGCTCCAGCGTCGCGGTGGCAAGGCCCGTCATGTCCGCGCGCCAGACGCGCGGCGGGTCGGCGGTGAGGAAAGAAACGACCAGCGCGTTATTGACGACTTTCGCGTCCAGACCCCTGCTGCTGCTGCAACCGAACATAGAAAACTCCCTTACTTAAAGTTTTTCGAGCCGCCCGCCTTTTTATCCAGTTCCGGGATGGCCCGGGCGGCGCCGCTCTTCATGTATTTCTCAAACCCCGTGATAACCTCGTCGAACCGCGGCGTCGGTATCTTCTGCCCCGCGATCAGCTCGTTCGTGTAATGGACCAGCGCGCCCACGGCTTCCACGCAATACGACTTGCGGCCGAGGTTGTTCAGGGGATACCACAGCGTGCGGTCCTGGCCGCGCAGCCACAGGAATTCGGCGGGCGCAAGGACGCCCCCTTCCTCCCGTGCGCGGGAGAGGCAGCGCGCAAGCGCCGTCGTTTCATAGGCATGCTGGTCCGCGAATTTCATCAGCGCGCCGCCGAGCTTCGGGTTGCGGATGGTGGATTTGATCATGCCCTTGAGCTTGCCCGACGGGCGGAAGCCCTTGTCGTGGGTCCAGCTCTGGGCCATCATGTTGAGCATCACCTCGCTGTCCTTGCGCTTGCGCGCATGCTTCAGCGCGCAGACGGCGAAAATCCCCTGCGCGTGCAGCGGCAGTTTTTCCGGCCCCTGCCAGCGGTTGCCGAGCTGCAGAGCGAGCGCCTGGTAGGCCTTGTTGCGGTCCAGCACCCCGCCCACGATTTTCACTTCGTGATAGGCAAGCCATTCCTCGGGCGCCAGCGCCTCCGAGAACATCGGCAGCTGCGAGGGCACGGGCTGGCCGGGTGCGCGGAAGGGCAGTTTGCGCGGATCGAATTTCAGGAACGGCTGGATGGCGGGAAAGACCTTGGCCTGTTCGGACATCAGGACGTCGAGGGTCATGCGGCGCTTGTAATGGGTGCCGGGACCGTACAGGGTCGCGATGATCGCCATCAGCGCCATGATCGCCATGAACAGGAGCTTGAGCGGCAGCACCGCAATGACAGTGGATTCCTTGATGTGCTCGACGTCGAAATTCTCGACAGGCGCCTTGGGCAGCCAGCTGCGCCACACGTCAAGGCGCTGCATGATGTTGTTTTCAGTGTCCAGGATCTGGTAGTTTTTGCCATGGACGAGGGAAACGACGTAAAGTTCGCCCACGCGGATCCATTTGACCATCCACGTCAGCTCCCCCTGGAAGAAATGCCAGATGGACCAGCCTATCCCGAAGATGATGAACAGCACCGTGAAGAACATGATAAAGTCTTCATGCGGACTCTTCTGTCCCTGCGACACTTCTGATATCCCCCTTCCCCGGCATATCGTCCTGATAATAGTAGCACATATTGTCCGGACGACCAGAGTTTCAATCCGCGCACGCCCGCAACGCGGACGCACCTTATCAGCCTACATGATTCTTCTTGAAAAAATTTAAACGCCGCCTGTAAAAGGCGAGGTTTTTCAGGAAATTATTCTGGTTTTAGGATATTCTGTCATCAACGCAGCATGGCACCGCAGGGACGCAGCGGTTTGTAGACCGGTGGCCGGTCTTAAATAATGTTGATATATAAGGGGTTGCGGCTTGCCTTGGCCGGAAAAAAGGCTATAAAAGCTCGAGACTGAAATTGCCAGCCTGCCCTTATAGCTGGTAAGATTTATCGAGATGCCGACGTAGCACAGCGGTAGTGCAGCGGTTTTGTAAACCGAAGGTCGGGAGTTCAATCCTCTCCGTCGGCACCATTTCTTCCTTTTCCTATTGAAATTGATACATTTTTTACCCTTCTGCCATGAAGGTCCTCGCGGCATCTGGATACCCCAGTTTTTTCTTTACTTATTATGGTAATTTATGTACCTTGTTACAATAGCAAAAAACGGGAGTTCAAATTCTTGTCGAAACCGGCGTTCAAAAAAATTGGACAGATATTCACGTCCGGCACGCTGCAGCAGAAGCACCAGCAGATCAGCCTGTTCATGGAGGACGGGCATAGCCTTCTTTACAGCGGCGATGTCAGCTGGGAAGTGACCTTCCCCTCCGCCAACAAGATCATGACCGGAGATGCCGAGAGCATCGACCATGCGCTGTTCCAGATCATGGACCTGCTGGAAGAAGCGATGAAAACCCTCAACCCCCTGACCGAGATCCTGCTCGACATGCAGGAAAAATCCCCCGCCTGATTATTTTTCCTGCAGCGCCGTGACGCCGGATTCCTTCGGCAGCGGCGCATCGCTGCCTTTGAGCGTATGGTCGAGGAACCACAGGCTGTAGTCGATAATTCTTTGCTGCGCAGTTTTCTGCAGGTCGGTGAAGCCAAAATGGCCGACCTTGTCGAAGATAACGAACCAGGCGGGCGACGGCGTCTGGTCGAACCCCCCGCCTTTCTTCTTCAGCGACGGCAGCACGCCCAGATCGCGCGTGCCGCTCTGGTACATCACCGGCACATCCACATTCGGCAGCGTCTTGTGCGCGACGAAAGGGCCCGCAAAGGGCGAGAGCGCCAGCACCGCTTTCACACCCGGCATCTTCCAGGATTCCCATCCGCCCGCCATCCCCAGAACCGTATAGCCGCCCAGCGAATGGCCGGACAGCGCCACGCGGTTCCAGTCGATGCGCGGCGTGAAATCCTTTTCGCTCTTCAGCGCGCCGTAAAGATTTTTTATGTCTTCCATGCGGTCGCGATAGGTCCGGTCGGTCCAGGCGGCATAGTCCGGGAATTTCTCCTCCGGCAGATGCGCCGACCTGCTCCTCTCGCCGCCGTCGCCGCACAGGGCGTCCCTGTGGTCGGGCGCCACCACGACATAGCCGTGCTGCGCCAGCGCCTTCATCAGGAACACGGACTGCGTCTTGCAGCCGTTCATCCCGTGCGAGAACAGCACCAACGGCGCCGGATAGGCGGTATCCTCGGGAAGCCAGTAAACGATGCTTAAGCCCGCCAGATGCCCGCGCGTCATGCCCTCTGTCCGGCTCTGCCCCGCCTGCTGCATGCGCGTTTTCAGCCTGTCGCGCAGCCCTTCGGCGGACGCGACGGTCGCCGCCAGCGTGAGGGCGAGAAGAAGGGCAAGAAATTGACGGCGCATGAAACCTCCCTGATATACAGTTCCTATACTGCGTCACGCCGCCTTGGCCTGCGCGG
>SCTB01000007.1 GCA_004297545.1 Alphaproteobacteria bacterium
CTTTAATCGTCGGTTCCATGTCCAGAAGATTGAACAGCCGGTCCAGCGCCGCAAAGCCCATCTGCATCGCGCCGTTCAGGCGCGCAAGCCGCTTCATGGGCTCGAAAGCCAGAAGGAACGCGGCAATGAAGGAAAACAGCTTGCCGGCCGTGCTGACGCCCGCCATCACCTGCATGCCGCCATAAATGATGATGGTCACGATCGCAAGCCCGCTCAGCATCTCCGCCACCGGCGTCGCGATGGCGGAGATCCGGAAGGACCGCGTCATCAGCTTGAAGATCTGCAGGACCGCGCTGTTGACGCGCTCCTTTTCGAACTCCTCCATGCCATATGCCTTCACGTGGCGGTTGCCCTGGAAGGCCTGCCCCAGCATGGCCGTCAGCTCGCCCATCTTTACCTGAGTGCCGGTCGATACCTTGCGCAGCTTTTTGGTCATGCGCACGACGGCGTAGGCGGCCGCCGGGAAGACGAAGATCGATATCAGCGCCAGCTTCCAGTCCTGCAGAAACATCACGCCGATCAGGAAGGCGACGGTGAATACGTTTTTGCCAAAACCCGTCAGGCTTTCCGTCACCGCCGCGCGGATCAGCGCCGTATCCGCCAGGAAGCGCGACATCAGCTCCCCGCTCTGCACGCTGTGGAAGAAGGCGAGATCGCAGCGCACCAGATGCGCAAACATGTCGCGCTGGATGGCGCTGACGATGCGCTGGCTCAGGTTATTCATCATCACCGCCTGCCCGTAGGTCGCCCCCCCGCGCACGGCAAAAACCAGGAAAACCCCGCCAGCCACCGGCCAGAGCATGACGGTATCCTTGGCCGTGAATACCTTGTCGATCACAGGTTCCATAAGTTTGGCCATAGCCCCGGTCATGGCGGCCGCGACCAGCATCAGAGCCATTGCCGTGAACAGCAGCCCAAGATGAGGCCGGATATAGGCCTTCCACATGCGCAGCGCCAGCGGCAGGGAGGCCGTCATTTCCGGGGCGGATTTCCTAAGTTCCTGGGCGGCTGCCAAACGATTTCTCTGTGACTTGTTAATACTTTAGAAAGTCGTGCTATATTACCATTAACGGTGGATATTAGTCTCTAACCCACTCCCTGTAAATAATAAACATAATAAGGAAAAACGGAGTTTCACGTGTTCGGAAGGGATAAAAAAGGACCGGATAAGCCTCCTCCCGGTCCGGAATCTCCTGCGGCGGGCCAGACGCAGGGGCAACAGGGAAGCAGCACAGTTCACATGTCGACGGCGCCGCGCATCGGTCTTGCGCTCGGCAGCGGGCTTGCGCGCGGCTTTGCGCATCTTGGCGTCGTGCGCGCGCTGAAGCGCCACGGCATCCAGCCCACGATCATCGCGGGCACGTCCATGGGCGCCCTCGTCGGCGGCGCCTACCTCGCCAACCGTCTGGACTCGCTCGAGGAATGGGCCTATCAGCTGACCAAGTTCAAGGTCCTCTCCTATCTCGATTTCCGCGTCAAAAGCTCCGGTCTCATCGGCGGGGAACGACTGGTCAAGCTGATGCTCGACAATTTCGGCGATGTCCGCGTTGAAGATCTTCCCCACCCCTTCATCGCCATCACCGCGGATCTGGTCACCGGCCACGAAGTCTGGCTGCGCAAGGGGCGTCTTGTCGACGTCATGCGCGCCTCATTCTCCCTGCCCGGCATCTTCCCGCCGGTCTTCATGAATAACCGCTGGCTCATCGACGGCGCGCTGGTCAACCCCGTGCCCGTTTCCGCCTGCACGGCCAGCGGCGCGCGCATGACCATCGCCGTCAACGTCTCGGGCGATATCATCGGCAAGGTCAAGCGCCCGGGCGACACCATCCCGACCGTGGCGGGTTTCGACCTGCTCAACTTCGAGGGACCGCAGCAGGTGGAGGAAGCCAAAAAGCAGGGCCTCATCCAGCGCGTCTTCCGGCGCGACCCCGGCAACCCCAGCATTTTCGGCGTCATGGTCTCGGCCCTGAACATCGTGCAGGACCGCCTTGCCCGCTCCCGCCTTGCCGGCGACCCGCCCGACGTTCTTATCGTGCCGCGCATCGGCCATATCGGCCTGATGGAATTCGACCGCGCCGAGGAACTGATGGACGAAGGCGAAGCCGCCGTCGAGCGCGCCATGCCCGACATCAAGGCCGCCTATTCCATCCTCTGCACCGAATACCGCGAGGACGACGCTCCGCCGGAATATACGCCCTGATTTCCCTGAATATTTTTAGCGCAGGTATTTTGCGCGGCCGCGGGTATAATGTATGAGGCGCGCACCGGGGTTTAACGCATGGACAAAATCACGCACCTGATTGCCGGATTCATCATCCTGTCCTTCATTTTCGCCGTTCTTGAATCTCTGTTCGCGGCGAACAAAACGCAGAAGGTTTTCCGCTCCGGCTACAAGACCGACCTGGTTTACTGGTTCTTCACGCCGATTGTCTTCAAGACCATCACGCTCGTCGCCATGGTCATCGTCTTCAGCATCCTCTTCCATACGCCGCCGAAGATGCTGAAATCCGTCATCGAGCACCGCGAGACATGGATAACCGCACATCTGGCGCCGGGAACGCAGCTGCTGCTGATGGCCGTCGTCGGCGATTTTATCGGCTACTGGACGCATCGCTGGTTCCATAGCCGCCGGCTGTGGAAATTCCATGCCGTGCACCATTGCTCTGAAGAACTGGACTGGCTGTCGTCCGTGCGTTTGCATCCCGTCAACGAACTTCTTTCCAAGCTGATACAGGCGGCAGTGCTGCTGGGCCTCGGGTTTAACCCCAAGGGCGTCGCGGTTTATGTGCCCTTCCTTGCCTTTTACGCGCTGCTGCTGCATGCGAATGTGACCTGGGGTTTCGGCTGGCTGGGCTATATCATCGCCTCGCCTCGCTTCCACCGCTGGCATCATACCTCGCAGGAGGAAGGCCTCGATAAAAACTTCGCCGGGCTTTTCCCGTGGATCGACCGGATTTTCGGCACCTATTACATGCCAAAAGACCGGCTGCCGGAAAAATTCGGATTGTACGGCGAAAAGATACCGGATAGTTTCTGGGGACAGATGATGTACCCGTTCCGCAAAAAGAAGAAAAAGGCCGCCGCCTGATGGCAACTGTCTTTTCACACATCGCCATTCCCATCGGCATGTATATGGCGCTCGGCGGTACAAAGGTGCCAAAGTCGCTGATGGAAGCCGGCGCCCTCGCCACTGTCATGGCCGATATCGATTGCCTCGCCTTCAATTTCGGCATCCCTTACGAATCCCAGTGGGGCCACCGGGGTTTTACCCATTCCATCGTCATGGCGCTCGCTATCGGCGGCCTCTGGGCCTGGCGGCAAAAGGAAGAGCTCGTCAAGCCTTGGGATGTGTTCTTCTTTACGTTCATCTGCGCCATGTCGCATCCGATTTTGGACGCCATGACCGATGGCGGGCTGGGCATTGCGTTTTTCTGGCCTTTTTCGACGGAAAGATATTTCCTGCCTGTCAATCCCATACCCGTATCCCCTATCGGCCCCGGCTTTGCTAGCCTCCGCGGCGTTCAGGTCTTCCTGACCGAGATCATTCTGATCTGGATCCCGTGCCTTTTTGTCGGCGGCACGGGCTTCGCGATCCGCAAACTCCTCGATAAAAAGAAAAATAGGAAAACCTGATTACTTCCCGAACGTCATCTTCGGCGCGCGGAGGACAGGCTTGCATATCGGCCTCTCCTGCGGCACGAGGTCAATCTGGATGCGCCCCGGTTCCGGCGTATGCACGGACACGCCAATGCGGTTGAGCTTGCAGATTTTGTATAGTTTCTTCATGTTCTCGAGCATATACCCAGTGGCGAAGGTTTTCGCGTCGACAGTCCCGATACCGTTGTCAAAATCCTTCGCGGCCACCGAGAGGCCCTGCTCATCCGCCTCATCCCATTTCGTGGTCCTGTCGAGTTTGTAGACGTGACGGCAGACTGCAGCTTGGTCAAGGCCGGACACGATGTGGCGGCTTTTCGACGCCAGGTTGAAAGAACGGGAAACCGGCGACACCGTCGCCCTGTCATATTCGATGACTTTTCCAGCCAGCGTTCCCGCGCGCATGGGATACGCCTTGACCGCATCGGCAAGGGAGTTAAACCACTGCCCGATCACGTAACGCTCGTTGTTTTCTGCCAGCTCCTGCGGCCCAACCATGCTCAAATTCCTTGATAAACGGATGAGCCAGAATAGACCGGGAAATAAATTATGTCAAATAATTGGAATTTTGTTATTTGTTTTCAATTAAATAGACATGGAAAAGCCACGCCGTTATCCGCGAAGATTTCACGAACGGAAGGGGGAATTTTTACTCGATGTCGACCGGAACGCCGGGCTTGTGTTTGGCGACGCGGATGCCGAGCGCGGATTTGATGTGGCTGACGTTGGGCGCGGTGGTCAGGTGCGTGGTCAGGAATTTCTGGTACGCGTCCCAGTCTTCCGCCACGATTTTGAGGATATAGTCCGCTTCGCCCGAGACAAGATAACATTCGCGCACCAGCGGCCAGCTGCGCACGAGGTCTTCGAATTTCTTGAGGTCTACTTCCGACTGCGTGGAGAGACCCACCTGCGCGAAGACCATGACGCCGTACCCCAGCGTGCCGGCATCGATCTCGGCGTGATACCCCTTGATGACCCCTGCCTCTTCCAGCGCACGCACCCGGCGCAGGCACGGCGGCGCAGAAATACCCGCCCTCTCGGCCAGTTCGACGTTTGTCATGCGGCCGCTTTCCTGCAAATCATTGAGGATCTTGCGGTCGATGCGATCTAATTTCACTTTTGGCATTTTATTACTCGAAAATTGGGGGTGGGTCAGAATCAAACTCTATAATGTAATAATATTATCATATTTTGCATTCAAGTGAAATAATTCCCAAAAATTGCTTTCTGAATCTTTCATTTGCGATAACATCTGATACTGCCCGAGCATCGAAAATCCACACTTCGCCCTGCTGGAAATAAAGAATATATTATTCTGCGGAAAGGAAATGAATTGCCAGAATCTATAAAAACCTGCTGGGTGATATCGAGCGGCATGATCGGCAGCGAAAACCAGGCGATCGGCGTGGCGGAAGCCATGGGCATCGAGCCTGTCGTCAAGCGCATCAAGCTCAAGACGCCCTGGAAGCAGCTTTCACCCTGGCTCGCATGGGGCCATAACCATGCTCTGACTGCTGACAGCGACGCAATCTCCTCGCCATGGCCCGATATTATCCTTGCCAGCGGGCGCCAGACCATCGGCATCGCGCGGCATATCCGCGAGCAGAGCGGCGGCAAAAGCTTCGTTGTGTACCTGCAGGATCCCCGCTTCAATACGAAGCATTTCGACCTCGTTATCGTGCCGCAGCATGACCCGACGCGCGGTGAAAACGTGCTGGTGACCAAGTGCAGCACCCACCGCATAACCCCTGAAAAACTGGCGGATGCAAAGGCGAAATTCGAGAAACAGTTCCACAAAATCCCTCATCCCCGCGTGGCCGTCCTTATCGGCGGCAACAGCCGGGCCCACCAGATGACGAAGGAAAACGCGAAAATGCTGGCGGGGCAGCTTTTACAGCTGGTCGACCACCGCAAGACCGGACTGCTCATCACCGCCTCCCGCCGCACGGGGCCGGAGAACGAAAAGCTGCTGCGGGAGATGCTGCAGGGCCCGAATATCCATTTCTGGGACGGCACGGGCGAAAACCCCTATTTCGCCCTCCTCGCCCATGCCGATTTCATCATCGTGACGGAAGACAGCATCTCCATGACTTCAGAGGCTCTTTCGACCGGAAAGCCGGTCTATATCGCCTCCCTCGAGGGCGGGGCGACCCGGCACGACTGGTTCCACAAACTGCTGCAGGAACAGGGTTATACGCGCCCCTTTACAGGGCTGCTGGAAAAATGGTCATATGAACCACCAAACGACACACAATGGGTGGCGGACGAAATTCGGGCACGATTCAAGAGCCGTCATCCCCGCGAAGGCGGGGATCCGGCCCGCGCGAAAGCGCCTTGATATATGCCGCCAAAGGCGGCTGCCAGACCCCCGCCTGAAGCGGGGGTGACGAGAGAGATAGAAAGAGGTAAAAAAATGTCAAAGACGCATCACAGCAAGGTTCTCATCATCGGCTCCGGCCCCGCCGGATACACCGCCGCAATTTACACCGCGCGCGCGAACCTGAAGCCGCGGCTGGTTTCCGGCATGCAGCCGGGCGGGCAGATGACCGTCACTTCCGACGTCGAAAACTATCCCGGCTTCGCGGCGCCCGTGAACGGCCCCTGGCTGATGGACCAGATGAAGCTGCAGGCGGAGCATGTGGGCGCGGAGCTCATCAACGACACGATCAAGAGCATCGACCTCAATTCGAACCCCAAGAAAGCCATCGGCGACAGCGGCGATATTTATACGGCAGACGCCGTCATCATCGCGACAGGCGCGCAGGCGAAATGGCTGGGCATCCCCTCCGAACAGCAATACCAGGGCAAAGGCGTTTCCGGCTGCGCCACCTGCGACGGGTTTTTCTACCGCGGCAAGGAAGTCTTTGTTATCGGCGGCGGTAATTCCGCGGTTGAAGAAGCCTTGTTCCTCACCAACTTCGCGACCAAGGTCACGGTCGTGCACCGCCGCGATACCTTCCGCGCCGAAAAGATCATGCAGGAGCGCCTGTTCAACCACCCGAAAATCAACGTCATCTGGAATGCGGAACTCGATGAAGTCACCGGCGACGGCAAGGTCGTGACCGGCGTGAAGATCAAGGACGTGAACACCGGCGCCGTGACGGATTATAAAACCGACGGCGTTTTCGTCGCCATCGGCCACAAACCCGCGACCGAGCTGTTCAAGGGCCAGGTCACGCTCGACAAGGACGGCTATATCGTGACCGCCCCGGATTCCACCAAGACCAACATCGACGGCGTCTTCGCCGCCGGCGACGTGAAAGACAAAGTCTTCCGCCAGGCCGTCACCGCCGCCGGCATGGGCTGCATGGCCGCCCTCGAAGCCGACAAATACCTCGCCGCGCTGGAAGCCGCGCATGCGCCGGCTGTGAAGAAGGTTGTGAACGGGAATCCGAAGCCGTAAATTCCACCTAAGGTTAAGTACCCTCACCCCACCCTCTCCCAAAGGAGAGGGGACTAAAGACCGCCTTCGGCAGAAAATCATAAATTTATAATCTCTTTCGCGCAGCGAAAGTCAGGAATCCCCTCTCCTTTGGGAGAGGGTTAGGGTGAGGGTACATCGCGGTGGTGCTGTTGATGAAACTACGCCTTCACCGCAGCGCCCGCCGTGCCGGCAACCAGCTCGATCATGAACGGATTGCCCGATTTCACCGCGACGGAAAGCGGCGTCCAGCCGGCGCGTGTTTCGACGCTCAAGTTCGCGCCTGCGGCGATGAGTTCCGCCGCAGCGCGGAGCTGGCGGTGGCGGATGGCGATGATGAGGGGCGTCTGGCCTTGAGCATCGCGCGCGTCCACATTGGCGCCGTCGGCGACAAGGCTGCGGATATGGCGCAAATCCCCCTGCTCCGCGGCGTCGTGGAGCGTGCCCTGTGGAATAGCGTTTGCTTCGATGGCTGAGGGGTTTCTGTAGATAAAGTTGGTGTGAAGAGACATGACAATGTTTCCTTTCGTAAGGCGTAAAAAAACCGCCGACGTATAGCACGCGGCGGCACATTGTCCGCCAACGCTTTAGCTGAATTTATTGAGCGCCCGCAAGCTGTCGGCTTCAAATCGGCGCATTCGTCGTATCAAAAACCTACCGCAGTGCAGCATTTCTGTCAAGCGTCATTCCCTTGGCAGGCAGGGAGTGAAACAGAAAACGCCCGGCATCAGCAAACCGCCGATGCCGGGCGTAATTCCTGGCGAACGTATCAAGCCTCGATCAGGTGAATACCGACACGCTGTCGATAGACAGACTTGAAGCGTTGACTTTGTTCAGGTTGCCGTTCGAGATAGAGCCCTGCATTGCGGACTGGATGAACGGGAACGCGAGCAAGCCACCACCGGCGGCGATACGGATCAGGCCGTCTTTCATCGCGGTCTGGCCGGGGTTATCGACGTGCTGCTTGAGCTTGAAGATACCAGCAACGCCAAGTCCGGCGCCGCCGATCCAGCAGACGGTAGAAATCAGCGACTGGAAGCTCGATGATGCTGCGATAATGTTCTGAGACATTGTCTTGAACGTCGTCGCCGAACCAGCGAGAGCTTCGCCGCTTGAGCCAGCCATTGCTCCAATAGTAGCAAGAGCTGCGAGTTTATGAGTGATTGACCGTTTCATAGGTTTTCCCTTCACGTTGATATACACTCTTAATTGTACCACGCTTTAATGAGAATGAGTGACATTTCGCCATTTGTCAGATAACGCCAACAATATCAATGGCAAACGCCCTGATTATTGTACGGCGCCGTCAAAAGAGAGCCCGCCAGAGAGATGAAACAGCCCCGCCGGCCGGGTTCTCCGGCGCGGCGGGGCTGATCCTTTATCAGGCCTGTCAAGCAGCCTTGTCCAGAGGCGCTGCCAGCTGTTTCTCCAGCGCTACCGGGTCGCGCCGCCAGAGCTGGCCGACTTCCGCCGACATCGGGTCGGGAAAGATGTAGTCGTCCCCGGCAATGAGGCCTTTCACAATTGCCGCCGCTGTCGATTCAGCTGACGTTTTTTCCATCGGGAAATCCTTCGCCATATCGGTGTCGATCGGCCCGGGATAAATGCCGGAAACCTGGATGTTCCGCGCGGCCAGTTCGGTCCGCAGGGACTGCGTGGCCGAGTGCAGCGCCGCTTTGGACGCGGAGTAGCCCCCGATGCCGGGCACCGGCGCGAGGCTGACGACGCTCGCGACATTGGCGATCAGTCCCGCCCCGTTTTTCTGCAGCACAGGGACGAAGGCGCGTATGACGCCAAGAGTGCCGTGATAGTTGGTGTTCATATCTGCGGCGATGGCGTCGGTCGTGCCCTCGATGAGGGAGGTGAACGTGGCGATGCCAGCGTTGTTGATCAGCACATGCACGTCCTTCGCCTTTTCGGCGGCAGACGCCACCTGGCCGGCATTGGTGATATCCAGCGCGACCGGAACGACGCGCTTGTCGCCGAAGTCGGGCAGGCTTTCGATCTTGCGTGCGGTGGCATAGACCTTGCCGACCTTGTGCTTCAGCAGTTCGCGGACAATAGCGGCCCCGATGCCCCGATTGGCGCCGGTCACGATGATGTTTTTATTGTCGAGTCTCATTTTAGTCTCCTTGGTTGCGGTTGGTTTAAGGTTGGATGGATTAGTGCATGGCGGCAGGCGGTACAGCCTGCAGCCCGTCGATCACTCTGGCAAACTTACGGCTGGCGTAAGAGGTCAGTTCATCGAATTCAACGGCGGTTGCCTGATCATCGCTGCGGATAACGCGACCGTCAACCCAGATGCCGACGGTTTCATCGGCAAGGTGAAAGCGCAGGGTGAGCTTCACCTCCTCGCCCGGATGCGGCGCATTGGCGGGCGTCCTGAACGAAACGCCAGCCAGGCTCCAGTCCAGCATGTCATAGGTCTGCCCGTCAATCCGGACTTCGGCGGCGACGCCACGGGAGCGGAGCGTCTCAGGGGCCTGTGTGTAATGAACGGTGTCGAACATGGGAATTCTCCTGACTATCTTGGGTTATAAATCACTGACGTAGCGCGTGAGGTCGAAGGCGCTGACCGAATAGCTGTCAGCCGCCGCAATCATCGCTTCGAGCGTGAAATCCCCGGGCGACGGGGCGTTGACAGCCGGCCCGCCGATGTCCAGCGCCGCCGTATCTTCGGGCGACAGGACGGTCGATTTGTTGAAGAGATCATGCAAACTTTGACTCATATACAGATTTTCGAATGACATTGTCATGGCAGCCTCCTGTTACTTCTTAATTGATCCAGTCGAACGCGGCTTCGGATGCCGGATGGTCTTCATCCGTATCCGACATGCGGCGGATGAGTTCTGCGACATACAGATCGCCCGTTTCCGCCTCAATCAGCGATGCGGCCCATTCCTGGCGCGCATCGATACCGGCGATATACTGGTCGATCAGCGCGAGTTCGGCCGGGTTCGCAGCGATGTTGTTTTTTACGGGTTTCATGGGTGTTGTCCTTTCTCTGAGTTTTTGTTAGTTGACTGGTCGGTCTAACGCCTGTTCCAAAAAAAGCCGCAGCTTTGCGGCAGAAATCGGCCTCGTCGTTTCGTCACATTTCCCTCGTTCTTTACGCGGCGCGCGTGGCTTTCTCCGTCACGCCCAGCAGCTTCATCATTCCACACTTCAGGTTACACTTCAGCGGTTCCAGATCGTTCTGGATGCGCGCAAGGGTAAGCTGGCCGAGCAGATAGGCATAGAGTTCCTGCGCCAGAGCTTTTACATCGGTCTTTTCCGGCAGCAGTTTCTCGGCGACCATATCGCGCAGGGCGCTTTCGAAATAGCGTACCTTTATCGTGCTTAAATCGTCGAATTTCCTGCGGATGGGGTCTTCCTGGCAAGCCATTTCCGAGCCTATGGCCGCAAGCGGACAGCCGCAGACCTGGCCGTATCTCTTCGCCACATCAGCCTGCATTTCGCAGGTGAAGTCGGCATAGCGCGTGAAACGCTCCAGCGGCGGCACACTCGCGGAAAAAATCTTGTCGAGACTGGCGCGTGCGATTTTCGACGTTTCATCCATCGCCGCGACGGCGAGATCGACCTTGGAGGGAAAGAAATGGTAGAAGCTGCCCTTTTTCACGTCGGCAGCCTTGCAGATGTCGTCGACGCTCACCGAACCGTAGCTGTCCGTCCAGATCAGCTCGAGGGCTGTGTCGATCAATCTCTGTTTTGTGTCGGTATTGCCGGTCATGGCAAATGCTCCTTGAACCTTATATCTTCAATATAGACCTATTTGACTGACCGGTCAAGTCATAATTAAAAATGTCCGCCTTTCAAGGAGTTAAAACACCCCAGAGGGCAGCTGCGCTTGAAAATCGGAGGGAATCAGGCAGGCCGCGAACCTGTCCATCCCCAGCGCCGATAGGAAAGCGACAGGATAAACACCGAATTCGTCGCCAGCACGACTCCGGGATAAAGCCAGTTGGTGAGGCTGTAATTCTCGATCGCGAGGATGGCGAAGAAAAAGCCGATCTCACCCAGCACGAAGGTCATCAGCACTTCCTCATAGGGCTTGTGCCATGATTTGCGCATCGTCGGGAAAAATCCGAATGTGTCGATGATGCAGACGAGTATCACCGACCACACGGGATCCTTCGTCGCAACCCATAGCGGCACCGCCGCCAACGCGGAGAGAAACACGGCCCAGTCGCCGCGCGTGAAGTTTCTTTCGCCGTATTTGAGCGCATAAACGGCGATGCCTCCATTCACCAGCGCCGTGGCGCCCGCGGACCAGGCGCCCGCCCCTGCCCCGTCACTGACCTGTGCCGCGCAGACGACGGCGTTGATGAGGCTCCAGAGTATCCACGAAAAGGCATGCGGCTTCGCGCGCTTCTTCCATAGCGCGATGATATACGGCACCGAACTGCCCATCAGGAAAAACACGCCGAGAAGGCCAAAAATATCTTTCATGCTGCACCATAGTGACGTAGCAGGCGCCCTGTCAAAGATATTCGATGAGCTAAAGGCCGGGAGATTTCTGCGCCGTTCGGCGGATACGGTTTTTCAAGCCGACAGGAAGGCCTGCAGTCCCGGCATGTTCCGTATCGATGGCGTCGGGACTGTCGGCGATGACGAAAGACGAGACGGCCGTGGTCACATCCAGTCCCTGCGCCTGCAGGTTGCTCACGATGCATGCCTCGATGCGGCGGTAGATGTTGAGGCGCTCAAGGTTGGCGACAATCTCGCGGCCGGCAAAGCTGTTGCCCTTGTCTTCTTCCGCCTTCGCCCTCTGCAACGCTTCGTTGAGCTGCTCTTCCATGCGGGCGAGCGTGACGAAGGTGCCCTTTTCGGTATAGGTGCATCCCTCGCGGCCCCTGATCTTGTCTTCGATCTTTTCGCCTGAATCGGCGAGCTCGACGCTGGAAAATCCCGGCACCTGTATCGCGAACAGCCGCTGCATGGCGTCTGGCTCGATGCCGGGAGGCGCCGCCTCGCGTATATGCGCAGCGATTTTCAGCACGTCTCCGAGATCGTTCGCATCCCGGATGTCGAAGAGCTTTGCGCGATGGAGGTTTTCAACGCGATCAATCGTCCTCTTGGTGATGGCGGGGCGGTCAAACTGCATCGGCGCGCCGATATAACTGCCGGGCAAGGTCAGGTCTATGCCTTGCTCTTCCTTCGCTTCGCGCACGGCGGTGGTAAATGAATCCTCGATCTCCACGCGCCAGCCCTTTTCTATCAGCTTCGCGACCGTATACCGCTCGAGCTTGTCGAGGTTCTTCTCGCCCGGCACATCGGCTTGAATGGCCTGCAGCGCCTCTTTCAGGCTTTTCTCCTTGCTGAGCTGGACGTTCATGACCTCGCCCGTGACAAGATGCGTCACGGTCAGGTCCTGCGTGCCGCCGGGCGCGGTGATGACGGGTATGCCGACATGGTTCGATTCAAAGAAGGCATAAGCGAGATGCAGCGGCTTGTCCGACTGCGGGTTGAAGAACGGCTCGATAACGCCGTCGGCGCGTTTCTTCTCGTCATTCACCACGGCATAGGCGATAACCCCGTTGGGCCCCGCGGTCTTGTGGCTGAGAATTTTTTTCGCTTCCTCCATCGCCTCGGCAAACGAGGGCGGATCGAGCAAAAGCCTGGGCACAGCCGAAATCTCGACGGGCTCGGGCAGGTTATAAACCGCCGCCTCGCCTTTTTCAGCGGCGATAGCTTGCAGCACGCCGTTCGATTTGCTGGGGCTGACTCCCTGCGACCGGTC
Organism: Alphaproteobacteria bacterium; assembly: GCA_004297545.1. GTDB lineage: Bacteria > Pseudomonadota > Alphaproteobacteria > Micavibrionales > UBA2020 > JAPWJZ01. The sequence continues at coordinate 12,816 of SCTB01000007.1, forward strand.
CAGCGACAGGGTAATGTGATAAAACTTCTTCGGCGCGTCCGGCGGCGTCACCTGGTTGCGCTTGCCGTCGATATCGACGACCAGCACCTGTATCGCGCCGCTGTCATGATAGCCCACCACCCGCACATGCTCCGGCAGCGGCGGCACATCTTCCGGCCCGGCGCCATATTTATGGGTGATGTGATGGGCGATGACATCCGGATACTTCGGCTTGAATACCGAAAGGAGCTTCTCGCGGGAAGCCTCGTCGATCTGATATGCCGCGTATAGTTTCGCCATACGGCGATTTTACCAGACTGTAATTAACATAAAGTTAAGCATTGATTTAGGCCCATCAGACCCAATCTTGTCGCCCTGCCGGTAAAGAGCCTATATATTTGAGAACTGGCCTTAAGGAACAAGGGACATGATCGGCGTATTCGACAGCGGCTTTGGCGGATTGACAGTGCATCGTGCGCTGATCGATGCCCTGCCCGACCGCGACTTCGTCTATCTGGGCGACAACAAGAACGCCCCCTATGGCACAAGGCCCCCGCTGGAGGTCCTGAACCTCACCTGCGCGGGCATCGAGCGGTTGTTCGCGGAAGGCTGCACCCTCGTCATCGTCGCCTGCAATACCGCCTCTGTCGTCACGCTGCGCTGGATACAGCAGCAATGGCTGCCGAGCATCCGGCGCAAGGATAACGTCAAACGCAACGCGATCGGCATTGTGGTGCCCACCATCGAGGCCGCGACGGGCCTTGGCTGGCACGAGGAAGCGCGCCCCCTCAACCCCTTCGGTGGCGGGGAAGAACCCTCACTGCCGCTCTTTCCGGCCGAAGCCGCGGGGCCGCATACCATCGTTGTCTTCGCGACCCCCCGCACGGTGGAAACGGAAACCTATCCCTATGAAATCCGCAAACGCCGGCCGGACGCACGCGTCTTCCAGCAGGCCTGCCCTGACCTTGCCGCTGCCATCGAAGCAGGCGCGTCGCGCCAGAAACTGAATGAGCTGATCCGGCAATATGTCGGGGAAATGAACGAGCATCTGTCTGCCCCGCCCGACAGCGTCATCCTGGGCTGCACGCATTACCCGCTGGTGGCGGACCTGTTCGCCGAGAACCTGCCCGTCGGCGTGCCCATCATTCACCAGCCCGAAGCGACCGCGCACGCCCTGCGCACATACCTGGACCGCCACCCTGAATACAACATCGGCAAAAACAGCCGCCGCGTCTTCATGTCCACCGGCTATTCGGCGGACGCCCTGCCGCTGATCGAAAAATTCTGGGGCGGGAAGCTGGAGTTCCAGCAGGCCTGAAAAATTCTCTTTCGCGCAGCGAAAGCCTTTAGTCCCCTCTCCTTTGGGAGAGGGTTAGGGTGAGGGTACTTGCCGGACTCTCATTAAGTATCGTGCCCTTAGAATGCTTATCCTTCCGGGATTTCAATTACTCGAGAAGGTCTCCCGCCGCCAGCATCGATGCAATATTTGCGAACCGCCTCAAGACCACTTTGATCTGCGACCCAATGAAATAAAATATCACCCACTCTGTCTTCGATTGCGAACGGGGATAGTTCGAATTTAGGATTTGCCTTCGCCAGCACAGAACCTCTTACCAGGTATGTGCAGAGGCCAATTTGCAGGATCTCACCCTTTTCGGTAAGAGCCACAGACCAGCATATGGCTTTTCCGTCCTCTACCCGGTTTATGTCAGCCCACTGCCGCATGGTTTCCACAGCGTCCGACGTGAACGCTACTCTCTTTTCGGACCATAAAATGTCTTTGTCCATACCAATAACTCTCATTTTATATTACACGATCTGAAAGTACCCTCACCCTAACCCTCTCCCAAAGGAGAGGGGATTCCTGACTTTCGCTTCGCGAAAGAGATTATTTTTGAGAAGTCCGCTGCACCATCACGCCTTCCGATACGCTGACGTGAGATACGTTTCCCATTTTGTCGTAGGTATCGTAACGCAGCAGCGGCGCCTCCCCGTCGTCGGAGATGAAGATAGGATCATTCCACCGCAAACAGCGGTCAAGATAGACGGTATCGATATTCCGGTCGGCCAGCACGTAAATATGCCGCCCTTCCGCATGGGCAAGACCCTGGCCGAGAACCGTGATTTTATTCGGCTCATCGTTCCGGACATCAATGACTTCCATGCCTGAAAACTGTTTTCCATCCAGTGTGAAATTTCCGCCGCCCAGTTTGAGCGTATCCTTGCCTTTACCGCCTTCGAATTGAACCTCGAACCCGCCGCGCGTCGGGGCATGAAAATCCGGATCGGCGCAATCCGCATCCGGCATCGGGGCGTCCACCGTTCCCTGCTCGATGGCTTCGCGCGACACGTCGTTTTCCACCCGTTCGATCTGACCGGCGGCTGAATTCGGGTCGAAAGGCCTGGGCTGCGGCGGCATGTCGCCGAAAGACGCCGGCGCCGGCCTGCTTTCCGGTTGCTGTTGCGCGGTTTCGGCTTTTGGCTTTTCGGCTTCAGGTTCCGCGGGGCCGGACAAGGCATCCATTACGACGGGCGCAGCCAGGATCGCGCCGAACAGCACGATAATCAGCAGGACGTCCCTGAGGGCCTTGTTCATGGCTTGCACTTCGGGTATCTCGCGTCATCCTTGTCGACGCGGACCCATGTCTCCGTCTGGTAAAAGATACCCTTTGACGTCACCACGCGCAACTCCCGCTCCCCCTGCTTTGCGGCATCGACGTTCATGGTCATGCCCATGCCGCGCATTTCCATGCGTCCCCGCCAGTGGCCGTCGGCTGCCTCGGCGAAATTCATTTTGGGCGAAAAGCCGCACAGCGCCTTCACGTCATCCCGCGTCGGGCCGGCGATGTCCGGAAATGCCCCGCGCGCCGCTTTCCGCTTGGGATCGCCGAAATAGTCAAACAGCTTGGTATCGTCGGGATTGAGCCAGTAGATATAACCGCAAACCCCCGTCTCCGGGCACGGCTTCAGGCTGATAACGGCGTCGAAAGTCTGCGTCTTCCACAGCGTCTCCGGATCCGTTTCCTCAGCCTTGACAGGCATGCCTGTCGCCGCCACGCCAAAGGCGATCATCAGCGAAGCGGTGTGCTTTCGGAAACGGGGATTGTCGAAGAGGTCCATGATAGCGTCGTCCATCACCTGAAAAATTTTGTATTTGTAGGCCCTCCGCAGGGGATACGTCAAATCCAAATCGCCAACAAATTGAATTATCTGGCCTTTCAGGGTTTTTGCGCATGGTTGAAGGCCGTAAAATAATGTATTGATTATGTTAACCGTTTCTGCTATGTTCCCATTCACACAATGCAGGAGAAACATCGATGGCACCGTTCTTTTTAGACGTCTGGATGGAAGCAGCTACACAGAATCAGGAAACGGTCGCTGTAAGAACCGAGAAAAAGACCCTCTTTTTCATCCCGGCGAATGACGATGTCCTGGTCTCTTCTCCCAAAATGCCCGGACAAAGCGCCTCTGAAGCCTGATCTATAATTTATGTTTTAGTATCGAATATCGGTATATATAATTGATTTAATTATATAAAATAGCAAAAGTTAAAGTAATATATTAATTTTACCCCTTCATTTTCCATTTGATTATGAAAATATTTTATGTTATCTTTCTTTAGTCTTTAAAACAGTTTATTTCAGGAGCAGTCACATATGGTCCCGTTTTTGAAAGCTTCCGCCGAGATCAACGCGCAAAAGGCGAAGGCGTTTGCAGATGAGATGAAGAAGATGGCCCTCTTCACTCCGTCCAACGACGACAAGTATAACGAAATCTGCCACGGCGCTCAGACCACCAAGGCTGCAAACGAGTAAGCCTGCGGCACCCGACAAAAAAGCCCGGTCCTGGAAGACCGGGCTTTTTGTTTTTCAGGGTAAATCCCCTACTCCGCCGCCACCGCCAGGCCGCGCATCGATTTCGCGGCGCCGACCATGTTGCGCAGACATTGCTTGGTCTCTTCCCATTTGCGGGTCTTGAGGCCGCAGTCGGGGTTGACCCAGATCTGGTCTGCCTTCAGGACCTTGGCGGCCTTCTTCAGCAGCGCCTCCATCTCGACCTGGGGCACGACGCGCGGGCTGTGAATGTCGTAAACGCCGGGGCCGATTTCGTTCGGGTACTTGAAATCGACGAAGGCATCCAGCAATTCCATCTGCGAGCGCGAAGTCTCGATGGAAATCACATCGGCGTCGAGCTCGGCGACCGCCTCGATGATATCGTTGAACTCGGC
>SCTB01000100.1 GCA_004297545.1 Alphaproteobacteria bacterium
GTCAGCGCCTGGGGCAGAAGAATGAGATAGGGCTGGTTGAAGTCAAAGATTCGAAAAACCCGCCCAAGCATCTGACGAACATCGCGTATCAGTACGCGTCGTAAGGAGCAGAACATGGCAACCGAACCCGCAGCAAAAGATACAGGAACGTCGACTCCGGCGGCTGACTCTGTCAAGGCCATGGCGTCTTTGCTGGCCATTCCCGCCGTTGCGAGCCTTGCGTTTGCTGAACCCACGATGGGTGTCGGTGCGCCCATCCCGCAAGTGACAGGCCAGACCGGCCTTGAAGTTGTGGGCAGGGGCGGCAGCCAGTTTATGAACGATTTCATGGCAGCGACCTTTGTGGCCGGCGCCTTTACGCTGGTGCAGGCTCTCTCCACGCCGCCGCCGACGCCAGCCCAGCAGGAGGCTATGGCCCATGAAGCGCAGATGAAAGCCGAACTTGCGAAGCAGGATGCGCTCAAACAGGAAAACCTGACCGAAGAAGATGCCCGCAGACAGCAGGCAGGCCTCGAGGAAGAGCGCCGCAAGGCTTACTTCTCGAACAAAGGTCCGGGTTAAGTCATTCAGTCCAAATCTATTGCTTCGGCGGCGCTCAGTATCCTCTGGGCGCCGTCTGTATATTGGCCGTCTTTTTCGTGGATGATGAGTCCGGGTTTCAGGACCATCGGCGCATAGCGTTCCTTGCGGGCGCGGATGATGACGCGCTTGGCGTCCTCGCCGGCTTTCGACCAGAGGGGATAGACCACGAGGCTGCCGAACCAGCGCCGGTTTTCCAGAGCGACGATGACATCATCCAGCCTGTCTGCCCGGTGGATCATGACCGCCGTGCCGCCGTTCTTCAGCTTGCGGTGCGCGTAACGCACCCAGTCCGCCAGCTTCGCGCCTGAGGCTTCCTCGCCATGCGAGAGTGCCTTGTTCTTCCGCGGCGAGGGGGTGTGGGTGCCGCCTTCCTGATAAGGTGGGTTCATAAGAACAGCGTTAAAGTAATTGTCAGGAATGACTTTTTCCGTCAGCAGGCTGCCACGGAAAAAATGGCAATGCTCCGAAACGCCATTCAGCGCGGCGTTTTGCAGCGCCAGGTCGATAAGTTCCTGCTGAATATCAAGCCCAACCAGATGGATGTGATGGTTTCTTGCTAAAGCGCATAAACCGGCGGAGCCGGCGCCGCAGCCGACATCAAGGATGCTGGAGCTGTTTTTGAGGGGGACAGCTGCCGCCAGAAACACGGTATCCAGCGAGGCATGAAAGCCCACCTTCGGCTGCAGCAGCCGGACCTTGCCGCGCAGCAGGGTGGTCTCGATCACATCGTTGCTGTTGTCATTCGTCTTCATATTCTTCTTCGTCAAACAGCCCGGCGTCTTCGAGGATATCGAGGGCGTCGTCGAGCTGCTCATCTAATACCATAAAACGGCAGGCACTGATATCGTCACCGACGAGGCCGCCGACCATCGAATTCAGCTGCTCCCCGAAGACAAAATACTTGATCCCCGCCGCATCCAGCAGCGATTTGATGAGGGAAACCTCGACGATATCCTGTGTTCTGAAAACTTCCTGCATTAAGTCTTAGTTTTATACCCATTTTTTGCTATATCAATAG
>SCTB01000008.1 GCA_004297545.1 Alphaproteobacteria bacterium
GGTCGGCAGATCAACGACGAAACATTCGCCCTTTTTAACGGAAATGCTGTTGAACTGCTCGGTGAGCCTTTTCATGCGTATATCCCCTGTTTTTTGAAAGATTTGTATATCCATACGCGAATGGCAGCGCTTTGAAAATGGCTATTTTGCTGCTAATCTCTGAGGCATCAAATAGAGGGTGGATATTTGACGATGGCGGACGCGACGAAGGCACTTAGTTTTCAGAATCTTATTCTCACGCTGCACCAGTTCTGGGGCGATCAGGGATGCCTGATATTGCAGCCCTACGACATGGAAGTCGGCGCAGGCACTTTCCATCCCGCCACCACGCTGCGCGCGCTGGGGCCTGAGCCGTGGAACGCCGCCTATGTGCAGCCCTCGCGCCGCCCGACCGACGGCCGCTATGGCGAAAACCCGAACCGGCTTCAGCATTACTATCAGTACCAGGTCATCATGAAGCCCTCGCCGGCGAATATCCTCGACCTCTATCTCGAGAGCCTGAAGCGCATCGGCATCGATTCAAAATACCATGACATCCGCTTCGTCGAGGACGACTGGGAAAGCCCGACGCTCGGCGCCTGGGGACTGGGCTGGGAAGTCTGGTGCGACGGCATGGAGGTGACGCAGTTCACCTATTTCCAGCAGGTCGGCGGCATCGAATGTAATCCCGTCTCCGCCGAGATCACCTACGGCCTCGAGCGCCTCGCCATGTACATCCAGAACGTGAATAATGTTTACGATCTGGACTTCAACGGCAAGGGCGTGAAATACGGCGAGGTCTTTTTGCGCGCGGAACAGGAATACACGGCCTATAACTTCGAATTCGCGAATACCGATATCCTGATGCAGCATTTCAAGGATGCGGAAGCCGAATGCAAGGCGCTGCTGGGCGCGCAATCAACACACCGCTCGAACAACGGGCGCAAGGGCCTCGCCCTGCCCGCCTATGACCAGTGCCTGAAGGCAAGCCACCTGTTCAACCTGATGGACGCGCGCGGCGTTATCAGCGTGGTGGAGCGCCAGGCCTATATCGGCCGCGTGCGCGCATTGGCAAAAGGTTGCTGCGACGCCTGGATGGGCGTCTACCCGGCCGACCAGAAGGTGGAGGCCGCGTAACATGGCTGAATTCCTGCTCGAGCTTTTCTCCGAAGAAATTCCCGCCCGTATGCAGGTGAAGGCGGCGGACGACCTGAAGGAACTCGTTACCAAGGGCCTGACCGAAAAAGGCCTGACGTTCAAGAAGGCGGAAGCCCATTCCACCCCGCGCCGGATTACATTGGTTGTCGACGGTCTGCCCGAACAGCAACCCGACACCGTGACCGACAAGCGCGGCCCGCGCGTCGACGCGCCGGAACAGGCGCTGCAGGGATTTTTGAAATCCATCAACCAGAAGAACTTCGACAAATGCGTGAAGGAAGAAAGCCCGAAAGGGACCTTCTGGTTTTACCGCGAGAATGTGAAAGGGCAGCCAACTCCTGCGGTATTGGTGGATTTACTAACCGACGCGCTGCGTAAATTTACCTGGCCGAAATCCATGCGATGGGCCGGCAACAACTTTATGTGGGTGCGCCCCATACACTCCGTGCTGGCGATGTTTAACGGAGAGGTGTTGCGCTCCAAAAATGTAACCGGCTTTCAGATTGGCAAGGATAGCAGCATAAATTTTGGAGACTTCACCCAAGGCCACCGCTTCCTGTCGAAGGGAAAAATTACCGTTTCGAATTTCGCCGACTACCGGGAAAAGCTGAAAAAAGCCCATGTCCTCCTCGACCGCGCCGAGCGCAAGGTAATTATCTCCGACCAGGCGCAAAAGCTGGCCAACAAGGAAGGCCTGAAAATCCGCGAGGACGAAGGACTGATCGAAGAAATCGTCGGGCTTGTCGAATGGCCGGTGCCGCTGGTGGGCACGTTCGAAAAAGAATACCTCGACGTGCCGCAGGAAGTGCTGATTTCCACCATGCGCGGGAACCAAAAGTACATTGCGTTGTTGGATGACGCCGGAAAGCTTTCCAACAAATTTATTGTCATTGCAAATATGATCACTGAAGATGGCGGCAAACAGGTTGTGGCCGGGAACGAAAAGGTTCTTCGCGCGCGCCTGTCCGACGCCAAGTTCTACTGGGATCAGGACCGCCGGCAGAAACTCGAAAGCCGCAATGCCGCGCTGGAGCATATTACCTTCCACCAGAAGCTTGGCACCGTGAAGGAGCGCGTTGTCCGGCTGCAGGCGATGGCGAAGGAAATCGCTTACCTGCTGAACTGGGGCAACGAAGCCGCGCTGGTGCAGCGCGCGGGCCTGTTGTGCAAGGCCGATCTTTCGACCGGCGTGGTGTTCCAGTTTCCCGAGGTGCAGGGGACGATGGGCCGCTATTACGCCCTGCACGACAAGGAGGATCCGGCCGTCGCTCTGGCCATCGCCGAACATTACAAGCCGGCCGGCGCCCATGACACCTGCCCGACCGCGCCTGTCAGCATCTGCGTGGCGCTGGCCGATAAAATTGACGCGCTGGTCGGCTTCTTCGCCATCGACGAAAAACCCACGGGCTCCAAGGACCCCTTCGCCCTGCGCCGCGCCGCGCTTGGCGTCATCCGCATCATTCTCGAGAACAAGCTGAACATTTCCCTGAAAGCCTTGTTCGAGGCGTCTTATGAACTTTACGAAGCCAGGCTGAAAGGCCTTCGGTCGAAACCGGATGTCAGCAAAGACCTCATGCAGTTTTTCACCGAACGCCTGAAAGTCGCGCTGCGTGACCAGGGGGTGCGTCATGACCTGATCGATGCCGTTCTGGCCGCGAACGCCGAGATAGACAAATTTACCGAGACGCACGCGCTTATTCTGGCGCTCAAGGACTTTTTGGCGACGGATAACGGCGCGAACCTGATTACGGCCTACAAGCGCGGCGCGAATATCCTGCGCATCGAGGAAAAGAAGGACGCCAAAAGATACGGCGGCGACGTCAATATCGAGATGCTCAGCGAACAGCCGGAAAAAGACCTCGTCGTCGCGCTGACACAGACGTCCAACAGGATGAAGGTCTGCGTTGACAAAAAAGATTTCATCGGCTGCATGAACGCGATGTCGGAGATGCGCAAGCCGGTAGATACGTTCTTCGAAAAAATCATGGTGAACGCGCCAGATCCCAAGCTGCGCATCAATCGCCTGCAGTTGCTGGGACTTTTGCGCGAAACAATGAATCCTATAGCCGAGTTCTCCAAAATCGAGGGGTAGAAAATGTCCGCCAATCCGATGCTCAAGACGCAGGAAAACACGAACGGGAAATGGGTTTACAGCTTCGGCAGGGAGCTTTGCGAAGGCGGCGCTACCCAGAAGAACCTGCTGGGCGGCAAGGGCGCGAACCTCGCGGAAATGAGCAAGATCGGCCTCCCCGTCCCGCCCGGTTTCATTCTCTCGACGGAAGTCTGCACCCACTACTACCAGAACAAGCAATCCTATCCCCCCGCCATCGAACAGCAGGTGGATGCCGGCCTGAAGCAGATCGAGAAGGAAATCGGCGTCCTGTTCGGCGACGTCAAAAAGCCGCTGCTGCTTTCCGTGCGCTCGGGCGCGCGCGTGTCGATGCCGGGCATGATGGATACCATCCTGAACCTCGGTCTTAACGATACGACGGTAAAAGGCCTCGCCGCCTCGTCGAACAACGAGCGCTTCGCCTGGGACTGCTATCGCCGCCTGATACAGATGTACAGCGACGTGGTCTTGAACGTCGACCACGACCTGTTCGAAGATATCCTCGACACCCACAAGCGCCGCAACGGCTACCGGCAGGATACCGATATTCCGGCTTCCGGCCTTCAGGAAATCGCCGAGGCCTACAAGGACCTCGTGAAGAAGGAAACCGGCAAGCCCTTCCCGCAGGATCCGCGGGAGCAGCTCTGGGGCGCCATCGGCGCCGTGTTCAGGTCATGGATGACGCCGCGCGCCGTCACCTACCGCCGCATCAACAACATCCCCGAGGAATGGGGCACAGCCGTCTGCGTGCAGGCCGTCGTCTTTGGCAACATGGGCAACGACTGCGGCACGGGCGTGGCCTTCACGCGCAATCCGTCCACCGGCGAAAACAAGTTCTACGGCGAATACCTGCTGAACGCTCAAGGGGAAGACGTCGTGGCCGGTATCCGCACGCCGCTGCACCTTGAAGACCTGCAGAAGGAAATGCCCGAAGTTTACAAGGAACTCGACGCCATCCGCCTGCAGCTCGAAAAACACTACAAGGAAATGCAGGATATCGAATTCACCATCCAGAATAAAAAACTCTACATGCTGCAGACCCGCACGGGCAAGCGCACCGCCGCCGCCGCCCTGAAAATCGCGGTGGACATGGTGAGCGAAAAGCTGATTACGAAAGAACAGGCCATCCGGCGCATAAACCCGCAGTCATTGGACCAGCTGCTGCACCCGACGATTGACGCCGCCGCCGACAAGACCGTGCTGGCCAAGGGCCTGCCCGCTTCCCCCGGCGCGGCGACCGGCGAAATCGTGTTCGATTCCGACGACGCCGAAAAACTGGCGAAGGACGGAAAGAAAATCATCCTGTGCCGCACCGAAACCAGCCCCGAAGACATTCACGGCATGCATGCCGCACAGGGCATCCTGACTTCCCGCGGCGGCATGACCAGCCACGCGGCCGTGGTCGCGCGCGGCATGGGCAAGCCCTGCGTTTCCGGCGCCGGAGACGTCATGATTGATTACAAGAACAAGATCATGAACATCAAGGGCCGCATCCTGAAGGAAGGCGAAAAAATCACCATCGACGGATCGACCGGCGAAGTGCTGCTGGGCGCGGTCCGCATGCTGCAGCCGGTGCTGACCGGCGATTTTTCGACACTGATGGTCTGGGCGGATGCCGCCCGCCGCCTGAAGGTGCGCGCGAACGCGGAAACCGCGCACGACGCCGAAAACGCCCGCAAGTTCGGCGCGGAAGGAATTGGTTTGTGCAGGACCGAGCATATGTTCTTCGAGCCCTCGCGCATCCTTTACGTGCGCCAGATGATCCTGGCGGAAACGCAGGAGGAACGCCGCGCCGCGCTCGCCAAAATCGAGCCGCACCAGCGGGAAGACTTCATCCACCTGTTCAAGATCATGAAGGGCCTGCCCGTCACCATCCGCCTGCTCGACCCGCCGCTGCATGAATTCCTGCCGCATGAGGACGAGGAGATCGCGTCTCTGGCAAAAGCGCTCTCCCTCACGCCGGAAAAGGTCAAGCAGCGCGTGGATCGCCTGCACGAAGCCAACCCCATGCTCGGCCTGCGCGGCTCGCGCCTCGGCATCGTCTATCCCGAAATCTACGAGACGCAGGTCCGGGCGATTTTTGAGGCAGCGCTGGCCGTCAAGAAGGAAACCGGCGAAACCGTCATCCCCGAAATCATGGTGCCGCTGATCGCAACGAAGGCGGAGATGGATATCCTGAAAGCCATGATCGACAAAATCGCGGCCGCTGCCGGCTTCAAGGGGTATCTCACCGGCACGATGATCGAGCTTCCCCGCGCGGCCCTGGCCGCCGGCAGCATCGCCGAAACCGCCGAATTCTTCAGCTTCGGCACCAACGACCTGACGCAGACGACCTTCGGCATCAGCCGCGACGATGCGGGATCATTCCTGCCCGCCTATCAGAGCCAAGGAATATTGCCCGCCGACCCCTTTGCCTCCATAGATGTGGACGGCGTGGGCGAACTGGTGAAAACAGCGGTGGAACGCGGGCGCAAAACGCGGAAAGAGCTGAAACTCGGCATCTGCGGCGAGCACGGCGGCGACCCGGCCTCGATAAAATTCTTCGAAAGCGTCGGGCTCGACTACATCTCCTGCTCCCCCTACCGCGTGCCCATCGCAAGGCTCGCGGCGGCGCAGGCGGCGTTGAAAGAATGATCTTCTCCTCTTCCCTTGCGGGAGAGGAGATGTCGCGAAGCGACAGAGGTGAGGGGTAAGCGCGTCTGCGCGTCACATGACTCACGATCTGAAATCATTTGAATAGGAAACCGCTGTTTGTGAGATAAGGGGAAAAGCATGGATATAAGCGATAATAATAAATTCTTTAGATTCGTGTGGCGATTCAATGCAATCGTTATAGCAGGTGGAGCTGTTCTTTGTATTTTACTCGGCAGTTTTGCTGCCATTAAGATTCTAAAGAGTGAGACTCGCACTCGCCACGTTACAAATCTTGTTAATTTAGGGAATCAGACGGAAATAAAAGACGAGCTTGTAGTAGGCTCCCCCAGAATGATGGCCGGGACAGATTATGCGGAGGCACCCCTTTATCGAGTGCAATCCTATGACATGTCATACTATTCCAAAAGTAGTGGCCGCAATGATGTTAACTTTCTTTTTTTTGATGGCCGTACCGGAGAAAGCAAATGGCTGATGCCAACAACTGCTCAGTTATTTATTGCCCACGAAGCTCTGGTAGAGAAACCAGACAACATCACTGCAGGAAAAAATAAAGTTATAGGCATCGTTTACACCGTGGTGGAAAAGGATACGAATGGAGATAGCCGCCTAACCGAAAAAGATAAAATTACAGTAAGCTATAGTTTACCGAACGGTTCAGAATATAAAAAACTTGTGGAGGACATTGAACGGCTTCATGGAATAGAACAAATTGGAGATAATAGATTGATCGTTTTCTACGAGAAAAATAAAGAAACTATATCCGAGATATATGAGCTTCCTTCATTGGAAAGGATATCTCAAAAAGCCATTCCAAAAATCAATCCCTAGCTTGACCCACATTTTCATCCAGAGTACGGCGGCGTTGAAGGAATAAAAAGTCCATGTCATCCCGGCGAACGCCGGGATCCACGGACTGCTGAATGGCCGTTTTAAAACAGTTTGCCGGTTAAGAAATTTGAATGCCGCTGTCCGTGGGCCCCGGCCTTCGCCGGGGCGACAGTTCTTATCAGCGATCAAACCTACAAGTCGCGTTCTTGATCGGGATGACCTCTGATTTGCGCAAATGGTTCTCTGCGAGCCAGAGGCCGTCGTCGCCCTTGCGCATATGGAGCTGCCCGCCGCTGACGATGGCGCCCTTCTCCATCATTTCGCCCTTGTAGACCTCGCCATCCGCGGTCGTGCAGGTGAAGGGCCGCGGCCTTTCCTGCTGGTCCATAACGACGATGCCGATCGCGGCGCCCGTGGCGGCGGCGCAGACGGCGACATACGCGAATACTGATTTGAGTGACATGAAATGCCGCCTTTCTCTTTTTTGCTCCCCCGAGCTTGAGAGGCGGATTTAAGCAGAAATCTTTTACATAGTCAAGGGGCGCCCAAAGGGGAAAATCTAGAAAATATGCACCAATGTCAAGCCGATGCGCGCGCGGGCGTCGTTTTCCATTTCCTTGAGATGTTCGAGGCCGGGCTCCATTTCTGAAATCAGGTATTGCGCGCGGGTGGCGGGGCCGCCGACTTCGTTGTCGGGGAAGGCCTGGCTCCAGTTGTGCATCTTGACGACAAGGCCGCAGAGAACCGCGCCCATGCCGACATGGTTGTCCTCGATTTCGCGGCGCAGTTTCTCGAAGCTCTGCGGGTTCATATCGGCCCAGAACGCCTCGAACGCGCCCCGAAAGCGCGCAAGGCGCTCGCGGATCGAGCCGGAGAGAAAGCGCAGAGATTCCTCCACCTTGCGGCACGAGGCGGAGGTGCGGGCCGATGACGTGACCTCGCGCTTGCTGCGCAGGTCCCCAAGCCACAGCCAGAAACGGTTGATATCCGGCACGATGATCTCGAAGCTGTGCCGGTAGTAGGCGACGGAGAGGAACACGTCGTTGTAGTTTTCGAGGAACTTGGGCAGCTCCTCGACAGGGATGCCGGTTTTCTGGGCCATCATGCGCAGGCGCTGCGCGACGCGCACGCGGTCGGGGTCGCGGAAAATTTTGACGAGCCCGTCCTGGTCCTTGAGATCGTTCGCGCCGGTGCCGAAGATGTTGAGGATAAGGGGCCGGGTGAATTCAACGGCATACTGGTCGAGGCGATCCTTCATGTTGTCGGAGAGTTCGAGAACGGTGCTGTCTACTTTAATTCCCAGCTTTTTCAGGCTGGTGCGCAGGGAATAAACGTCGTAGCTGTGCAGTTTGGCGAGGCTGGCGATGATTTCCTGGTCGCCGACGGCGCCGGGAAAACTGTCTGCCACGTCTTCGGGGCGGATCTGGAGGCTGCCGGAGATGGGGTCGTTGTGGAGTTCGACCGCGGTTTCGAGGCGTGAGTTCTTGATAAGTCTGGCGGATTTCAGGGTATTGCTTTGCAGCGGAATCATGGAGAGCGGCAAGGTGTCGATAGCATCCTTGTCGGAGACGGGGGTTTTACCTTTTCCGCCCTTGCCCTTGTTATCTTTTGATTTGTCTGTCATCCCCTAGTCCGCCGTCTATCCCTGCTAATATGATAATCCATAAAGGTTAAAGAATCATCCCCTTATAAGACCATGGATTCCTTGCCTAAACACTGGTTTCGGAAAGACGGGCCGGAGTCCCCTGCTCCGTGGCCAGTTCGACGGATTTATCGCTCACCGCCGCAAGCTTGATGACGGCTAAACCCATGTCTTTAGCCCCATTCACCTGCCGCAACTCCCCCACATCAACACCGTTCAGACGCAGCACGCCGGGGGCTAAACCGCTGCCGGAAACCACAAACAAACGCCGCTTGGACAAGCCCCGGTGATGCATGCGGGCGGCTACTTCCTGCCCGATAAAGCATCCTTTATCCCAGGCGACCGCGTTGAGGAGGTCCAGATTAACGTCCGCCATCGTCTCCTTTTCCGGCTTTATCGTAAGGCTCCCGCAGGGCACGCCGCGCGCAATGCAGAAGTCGTAATAGCGCTGAACGGGCTCAGAAGGCAGTATTTCCGCAGTATAAATGCGGTATCCAAGCCCCGCGCGGCGCGGATCGGGATAGCCCCTGCCCGGCCTCAAAGCGGCATAAACGCGCATATCCGGCGCATAACTGAAGCTCACGCGCGAGCGTAACCTGAATATACCGAACCGCCTCAGAAGGTCCTCCGCACGCACAGCCTCCACATCCAGGAAATAGCCTCCAGCGCCATCAGACAGGATAAAGAAGTCATGCAGATACTGCCCCTGCGGCGTCAGAAGACAGGCATAGCGCATCTCCGCAGCAGACACTCCGCCCATATCGTTGGTAATCACGTTCTGGAGAAAGGAAGTTGCGTCTTCCCCCGTCACGCGGATCAGGCGGCGGTCAGAAAGTTGCGCGGTGAAGTAGGCGTCAGGCGGCATCTTCGGCCTTGTCCCAATATCGGAATCCCATCCGGTCGACGACTTCCCTGGGTAGCTTCGGCAGGCGTGAACGCGGGATCAAAAATGTCGAGAGCGCGAAGAGGTCTTTAAAGATGCGGTGCTTGCTGGCCGTCGCGGCGAGGTAGTCGTGCCCGGTCGAGCCGCCGCTGCCCATCTTGGTGCCGAGCATGCGCTGCGCCATCAATGCGTGGCGGTACCGCCAGAGTGCCAAGAGCTCGTCGAGGTCCATGAGGCCGCTCAGGACTTGGAACGGCACCTGCAGCGCCGGCTGGTCGCGGTAAAGGTTGATGAAGAGCGCCGCCTGCAGCGCGGGCTTGGAAAAACGCCAGGGCAGCGTCTCCCCGCCGCCCTTGTCGAACAGCAGGTCGAACTGCGCCTGCATGCCCTTCAGCTTGTTCAGCTCCGTCTCGCGCGCGCTGGCGGGCATGCGGCGGTTTTTCATTATCGCCTCGCGGTCGCCTTCGATCATGTCCATCACGGCCTTGCGATAGGCTTTCCAGAAGCTGAAGCCGCCCATTTCCACGAAGGGCGTGCGCGCCAGCCAGCCGCCGACCTGATCGAGCAGCGCGGGGCGCTTCATGATGCGGTGGAGCTGTTCGCGGTCTTCTTCAGAGAGGAAACTCTCGAAGGATTTCCCGTCATATCCCACCCTGTCATCCGCCCGTAATCCCAGGCGCACTTCCAGCTCGCGGAACTGCATGCTCTGGAAGCCCGAGGCCGAGCGGAAGACGTGGCGGAAATCGAGGAAGTCGAGCGGCGTCATGGTTTCCATGATGTCGAGCTGGCGCACCAGCAGCTGCATGATATTGACGACGCGCGACAGGCTGGCCGAGACGAGGCGCAAATCCGCATCCCCCACCGTCTTCGCGCCGAAGATCTTCTGCACGCGGTCCAGCTCGAACAAAATCAGCTTGAACCACAGCTCATACGTCTGGTGCAGCACGACGAACATCATCTCGTCATGCGCCGGGCTCAACGGCTTCTGCGCCTGCAGCAGCGTTTCCAAGGCCAGATAGGATTTATACGTCAGGTCGGCGGATTTTTTGGGCATGGCTGTCCTGCTTTCTGAACGCGCACCGTAACATTTTTTGGAGGGGGGGACAAACGAGCGGAGGGAGTTTACGTAAACCGCCTACCCACTTCCGTCATGCCCGCCTTGTGCGGGCATCCGGAAGCGCGTCCGCGCGTCTTGTTACAGCTTGAGTCGAGTCATAAGACGGCCGGACGGCCTACCAGACCCCCGCACAAGGCGGGGTGACGGATCAGAGCATTGCATGAAATATATTGCGTTCCGCAATATCACCCCGACAAAGCCCTGAAAAAAGCCGGAAACAGGCGCTCTCCGTCCGCCGCCGTTCAGGTTTCGTTATCCATACGTACTTATTCTCAAATTGGGATACACGGTATTTTAACCGTATTGTTCATAAAATTAAGAATAGTCCTGCATCGCAGAAAAAACCTGTTCATCGAATACCACCGGGGGAGGATCAGATGAAAAGGGCACTCCATTCACTGCCCCAAGCGCTTTGGATTCTGTTCTTTTTAACGGCGGCGTTTCTTTTTGCAAAACCGGCCTATGCCGCTTCGCTGACAGTAGAGGTCAAACAGGTGAATCCGGATGGCGCGGCCCAGACGGTGACCTGCACTTTGCTTCAAAAACAGTGCACTCTGCCGGTGGTGATTAATGCAGGCACCGCGGCGCAGCAATCGGTGAATATCCAGGTCGTATATCATAACGGCGGTTTGGCGCTTAATTTCAAGACCACCGGCGGATATTTCTATACGGGCAGTATGATCGGCAAAGATGTTCTATACCAAGCTTTATGGAACGCCCCGCTTCAGGGCGGCACCTCCACTTACACGGTCACGTTATTCCAGCCGCTGACGCCGAACTTGCTGGGGCCTGGAATGACATCGACCGATCCCCATACATCCGTTGCCAAACTGGAAATCACCGCAACGACCGTTCCCTGATGCGCCTGAACGCTGTCAAAGTAACATTGCAGAGGGTTTTATCATGAAGTCATTTGCAGCCATGATGTTCGGACAGGGGCGCATGATCGGCCTTCTGCTTTTATTCCTGACCCTCGGGGGCATAGCCAAGCCGGCGGAAGCTGCGGATGTAACATGGACTTATGTCGGCCCTGCTTTCGATACCGCGGAATGCGAAGCGGTCGTATTGTTCGAGCGCTGCGTCGGCGGTTTGGTCACGGGGACGTTTACCTTTCCCGACACGGCTATTGCTCAAGGGGGCGGTTTTGTCAGTCTTCTCAATATGACCCATGCGACCATATCTGGCCTGGGATACACCATTACCAGCGATAACCCCGGTCGCGTGTCCAGCGACGGAAGTATAATCAGCGGCGCCGGGATTTGGTTTACCGATGGGGTACCCACAGCATGGTTTGTGGGAGGAGGCATGAACGACGGCCCAAACAATGTTATAAGTATTTCTATATCATCCACAGCCGGATCCGATTTTGCCTCTATTCACTACTCCATACCTGGCGGATATGATTTTACCCGTAGCTTCGTGGGCCTTGTTTTCAAGCCTCCGCATGGTACCTGGAGTGGCAGCCTCGGCGGCGGCGATAATGACGAAGCGGCCCTGGGCG
The DNA here is from genome assembly GCA_004297545.1 of Alphaproteobacteria bacterium. Classification (GTDB taxonomy): domain Bacteria; phylum Pseudomonadota; class Alphaproteobacteria; order Micavibrionales; family UBA2020; genus JAPWJZ01. The sequence continues at coordinate 11,874 of SCTB01000008.1, forward strand.
CTTGCTATAAGGGCGGCCGCCTCGCAGGAAACCCGTGCAACATAGGCACCGGCAACAAGTATGAAACAGTGACGGATTACACGACGGCGGGGCAGAACAGGCTTGACTTCACGCGCCATTACAACAGCCTTGCGACCGACAACACTTTCGCGGCTGCGCTTGGTCCACGCTGGAGTTCCAATTACGACCGCTATCTTGATATCTCTGCCACATCGGTGGCGGCCCAGCGCCCTGACGGCAAGATACTTCATTTCACGCAAGAAAACGGTGCCTGGCGCACCAAAAGCGATGTCGACATCAGCCTGACCTACAGCGGCGCGACATGGACGCTGACCGATAGCGACGACACTGTCGAGACCTACACCCAAATGAATTCGGGCGAAGGGCTGCTGCAAACAATCGTGGCGCGCGACGGTTACACGCAGACGCTCGACTATGATTCCGGCATGCATCTGACGAGCGTCACGGATTCCTACGGCAGGACGCTGACCTTCACCTACAACGGCAGCGGCCAGCTTACGCAACTCGCCACACCGGGAAAGCTGGTGCTTTCCTACGGCTATGGCGCAAACGGCATGCTGACCTCGGTATCCTACAACACCACGCCCGCGACGCAGCAGGTTTACAGCTACGTGAACCAGTTCGACCTTGCCTCCATCACGGACGAGAACGGCAATGTCTTCGCCAGCTGGACCTACGACTCGGAGCACCGGGCGCTTACCAGCCAGCATGCGGACGGCGCTGAGCTGGTGACACTGTCATACGACTCGGATACCACCCGCACGGTGACGAACGCGCTCGGCCAGAAAACCGTTTATAACTTCGAGATATTGCAGGGCGTTCCGAAAATCACGAGCATCAGCCGCACGGCCACCGCCACGGTTCCGGCGGCGACGCAAAGTTTCACATATGACGCTAACGGCTATACCGCAAGCATGACCGACTGGAACGGCAACCGCACGACCTACGTCAACGACTCCAACGGCAACCCGACCAGCATCACCGAGGCCGCAGGAACGCCGCAGGCGCGAACCACGACCATCACTTATGGCGGCCCGCGGGACCGCCAGCCCGGCACAATTACCGCGCCGCGCCTGACGACGGCATTCACCTATGATGCTGCTGGGAACGTGCTGACCCGCACGGCAACCGACAGGTCTGGCGGCAGCACCGACGGGCAGACGCGGGCGTGGACCTTCACCTATGACGATACCGGCCATATGCTGACCGCGACAAACCCCTTAAGCGCTGTGACCACCTATACTTACGAGGGCGACAACGTCGCGACCGTGACCGACGCGCTGGGGCATGTATCGAGGATCACGTCCTATAACGGAAGCGGGCTTCCCCTGTCCATGACGGATGCCAACGGCGTGGAGACGACGTTCACGTATGATACGCGGAACAGGCTGCTGTCGCGCACGATTCATGACGCATCCGGCCAGCTGCCGCCCCAGGACGCGACAACGAATTTCGGGTATGATGCAGCGGGCAATCTGACGGCGATTACCCTGCCGGGCGGCGCGCAGCTGCTCTACACTTATGACGCCGCCCACCGCGTAACCGCGGTGCAGAATAATGCGGGGGAAAGCATCAACTACACGCTTGACGCCCTCGGCGGCATCACCCAGACGCAGGTCAGTGGCACGGCCATTACGAAGACGCAAACTGCGGTCTTCGACAGCCTCGGGCGCATGCTGAGGCAGATCGGCGCCTACAACGAGACAACGAGTCTTGCCTATGATGCCGTTGGCAACGTTCTGACGACGAGTGACGCGCTGAACCACACGTCGACGCAGAGCTTCGACGCGCTGAACCGCCTGATCAGGTCTGTCGACCCGCTGAACAACGCAACCGCCTATGCCTTCGACGCGCAGGACAATCTCGCCTCCGTCACCGACCCGCGCGGGCTGGTGACGAACTATACCTATAACGGCTTCGGCGAGGTCATCGCGCAATCCTCGCCCGACAGCGGCACGACGAGCTGGACGCTCGATGCCGCCGGCAACCGTATTGGCGAAACGGATGCGCGGGGCGTGGTGACCAACCGTACCTTCGACAGGCTCGACCGCGTGTTGACGGAAACCTATCCCGCCGGGGCGGCGGACAACGTTTCCTATACCTACGACGAAGGGCGTTTCGGCATCGGCAGGCTAACGTCGTTCCGCGACAGGAGCGGTTCCACCGCCTTCGCCTACGATGCGCGCGGAAATGTCATTACCGACACGCGCAAAATCGGGCAGCAGACCTATATCACCTCCTACACCTACGACCTTGCAGACCGTGTCACCGGAATCACCTACCCGGACAAGCGCTCGGTAAGATATACACGCGACGCCGTCGGACGTATCTCTGCGGTCACCATGCAAAATCAGGGTAACACCACCAGAACTATCGTCAGCAACGTCACCTATGAGCCCTTCGGCCCCATCAGCGGCATGGTATTCGGGAACGGCGTCGCCGCGCGGCTGACCCACGACCTCAATTACCGCCTGACGGGAATCTCCGCGCAGGGTAGTGCGCAGGTCCAGAGCCTCACGATGGCCTATGACAGCGTGGGCGACATCACCTCGATCACAGACTTCGCAACCGGGGGGAACGTCAAGGGACCGGATCGCGGCACCTTCAGCCACAGCCAGAGTTTCACCTATGACGCGAACAGACGCCTGCTGACCGCCGTGGGCGCTTACGGGTCGCAGAGCTTCGCCTATGACGCGGACGGCAACCGGACTGGCGTCACGGAAGTTTCCGGCGGCGCGACCACCAGCAGCGCCTATGCCTATCCGCCCTCGTCGAACCGCCTGTCTGGCGTCTCGGGCAGTTCGACGCTCGCCTTCACCTACACGGCCAGCGGCAGCACCGCTACGGAAACCGCCCCCAACGCCGGCAACTGGTACGCGCAGAGCTTCACCTACGACAGCCGCGACCGCAACATCGCGGTTGCCGTGCAGGACGGGAACCGGAAGGGTGATACCCGATACCTCTACAACGCGCTGGGGCAGCGCGTTTCCAAGGAGCGCACCGGCGCGGGCCGCGACCATGTGGACAGCCACGGCCATGCGCGGTATATTTATGATGGGCAGGGCCTCCTCCTCGCCGAGGAGACGGACGGGCAGGCGACCAAAAACTACGTGTACATCGACGGCGTCCCCGTCGCGGTGATGGATGGCGGGCAGGTCCATTACATCCACACGGACCAACTTGCAACACCGCAGAAGATGACGGACGAGCGACAGCAGATTGTTTGGAACCGCGTTAGCAAACCTTTCGGGGAAACCTTTTCTATCGCGGGCACCGCCAGCCTCAACCTCCGCTTTCCCGGCCAATACCACGACGCCGAGAGCGGTCTCGATTACAACTACTTCCGCACATACTCCCCCGCGCTGGGACGATATACGCAGTCCGATCCCATCGGGCTGATGGGCGGGATCAATACGTATGCCTATGTCGGGCAGAACCCGGTTAATTGGGCTGACCCGGCGGGTTTATGTGATCCGAAGAACTTGCAGAGATGCCAACAACTGCTGCTAGACATGCAATGGAAAGCGCAATTGCTTACGGAAAGAATGGCCGCGTATAATCCTTGGTTGGACGCACTAAGCGGTTGGCCTTATAGAATAAAAGGTGTGATTTATTACACCAAACGGTACACACATTACCGTACGATTTTGGGTCTCCAGCGCGGAATTGTAAAGAACTATAGAGAATACAAGAGATTAAAATGCGACAAGGATGACGGCGGTCCCGGAACTGGTAAAGTTCCTGATGATGTATTGGACAAAGCTACTACACCCATTATTCCTCCGCCTGGACTTCCATCGCCCAATATTCAGCCCCCCGACCCCTCAACAATGCTGCCATACCTGCTTTTGCCGCTTATACTAGTACCACTATTTATTTAGTACGTGCATTGAGGATTTACGGCTATGTCAAAAATTCAACCTTCTAAAGAAGCAATTGCCTTCTACGAACAAGGCGAAGAGCATTTTTTTGCAGATACTCCAAATTACGCTAAAGCTGAAAGATGCTTTCGTCTGGCAATTGATCTAGCACCCGATTGGGGAGAGCCGTTTGTTTTACTGGCGGGCGCATTGGAGCAGCAGGATAAGATGAAAGAGGCATGTGATGTAGAGCGCGAAGCAATTAATCGATTGCCGGGAGATCCGCGTCCTCTCATGGGCCTCGGATTTTTTTTGCTTAAGTTACGTCGATACGACGAGGCAGTCACAATACTGGAAGAAGTAGTAAATCTAAAATCTCATTATGGGGAAGCAGATGCGCGTCTCGCACTTGCTGAGGCATATGAGGGACTTGGTCAACTCGATAAAGCGGCCATATTGTGGAAGCACATTGTGACCATGAAAGCAGTACATCCTTCATATAATCATCCTATAATAGAAGCGAAGCAAAAACTTACAGACTATGGAATGCCTCCGGATTCCGATCCAAAATCAAAGGGGTCGGAGTAATTAGCTCGGGTAATCAGGGGACACAATACCTAGGGTCCAGACTCAATTTAACCAGAAGTAGATAGAGGCTATCAGGCAAACGGAACTGAGAAAGTTCTGTGCGGCCTTATCGTATCTGGTTGCAATACGCCGGGCGTCTTTCAGACGGCA
>SCTB01000101.1 GCA_004297545.1 Alphaproteobacteria bacterium
GGTTCTTTCTACAATCCTGTGGGTAACGGGGGGTCCCCTGCCCCCTGCCCAAACGCAACATCTTGTGGTCGAGGTGGCTGGGCGGTAGGGTAGGCGATCCCCATCTCATCCGCCACGAGCGCCATCCGCCATGATGCCCAAGATGCCCAAGCCGATCGAACCGACCCTCTTTACCCTGGCCCTTGGGCTCTCCGCTCCCTGGGAGGTGAAGGCGGTCGAGTTCGACCCGGTCAAGGGGCGGATCGACTTCGAACTGGCGTTCCGCCGTGGCGCCAAGTTCGCCTGTCCGGCCTGTGGCGCGGAGGGCCAGCCGGTCCATGACACCCAGCGCCGAAGCTGGCGCCATCTCAACTTCTTCCAATACGAGGCCTACCTGCACGCAGGCGTGCCGCGGACCAAGTGCGGCGCCTGCGGCAAGGTCCATCAAGTACCCGTCCCGTGGGCGCGCCCCAACAGCGGCTTCACGTTGCTGTTCGAGGCCCTGGGGCTGACCCTGTGCAAGGTGCTCCCGGTCAACACCGCCGCCCAGCATCTGGCGGTGGGCGACGACGCCTTGTGGAACATCCTCCACCGCTACGTCGAGCAAGCCCGCGCCCTGGAGGACTTCAGCAAGGTGCGGCGCGTCGGCATCGATGAGACGGCCTCGCGGCGCGGCCACAACTATGTCACCTTCGCCCACGACATGGACGCCCGGCGTTTGCTGTTCGGCTGTGAGGGGCGCGATCAAACCACCGTCCAGGCCTTTGCCGACGACCTCAAGGCGCACGGCGGCGATGCCGAAAAAATCACCGACGCCAGCATCGACATGTCCAAGGCCTATATCGCGGGGGTCGGCAAGCACCTCCCGAACGCGGCGATCACCTTCGATCCCTTTCACGTCATTCAACTCGCCAACCAGGCCCTGGAAGAGGTCCGGCGCGAGGAGGTCCGCCACCAACCGCTGCTCAAGGGCTCGCGCTGGGTCTGGCTCAAGGACGAATCCAAATGGACCGAAACCCAGGCCGAACTGTTCCAGTCCCTCTCCAGCGCAAGGCTCCAGACCACCCGCGCTTGGCGACTCAAGGAGTCCCTGCGGGAGCTGTTTCAAACCGCCAGCAACGCCGAGGAGGCCGGCACCCTGCTGGATGCCTGGCACAGTTGGGCGCGCCGCAGCCGCCTGGAGCCCTTCAAGCGCTTGGCCAATACCTTGAAGGAACACCGCCCCGGCATCATCCGGGGCTTCGATTCCAAGCTTTCCAACGGCTATGTCGAGGGCTTCAACAGCCTGGTCCAAGCCGCCAAGGCCAAGGCGCGTGGATACCGCCGCCCGAAGAATCTGATCGCCATTGCTTACCTGTTGGGCGCGAAGCTCACCCACCTGCCGGCCTCACCGTTCAACACAAGATGTTGTGCTGCGGCTCAGTAGGTGGCAATGGGTGTTACCCACACGAATCTAGAAAGAACCCAAATATTCTTACGGGTAATCTGTAACAGGTCATGCCTTGTAGGGGGGGCAACGGAGATGATGCGGTGAGGAACGAACCGCATCATC
>SCTB01000102.1 GCA_004297545.1 Alphaproteobacteria bacterium
TGCAGGCGGCCTTCTTTCGCCTGTTTCAGGGCGATGCTCATGATCTCTTCCGTAATCGAAGTGATCTTGATGTCCATCTGGAGCGCGGTGACGCCGTTTTCGGAGCCCGCAACCTTGAAATCCATGTCGCCGAGGTGATCCTCGTCGCCCAGGATGTCGGAGAGAACCGCGAATTTCGAGCCTTCTTTAATGAGGCCCATCGCGATGCCCGCGACCGGACGGGTCAGCGGAACGCCCGCATCCATCAGCGCGAGAGAGGAGCCGCAGACGGTCGCCATGGAGGACGAGCCGTTGGATTCCGTGATTTCGGAGACGATGCGAATGGTGTAGGGGAACTTCTCCGCCGTGGGGAGGAGAGGATGGATCGCGCGCCAGGCGAGCTTGCCGTGGCCGATTTCGCGGCGTCCGGCGCCCGACATGCGGCCCACTTCGCCCACCGAGTAGGGGGGGAAGTTGTAGTGCAGCATGAAGGTTTCTTTGCTCTCGCCGTGCAGGCCGTCGATGATCTGCTCGTCGTCGCCAGTGCCCAGCGTGGTCACGACCACCGCCTGGGTTTCACCGCGCGTGAACAGCGCGGAGCCGTGGACGCGGGGCAGGAAGCTCACTTCCGCCACGATCGGGCGGATCGTCTTCGTGTCGCGGCCGTCGATGCGGGAGCCGGTGTCGAGGATGCCGTTGCGGACGAGATCAGCCTCGACTTCCTTGCACATCGCTTCGATGAGCGCGGAGGTGATGGGGCTGTCGCCTTCCTTGGGAACGAGAGCTTCGACCGCCTTGTCGCGGGCGGCGCCGAGCTTGGTCACGCGTTCCTGCTTGATGCGGGTGCCGTAAGCGGCTTTGAAGTCCGCCGTGACGAGATCGCGCAGCTGCTTTTCCAGCGATTTCTTGTCGAAAGCGGGCGCGGGTAGGTCCCACGGGTCTTTCGCGCATTTCTCGGCGAAGTTGATGATGAAGTCGATGACGGGCTGGAAGCCGCGCCAGCCGAACATCACGGCATCAAGCATCTTTTCCTCGGGCAGTTCGTGCGCCTCGGATTCGACCATCAGGACGCCTTCCTTGGTGCCGGCGACCACGAGGTCGAGCTTGCTGTTCTGCATCTGCTCGACGGTCGGGTTGAGGACGAATTCGTCGTTGATGTAACCGACGCGGGCGGCCGCGATCGGGCCCATGAAGGGGATGCCCGAAACGGTCAGCGCGGCGGAGGTGCCGACGAGGGCCGGGATGTCGCTTTCGTGGATCTGGTCAAAGGACAGTACGGTCGCGATGATCTGCGTCTCGTTCAGGAACTCCTTGGGGAACAGGGGGCGAATGGGGCGGTCGATGAGGCGGGAGGTCAGCGTGTCGCGCTCTGTCGGTTTGCCTTCGCGCTTGAAGAAGCCGCCGGGGATCTTGCCGGCCGCGAAATATTTTTCCTGGTAGTGGACGGAGAGGGGGAAGAAATCCTGTCCTGCCTTTGCCGATCTTTCGGCGACGGCGGTGCAAAGCACGGTCGTTTCGCCATAGGTGACGACGACTGCGCCGTCTGCCTGCCGCGCCATGCGGCCGGTCTCGAGGGTCAGCTTCTTGCCGGCCCACATCATTTCCTTCTTAGTAATATTAAACATACCTTTTCCTTTTCAAACATTCGCCCCGTGTCAGACATTGGGTGAAAACGGGGTTTTTACTTGCTTTTTCAC
>SCTB01000103.1 GCA_004297545.1 Alphaproteobacteria bacterium
GGCGGCGGGGTTTTCTTGATTTCCGCCTCGGTGACGGCGTCGTCGACGGTGTGGATTTTCTGCGGATCGCGCTTCTGGATGGCGATCATGATTTCCTTGGCGATGGGGGCTGCCGCCTTCGCGCCGCCGACGCCATGCTCGACCACGACGGCGACGACATACTTGGGCTTTTCGATGGGCCCATAGCCGACAAACAGCGCATGGTGGCGGAATTTCCACGCGAGGCTTTCGTTCTTGATGCCGGCCGCGCGCTGCGCCATCGTGATGCGACGCACCTGCGCGGTGCCGGTCTTGCCGCCCATCGAATAGGGTTCCTCGGTAATGACGGAGCCGTGCGCGGTGCCGCGGGCATCGTTGACGACGGCGTTCATGCCGCGGACGACGACAGCGAGATGCTCTTTCGCGAGGCCGAGCGGCTTCCACTCCGGTATCTGGCTGCCCTCCTCCTCGATGGAGCGCACGAGGATGGGCTTGACGGCGAGCCCGCCGTTCACAAGCCGCGCCGTCATGGTCGCGAGCTGCAAGGGGGTAGTCAGCGTGTAACCCTGCCCGATCGCGCTGTTGAGCGTTTCGCCCTGCTGCCAGGCTTCCTTATAGCGCTTGAGCTTCCACGCGCGGTCGGGGATGACGCCGGCCATCTCGCCGGGGATATCGAAATCCATTTTCGCGCCCAATCCTAAGCGTCGCGCCATGCTGGCGATGGCATCCACGCCGATTTTTCGCCCCATCTCGTAAAAGAACGTGTCGCAGGACTGCATCAGCGCGATATGCATGTCGACCGTGCCATGGCCGGCGGGGCGCCAGCAATGGAATTTGTCCTTGCCGAGCATATAATAGCCGGGGCAAAAAACATGCGTATTCGGAGAGACTCCCATTTCCTGCGCGGCCATGGCCGTGACCATCTTGAAGCAGGAACCGGGCGGGTACTGCCCCGCGATGACCTTGTTCGTCAGCGGGTTGGTTTCATCGGCCAGCAGCCCTTCCCAGACATCGGCCGGGATGCCGCTGGAGAACAGGTTCGGGTCAAAGGACGGGTAGGAGCAGAGCGCGTAGACCTCGCCCGTCATCGCGTCCATCACGATAGCCGAGGCGCTGCGCTCTTTCGCGAGCATTTCCTGAACCTGCATCTGCAGGTCCGCGTCGAGGGTCAGCGTCAGACGGTGACCTTTTTTGGGATCGGTGCGCGAGAGCTCGCGGATCGCGCGGCCCACGACGTTCACCTCTTCCTGTATCTGCCCGGCGCCGCCGCGCAGTTCCTGGTCGAATTTCTTCTCCACGCCCGATTTGCCGATGCGAAAACCCGGGATTGACATGACGGGATCGTCGGTCATTTCCGATTCCGACACGCGCCCGACATAGCCGATGATATGCGCGGTCGCTTTTTTCAAGGGGTAGGAGCGTATTTCACCCTCATCCGTCGAGACGCCGGGAAGGTCTGGCAGGCGGAGCTCGACCGCCGCCATGTCGTCCCAGGTCAGGTTTTCCTTCACGAGAATCGGCGTAAAGGGCCGGTGCTTGGCGATTTCAATCAGCACGGCCTGCTTGTCGTCTTCTGTCACCGGAATGATGCGCGAGAGGCGGTCGAGCGTCTCCTCGATGTTGTCGGTCTGCTCCGGGACGAGATAGGCGCGGAAGTTCTGTGTGTTGATGGCGAGCGGCACGCCGAAGCGGTCCATGATCTCGCCGCGGCCCGCCGGCACAAGGCGCATGCTGATGCGGTTCTTGTCGGAGAGCGTCTTGAACTTTTCCTGCTCGTGGATCTGGAGGTACGCGAGCCGCGCGCCGAGGATGCCGAACAGCGCAACCTGCCCCATGCCGACGATGACCGCACGGCGGGAGAATTCCTTGTATCGCTCCATATCGCGGTTCATGTCGGTTTATCCTGCAAACGGCCCGCAATATGTCATGTTACAGGGAGGAATTGCGGTCGGCCAGCGGCTTGTTGAAAACCGACAGCGGCACGACGGCCAGCGGAAATAGGACGGCGGTCAGCAGGCCGCCGACCAGCGTGGTTTCGATGGACAGCAGCGTCCAGTTGAAAAGCGATACGAGCGCCCATTGCAGAATGCCGGCGCCCATCGCGACAAGGCCTAAGCCCGCCCACATCATCAGAAACGGCTGGCCCAGCAAAAACTTGCGCTGTGCGCGCGTCGTCCACTGCACGACGACAAGGGTGAGCGCGTTCAACCCCAGCGGGCAGTCGATCACGAGGTCGAAAGCGGCGCCGGCCGCGAAGGCCGCGAGCGGGGAGAGCATCGACGGGCACATGATCGCCCAGTAGTAGACCGCCATGACCATGAAGGAGGGACGGATTTCGCCAAGGTCGCCGATCCGGAACGGGAAGATACTGAGGACGATGAGCGCGGAGACCACGAAAAGCGTGATCGCCCACCTTCCCAGCATGGTGAGTATCGGCTCTTCCCAGCCTTCATCTGCCTTGAACGTCATGGCTTGGTCCTGACTCGCTAGCGCTTGCCGTGCTTGGGCTGGGCGGGCGTTATTTCACCCGTCAGCAGGCCCCGGTCTACCTGCGCATTAATCACCTGAACATAAGTGACGGTTTCGATGTCGGCAAGCGGCTGAACGATGACGCCCGCCGGACCGACCTCGACAATGGTGCCAATGGGGATATCGGGCGGCAGCTGGCCGCCGTCGCCGGAGGTTACAATGCGCTGGCCGACCGACAGGCTGGAATCAATCGGGAGGCGCTCCAGGCGCAGGAGGCTGGTGTTTTTGCCGGCCAGGATGGCATGGGTGCGGGTGTTCTGGACAATCACCGGGATGCGCGAGTTGAGGTCCGTGACCAGCAGCACGCGGGCCGAGCGCTCGCCCACTTCCGTCACCCGGCCGATCAGCCCGCGGCCGGACATGACCGCATTGCCCTTGGCGACATTATCGCCAAGGCCAACCGGAAGGAGCACGCTTTTCACGAAGGAGCCGCCGGGGTCGGAAACCACCCGCGTAGTCACGAAAGACAGCGCGGCATCCGCCTTCACATTCAAAAGATCCTGCAGGGATTTGTTCTGGGCCTGGTATTTCAGGGCAGCGTCATACCATTGCTGGAGGCGCTCGTTTTCAGCCTTGAGGCGGATATTTTCCGCCTTCAGCTGGCGCATCGTTTTGATTCCGCTGAAAGAATCCGCCATTGTCTCGAAAGGCCTGGAAATCGCCGACATCACCGGGGCCACCGCATCCGTCACGGCAATGCGCAGCTTTTCGACCGGCACGGTATCCGTGCGGTGAACGATCATCAGGGAAACGGCAAGAAGAATAAGGATGGCCGGCGTAACCCTGGTGGTGATTGTCCGTAGAGGGAGAGATTCAATAACGCTCTTATGCGGTCGGCGGGACGACAAGTGGTGGTACCCCTAAAGTAAAGCTGCCCTTAGGTCTTATTATAGCAAAAATCGACTCGAAAAAACAACGTCGATCTGGCAGCAAGTGACTGAAACTCCTTAACAAAGGATTACCACGCCATAGGACTCAACGCCAAGCCCCGAATTAAATTGGCATAATAGGCAACGCTTTGGAATTGAGCTAAGTTTTCCCAGGCCCTTTTTTGGAGCAAATGGCGCGGCAAGATCAGGGTTCCCGCTGAAGAGCGGCTGATAGAATCAATACATGCTGATCAGGACGCCCGAGAGCTTTTTCATGTTCTCGAGGGCCTGGCCGGTGCCAAGCGCAACGCAGGACAGGGGGTCGTCCGCCACGGTGACGGCAAGGCCGGTCGCGTAGCGCAGCACATAGTCGAGGTTGGACAGGAGCGAACCGCCGCCGGTCATGACGATGCCGCGGTCGACGATATCGGCGGCGAGTTCGGGGGCCGTGTGTTCCAGCGCGCCCTTGACGGCGTCGATGATGGCGCCGACGGGTTCGGCCAGGGCTTCGGCTACCTGGCGTTCGGAGATGACGAGTTCTTTCGGCACGCCGTTCATCAGGTCGCGGCCCTTGATTTCCATGAGCCGGCCCTCGCCGTCTTCGGGCGGGCAGGCGGAGCCGATTTCTTTCTTGATGCGCTCGGCGGTGGATTCGCCGATCAGCAGGTTATGGGTGCGGCGGATGTAGTTGATGATGGCTTCATCCATCTTGTCGCCGCCGACGCGCACGGAGCGCGAATAAACGATGCCGCCCAGCGAGATAACGGCGACTTCGGTCGTGCCGCCGCCGATATCGACGACCATGGAGCCGGTCGGTTCGGTGACGGGTAACCCTGCGCCGATCGCGGCAGCCATGGGTTCTTCGATGAGGGCGACTTTGCGGGCGCCGGCGGATTCAGCGGATTCCTGGATCGCGCGGCGCTCGACGGCCGTGGAGCCGGAGGGCACGCAGATAACCATCTGCGGCGAGGCGAAGCTGCGGCGGTTATGGACCTTGCGGATAAAGTGCTTGATCATTTCCTCGGCGACTTCGAAGTCGGCGATGACGCCGTCCCTTAAAGGACGAATAGCCATGATGTTGCCGGGCGTACGGCCGAGCATCTGCTTGGCTTCCTCGCCCACGGCCAGGACATGCTTGCGGCCCTGAACGATAGTGATGGCGACGACGGAGGGTTCGTTCAGCACGATGCCCTGCCCGCGCACGTATACGAGGGTATTGGCGGTTCCCAAATCGATCGCCATGTCAGCGGACATCAGTCCGAGAAGCTTTGAAAACATCCAGTCCTTCCCCTTCCCCCGTTGATATATTGCGGAGGAGGCCAGAAAAAAGCAAAGCTTATTGCTTTGCCTTCATGCGCGGGTTTTCTTTATTGATGACGTAGAAGCGCATCTTGCCCTTGCCATCGCGGCGACGGACAACTTTATTGTTTTTATCACGCTTTTTCAGTGATTTGAGTGAAGAGGTCTTTTTCATGATATCGATTCCATTTTACGCAAAGCAGGCCTGCTTAAACAAGCTATGCAAACTACTGATTTCCATTATTTTTGTCAATGAAGATATTCCGGCCCCTCCTGCCGTTCCAATCGACCACTTCAGGCAAAATACGCGACGATTCGACCCTTCAGGCGGTGCGCTTCAAGTGCTGATATAGGTCGAAAAGCAATTTTTGAAACTTTATTTCTCAAAAATATGCTGCGGAGCAGTATAATTATATTTTCCTTCCTTATACGATAATTTTACGCTTATGAAAAAATTGATTGCTTTTCCAGGCCCGCCTGACGTATACAGATGGTGCTTCAAATATTTGTTGAGTCTGGGGTTTCAATCCGCACACAACTTATCAATGAAGAAGAACAACAAAAGCCCGCCAAAGCAAAAAAAATGGCTCAACAAATCTCTCGGTAGTAAGAGAGGGTAAAATAAAAATAAACACTGGCCCCGCGAATAGCGGGGTTTTATTTTTTGGGGACTACCTCCTAACCCCGACCCCGGCGCACGCCGGGGTTACAGCCTGGTTGACATAGCGCTTCCCCTCCTCCGCATCCCTTGTGCTGGCGCCGTTGGAAGCCAGTTGGTTTTCAGCGCTGGATAGTGCAGAATAGCTTTAAGTTTAAAGGGGTTGCCAAGGGGGAGAGTGTATTTTGGCTGATGTCGCGAAACGGGAGAGCGTGGCCGTTCTCCTGCCTTGCTATAACGAAGAACTGACGATCGTGGCGGTTATCCGCCAGATGCGGGAAACCCTGCCGGGCGCCCGGATCGTTGTTTTCGACAACAACTCGAAAGACAAGTCTGCCGAACTGGCCAGGGGCGAAGGCGTCGAAGTGCGCCCCGTAAAACTGCAGGGCAAGGGCAATGTCGTACGCCGGATGTTCGCGGATATCGACGCCGATATCTACCTGATGGTGGACGCCGATACGACCTATGACCCCAAGACCGCGCCGCGGCTGATCGACGCCGTGCGCAACGGGCAGGCGGATATGGCCGTGGGCATCCGCAAGGGGAAGGCGGAATCCTTTCCGGCCGGGCACCGCTTCGGCAACCGGCTGTTCAACATCATCGTCGCCAGCCTGTTCGGGCGCGGCATGGAGGATATCTTTTCCGGCTACCGGGCCTTTTCCCGGCGCTTCGCGAAGTCCTTTCCGGCGCATAGCAAGGGCTTCGAAATCGAGACCGAGCTCAGCGTCTTCACGCTTGAGCAGCGCATCCCGTTTATCGAGATCCCCTCGCCCTATGGCGAAAGGCCGGAAGGGTCTTTCAGCAAGCTGAAGACCTTCCGCGACGGGTTCCGCATCCTGTGGTCGATCGTGCTCTTGTACAAGGAGCTCCGCCCGGTCATCTTTTTCGGCCTGATCGCATTCTTCCTGATGCTGATGTCGCTGGCGCTGGGGATTCCGGTGATCATCGACTTTTTCAGCACGCACCGGGTCGACCGCCAGCCGACCGCGATTCTGGCCAGCGCGATCGGTTTGTTGTCCACCATCGTTTTCGTCGCCGGCATGGTGCTGGAAAGCACCGCCCGCGCTTATCGTGAAACCCGCCACCTGATATACCTCAACACCCAGCGCTAGGCTCTTCTAAAATGCCCGCCAGCCTGCTTCGCCGCAAGATAAGCCCTTCTCTCATGCGCCATCTTGCGGCGGGAGCCCCGGCGCTGCTGCTGGACATCCTCGGCATGGAAGCGCTGCTCGCCGAGGGGTTGAATGTTCACGCCGCGCGCGCGCTGTCGGTGATAGCCGCGACGGCAGCTGCTTTCTTTCTGCACCGCCGCTTCACCTACGCGGACCGCCGGAACGCGCGTACACGGCACGGCCGGCCGGTTCCCTTCGGCACGCTGCAGGCCGCGGCAGGGGTGCTCAGCTACGGCATTTTCCTGCGCGTTCTTTATTCCCTGCCGCATCCGGTGGGGTTTGCGGGACGGCTATTCGCGCTGCTGACGGGCGCGGCGGCAGGGTTCTTCTTCAACTACCTGATGCTGCACCGGATGCTGCCGGCGGAAAAAATGCGCAGCAAGTTCGCGAAGGGCGCCGTCAAGGCGCCGCTGGTGAGCACGAAAAACTTCAAGCGCGGGCTGTTGTGGCTGGTGATCACCTGCCTGACCCTGCAATCCGTGCGCGGGCATCACCAGAACGTGATGGCTTATCCGAGCCTGAAGAATCCGCTCGCGCCCTACGACCCGGATCCCTGGGTGCGGCTGACGCAGGTGCGCCAGTGGCTGACCGACGGCATCGCCGGATTCTTCGACCATACGGTGCGCAATATCAACGCGCCTTTCGACGGCATCCCCACGCCATGGACACGGCCGCTGGACATGATTTTAACCGCCTTTTACACGCTGACGCCCCATGACCTGCCGATGAACACGCGCCTGATGCTGGCCGCCACCTGGATGCCGCCCTGCATCGGCCTCCTTGCGATCGCTTTCCTGACGCTGGCCGTGCGCCGCCATTTCAACAACCTGCATGCACTGGGCTTCGTCGCGCTGCTGATTCTCTTCAGCCCCGATACATTTTACTACTTCACGCCGGGAAGCTCGGACCACCACGGGCTCTTGAGCGCGCTGTGGTGCGGCGTGCTGGCGATGCTGCTGTGGCGCGGCTACCCCTTGCGCGCCGCGCTCGCGGCGGGGGGGATTCTGGGGCTGATGGTCTGGATCAGCCCGGAGGCGCTGATCCTGACCGGGGCGACCCTTGCTCTGCTGGGCGTGATCGCGCTGCTGGCGCCGGAAAAAGCGCCGGCGCTGGCCTGGACGGCGCTGGGCGCGGCCGCCGTCGCCACGCTGGGCCTGTTTTTTGAAATACCCCCGGACAGGATATTCGCGCAGAAGGTTTACGACTCACTTTCCATCGTGCAGGTCGCGCTGTTGTGGTTCACGGCGGGCGCCGCAGGCGCGCTGGCCTGGCTCTATCGCCGGAGGCTGTCTTTCGCGGAAAGATTTCTCGGCGCGTCACTGGCGGGATCATCCGTACTGCTGGCCATGCATATCTTCTATCCACGGTTTTTCCTGGGTCCCCTTGCGGACGTCGATCCTTTCATCTTCACCGGCTTCCTGCCGCGCGTCGGCGAAGCCAAGATGCTGTTCAAAAACACTTTCGACGACATCATCCGGGAGCTGATGGAGCCGGTGCTCGCCGGCGTTCTTGCGTTCGTTTCCCTGCGTCGCGGCTACGTCAGGCCGGAGCGGCGGCAGCGCATCCTGCAGCTGTCGGCGCTCCTGGCCGTCACGACCGTCATGACGCTCTGGCAGATTCGCTGGGCCTATTACATGCACCCGGTCGCGATCGCGCTGGCCGCGATGACGGTCGTCAGCATCACCGCCATGCCGAAGGAACGGCCCTGGGTCTGGCTGCGCCACCTGCCGCGGCCGGGACGGCCCTATATCATCCTGTGGCTGGCGTTTTTCACGATGAACTTTTTCATCCGGCTTTATCCTTCCGCGATAACGGAGTCAGCCAGCTGCATGTCGCAGGTGCGGTATGTCGTCCAGACGCAGCAGCTGCAGCCGCTGCTCGGCAGCAAAAATATCGTGCTGTTTGCGCCCGAGGATGCCGGCGGCGATATTCTGTTCTTCACGCCCTACCGCATTATCGCGTCGAATTACCACCGCGAGGGCGCGGGGTTGCGGGATATCAGCCTGATTTCCAAGGCGAGGACGCCGCAGGAGGCCTTGCCGCTGCTCAAAAAGCGCCAGATCAGCGCGATGCTCTACTGTCCCGCGTTTCAGGATAAAACCAGCTGGCTGAACGCGGATAACGCGAAGAAGCGCCCGCCCTGGATGGTGCCTGTAACGGGACTTCATTTCATGGACGACCCGGGCCGGAAACCGGTCCTGTTCCGCCTCAAGGGGGCGCCATGAAGCTGCATCCCCTCATCGCCGCCTTCCTGACCCCCGCATTCCTGCGCTACCTGCTGGTCGGCGGTTTCGGTTTCGTGCTGGATGCGGGCGGCATGGAAATCCTCTACCACCTGGGCCTCGACATCCATGCGGCGCGCGCGCTGTCGATGACGGGCGCCATCGGTTGCACTTACCTGTTTCACCGCTACTACACGTTCACCGACAGCAAACGGCCGGCGAAGACGGGCGCGCAATTCGCGGCCTTCGGCATGGTACAGCTGGCGGCTGCCGCGCTGAACTACGGGATATTCTGCGCGGTGCTGTGGGCGCAGCCGCGCGTGATTCCCGCGCCTCTGCCGGGACTGTGGCAGGACGTCTTTCACCTTTTTGCAGTGGCACTGGGCGTCGGCGCGGGGCTTGTTTTCAACTTTATCCTGCTGCGCATGCTGGTGTTCAAGACCGCTGGAAAAGAACAAGACAGCGTTCCGGCACGAAAACTCAGCGCCGCGGAGCGCCAGACGAGGGTACGCCGGATGGCGTGGCACGTGATAGTCTGGGGGCTGTTCGTCCTTGCACTGCTGCTGCCTGCCTTCGAACGCCAGCATGAAGTTTTGTCGTTCCCGGCCCTCGTTAAGCCGCTGCGGCCTGCCGACCCCGATGTCTGGCTGCGCCTGACGCAGGTTCGCCAATGGCTGGAGGGCGCGTTTTTCGACCATGCGGTAAAAAACACGAACGCCCCCTTCGGCGGCGTCACGACGCCATGGACGCGGCCGCTCGATGCACTGATTGCGCTGTTTTACTTCTGCACGCCGGTGGCCCTTTCCGCCAATATCCGGCTGATGCTGGCCGCCACCTGGCTGCCGCCGGTGCTGTGCCTGGTATCTTTCGGGTTGATAGCCGCTGCGGCGCAGAATTTGCTTCGCCACAGGCATGTGCTGACCTGCGCGGCGTTGCTGCTGATTTTCAACACCATGGTCTATGACTACTTTGCGCCCGGCGATTCCGACCACCACGGGCTTTTGGGCGCGTTGTGGTGCGGGGTTCTGTTGCTGCTGACCGGACGGGCGCTGACCGTCGCGGGCGCGAGCGTCGCCGGGCTGCTGCTGGGCCTGATGGTCTGGATCAGTCCTGAGGCGCTGATCCTGACCGGGCTGACCTTCGCCATCATGGGCGGGGGAGCATTGTTCAAACCTGAGAAAATGCGCCTGCTGGCAGGGACCGCCTTCGGCGCAGCGGTGACGGCGTCACTGGGACTATTCGCGGAGGTTCCCGTCGCCGAAATCACATCGCGGCTGACGTATGACTCTCTCTCCATCGTGCAGGTCGCGCTGCTGTGGCTGACGGCGGCGGGTTGTTTCGCGCTGGATTTCCTGTTCCGAAAGAAGCTTTCCGTCGCCGCCCGGTTCTGCGCGGCGTCCATCGCGGGTTCCGTTGTACTGCTGGCCATGAACATGCTTTACCCGCGGTTTTTCCTGGGCCCCCTTGCCGATGTCGATCCGTTTATATTCACCGGCTTCCTGCCGCAGGTGGCGGAGGCAACGCCGCTGTTCAAGGGCGTACCCGAGGATATTCTGAGACATGTCATGGCGCCGCTGCTGGCGGCGGGTTTGTTGGTCTGCTGCCTTTTGAACAAAAACCTGCGCGCGGAAAAGCGGCGGCAGTTGTCGCTGCTGGCGCTGTTGCTGGCGGGAACCTTTGTTTTGACCATGTTCCAGCTGCGCTGGGACTACTACCTGCAGCCGGTCGCGATCATCGCAGCGGCAGCGCTGCTTCCCGGCGTGACGGGGGCCGTGAAAGCACAAACCCTGCGCTGGCTGCCGCGCAACTGGCGGCCCTATGCCTGCCTGTGGGCGCTGTATATGGCCGTCAACCTCGCGATGCAGGTTCACCCCACCAGAATACCCGAAACCGGCGCCTGCATGGCGCAGATGCGCTATGTGATAGAGACGCAACAGCTGCAGCCGCTGTTAAAGGACAAGGGCGCGACGTTGTTCGTGCCGGCCGACGCCGGAGGCGATGTGCTGTTTTTCACGCCGCTCCGCATCATCGCCTCCAACTATCACCGCGAGGGTATAGGGCTGAGGGATGTCAGGGCGATCGAAACGGCCAGCGCGCCGGAGACCGTCAATGCGTTGCTGAGAAAACGCGCGGTGAATGCCCTTCTTTATTGTCCGGGGCGCTACCCCAAAGGGAGTCTGCTGCGCGATGCCGCGGAAGGAAAAAGGCGCCCGGACTGGCTGGCGCCGGTGACGGGTTTGCGGTTTATGGGTGTTCCGGGCCCAACCCCCGTGCTGTTCCGGGTGAAAGGTTGAGATGGCAAAGCAGGAACTGACCCTCGCACAGAAAAACCGCAACTTCAGGCAGTGGGCGGCCTGGGGGTTTTTCGGTTTTGCGATGGTGCTGACGGCGAGTTTGCGGATGCTGACGGTCGCGGGTTTTCCAAAGCTGGAAACGCCGCTCGGCCCCCCCAACCCCGATGTCTGGCTGCGTCTGACGCAGGCACGGCAATGGCTTATGGGAGGCGATTTCTTCAATCATCTTGTGCAGAACACGAACGCGCCCTTCGGCGGCGTCACGACGCCATGGACGCGGCCGGTGGATGCGATTTTGTCGGCGCTTTACTTTTTGACGCCCGGCCACCTGTCGATGGATATGCGCCTGATGATCGCGGCCGCCTGGTTCCCGCCCATCCTGTGCGTTATCGCCGTGGCCCTGATGGCAAAGGCCGCAAGGCGGCACCTCGAGCACACACATGTACTGATTTCAGTGATGATGCTGACCATTTTTAACGCCTACCTCGGCGATTACTTCTCGCCCGGCGATGCGGATCACCACGGCTTCCTGAGCGTATTGTGGTGCGGTGTTCTGTGCCTGATAACTATTGAAACCCTGACATGGCAAGCGGCACTGGCGGCGGGGGCGCTTCTGGGCGGCATGACCTGGGTCAGCCCCGAGGGCCTGATGCTAATGGCCCCTGTCTTCGCGCTGCTGGGACTGGAGGCGCTGGTCCGGCCTGCAAAGATGCCCGCGCTGGCGGTCATCACGCTGGGGGCGGCTGGCGTTGCAACGCTGGCGCTGTTTATCGAAAGAAAGGATATCACTCAGGTAATCTACGACTCGATCTCCATCGTGCAGGTCGTTCTGCTCTGGCTGACAGCGTCGGCGGCCGGTATCCTGGCTTTCCTTTACCGGAGCGGAATGTCCTTGCGGGCCAGAATGGGGGCGGTAGCCGTGACCGGGCTGAGCGTACTGGGCGGCATGTGGATACTGTACCCGAAGTTCTTTCAGGGGCCGCTGGCGGATGTCGACCCGTTTATCTTCACGGGTTTCCTGCCGAATGTGTCCGAGGCGCGGTCGCTGGCGAAATTCCCCTGGACGGATATGCTCCGCGAGATGTCCCAGCCGCTGATCGCCGCGGCGCTTGTCATTTTCACCTGCCGGCGCGGCATAAAGCGCTTAAGGCCCGGCAAGCGGCGGTTTTTGATGCTGCTGACGGGGCTTCTCGTCTATACAGCCGCGCTGACCTCCATACAGATCCGCTGGGAATACTATCTGCAGCCGGTCGCGATCATCCTGGGCGCGGCGCTGCTGCCGGGGGCGAGCATTGCAACGCGGTTCCGCCGTTTGAAGAACCCGCCGCCGCGCCAGTGGCGCCCCTATCTCTGGATGGCGGCGATGTTCGCAGCCCTGAATGTCGTCACGCATGCTTTCGTAAAGGAGCGACCGCTGCTGGCGGACCAGCTGATGTGCATCAACGAAGTACGCTACGTCATCCAGACGCAGCAGCTGCAACCGCTGCTGGGCGATACGAATATGGTGGTCTTTTTTCCCGAGAACGCCGCGGGGGACGCCCTGTTTTTCACGCCCTACCGCATCATCGCGTCCAACTACCACCGCGAGGGCAAGGGGCTCAAAGATTTGCACGAGCTGACGTCGACGGAGTTTCCCGACAAGGCCATGGCCATCCTGGGCAGAAGGCAGGTAAAGGCGCTCTTGTACTGCCCCGTCTTTTACGGGAAGGACACCTGGCTGAAGGAAATCGGCGAGAACAACAGCCATCCGCGCTGGCTGGAGCCTGTTCACGGGCTGAAGTTCTTCGAACTGCCAGAGGTGACGATACCCAAGCCGGTCCTGTTCAAGGTGAAGGAATAGGCCCTTACGCCGCGTTCTTGATGACGAAGGTCGCGCGCTTGGAGAATTCCTTCAGTTTAGAGGCGCCGACATAGGTGCAGGCGGAGCGCAGGCCCCCCAGGATATCCTGGATGGTGCCCTTCACGTCGCCCTTGTATTCGACCTGCACGACGCGGCCTTCGGAAGCGCGGTGCGGCGCGACGCCGCCGGCATAACGGTCCATCGCGACCTTGGAGGACATGCCGTAGTATTCGACCAGGCCGCCGCCGTTCTTGCTTAAAACCTTCAGCTGCTCCTCGTTCATGCATTCGCTATGGCCGGCGAACATGCCGCCCAGCATCACGAAATCCGCGCCCGCCGCGAAAGCCTTCGCCACGTCGCCTGGCATGCGGCATCCGCCATCCGCGCAGATGAGGCCTGAAAGCCCGTGCGCCGCATCCGCGCATTCGATGATGGCGGAAAGCTGGGGGTAGCCGATGCCCGTCATCGCCCGCGTCATGCAGGCCGAGCCGGGTCCGATGCCGACCTTGACGATATCGGCGCCGGCCAGAATCAGCGCCTCGGTCATGTCGGGCGTGGCCACGTTGCCGGCCATGATGATCTTGCCGGGGTGGTGCTTGCGCACGTCGCGGATGAATTCGACGAAGGCCTCGGTATAGCCATTGGCGACGTCGAGGCAGATTTTATTGATGGAATTGCTTTGCAGCGCGCTCATTACGCTGTTCACTTTCTTCATGTCCTCGATGCCGAAGGACACGAAGGAAAACGCGCCGGACATATTCGCCTTTTGCAGCTCATCGAGCGGGTAATGCTTGTGCAGCGCGGTGAAGATGTCGAATTCAGCGAGCGCGGCCGCCATGCGCAGGGTGCCGACGGTATCCATGTTCGCCGCGATGATGGGGACGCCGGAAATCTCGACGCCCGCATGCGGCAGCTTGAAGGTGCGCTTCACGTCCACCTGTGCGCGCGATTTGAGGCCGGACCGCTTCGGACGGATCAGCACGTCGTCGAAGTCGAGTTTGCGTTCGGTTTCAATTCTCATGGCTTTTTGGATCCTTCAAATCATGCACAGGTCAAAATACCAGCGAAGCTTTAACAAAGCTTTGCAGGGGCGTGAAACCGCAGTTTTATTGGGGGTTTCGTCTATTCATAGGTCGTATTTAAGGAAAAAACAAGCCTAAAAAGCTCCCGCGCCGAGTATTGACATAAGCGTTAATTGTCTTAAAACTGCTTCCTGTCATCCTTTACCCGGGACCGCGAATGCAGAAAGACATCAGCCATATTTTTGGTCGCTTTGCCGGGCGGGAAGTACCCCTGACGGAGACAAAAACCCGCATGAAAGTGGCCGGCAAGCCCTATGAGCTGAAGGAGTATTCAGCCGCGCCAAACGACCCGGTTTTACAGGAACTGCGGCAGGAAGCAGACAGGTTCGGCCTGTCCCTGAGGATATGGTGGCCCGGCATGGTAGCCACCATGGAACTCAACCCCGACCGGCTGAACGTGCATATCCGGAAGGACAACGACGGCAAATGGCGTATTTCTGACGATATTTCCACCGATGCCTCGCAGAAACTGCGGGAGACCTTCGCCTCCATCGTCGCCCGGGGTGTGGACAAGGACGTTCCTGTCCTGAAACCCCTCAGGCTCAAGCCCCCGGGGCCAGTATAGGTTAAATTTGACATAATCCGGACAATTTATTATAGTCCGGCCAGCGGACCGCGCGTCAGACCGGAGGAGGGAATCGCCATGACCGAGGCGGAAAGGGATGCAAAAATCAGCTCGACCCATGCCAGCATGGTTTTCAGGGAGCGCCTTCTGAACAAGCTATGCCTGCCGCTGACGCTGCTGGCCGGCGCGGCCGCCGTCGGACTGGTCGCGGCTGCGAGCACGGCCCTGGCCTGTACGCTGCAGGGCATTATCATGTGCAGCGTACTGGCGGGTGTTGCCGGTTGCGGTACCGCCTTCGGGTTTATCGATAAATACAGCGACCGCTTCGGCCAGCGCGCGCTGGCCCTGTCGATGATGCAATGCCAGAACAATATCGCTCGCGCCGAACACGGCTTCAAACAGTCGTTGCCGCTGAAAGGCTCGGCGGTGAAGGCTTTCATTGCATCTCTGACGGAGGGCCTGCAGGAGAGGCTGCATATCGGCCGCCCGTTGACCCTGAAGAAGAAGCCGCAGCCAGAACGGGGCATCTGAAAGACGAAACGTCATTTCCCGATACAGAAATCCCGGAAAATCTTGTCGAGGATATCCTCGACATGCACCCGCCCCGTGATGCGCCCCAGCGCGCGCAGGGCGAGCCGCAGGTCTTCCGCCGCAAGTTCCGGCAGGAGTGCTTCCCGGCAGCGCTCCAGCGCCGCGGCGGCTTCTTCCAGCGCCGCGCGATGACGCTGGCGCGTCAGCACGGGACCCGAACGGTTTTTGAACGAATGCGCGATTTTTTCCGTCAGGCTTCTCAGCAGCGCATCCAGCCCCTCGCCGGTGGTCGCGGAAACGCAAAGACCGGACTTTCCCTTCGCGACGTCTGCCTTCGTAAACACCGTGATCGTGCGGTCATCCACCTGTTTCAGCGTTTCTGCGTCCTGCGCCGGAAGCGACGCATCGAACAGGGCGAGCTTCAGGTCCGCCTTGCCGGCAAGGCGCTCGGCGCGGCGAATGCCTTCGGCCTCGACCTTGTTGTCGGTTGCGCGCAGGCCGGCCGTATCGGCGAGAATGACAGGATAGCCGCCGAGGTCGAGATGCACCTCGATGATATCGCGTGTTGTCCCCGCCTCCTCAGACACGATCGCCGCATCGCGCTGTGAGAGGGCATTCAGCAGGCTTGATTTGCCGGCATTGGGCGCACCCAGTATCGCGATAAGCACGCCGTCGCGCAGGCGCTCGCCACGACGACCGTCGTCCAGGTGCGCGCGCAGCTCTGTCAGCAGGCTTTTAATGCCGGGCAGCAGCGTCGTGGAGAGGCCCTTGGGCAGGTCGTCTTCGGGGAATTCGATATCGGCTTCCTGGTGGGCCAGGATGCCGGTTAGCGTTTCCGTCCAGCCTTCGTACAGTTTCGCGAGCGAGCCGCCCAGCTGGTCGAGGGCCTGCAGGCGCTGCGCTTCCGTTTCGGCATCGATAAGGTCGGCCACCGCTTCGGCCTCTGTCAGGTCCATCTTGCCGTTCTCGAAGGAGCGCTTGCTGAACTCGCCGGGTTCCGCCATGCGGCAGCCGGGCACTTTCGCCAGCGCCTGCAGGACGCCGTCCACAACCGCGCGTCCGCCATGCAGCTGGAACTCGATCAGGTCTTCGCCCGTATAGCTGGCGGGAGCCTTGAAATAAAAAACAACAGCCTGGTCGAGCGCCTTGCCGGTTTCGGGATCCGTCAGCGTGTGAATCTGCACCTGGCGCGGGACGATATCGCCTTTCCACGACAGGGCGCGAAAGGCCGCCAGCGCCTGGGGGCCGGACAGGCGGATAACGGCGATCGCCGCCCGCACCGAACCCGACGCCAGCGCGAAGATCGTATCCATCAGCAGACGGCCGTTGCGGGCGGGCGGCCCTGTTTCTGCTCATCGCGCAGTTCTTTCTGGTCCTTGGTGAGCAGCAGCCGGTCGACGATTTCGCCTTTTTGCAGGTGGCGCTCGATGATTTCCTCGATGTCAGCCTTGGTCGCGTAGCTGTACCAGACCCCTTCGGGGTAGATGACCATGGTGCAGCCGAGCTCGCAGCGGTCGAGGCAGCCGGCGACGTTGATGCGGGTCGAGGCGATCCCGAGTTCCTTCACACGCGCCTTCATGTAATTGCGCAGAGGCTCGGATCCTTTTGCCTTGCAGCTGCCGCGCGGACTGTCCGCCGGGCGTTCGTTGTTACAGCAGAACACATGATGCTGATAATACAGGTTTTCTTTTGTCATGGTTTTTCCTACAGCCTTTCGGCTAAGGTAGTTAAAAAGCAAAATGGCGGCAACATGAATCTTCTGGCAAACGAGACGAGCCCCTACCTGCGCCAGCACCAGGACAACCCGGTGCACTGGATGCCCTGGGGCCCGGCCGCGCTGGACAAGGCAAAAGCCGAGAACAAGCCGATATTGCTGTCGATTGGTTACGCCGCCTGCCATTGGTGCCATGTCATGGCTCACGAGAGCTTTGAGGACGGCGACACGGCTGCGCTGATGAACCAGCATTTCGTGAACATCAAGGTCGACCGGGAGGAGCGCCCGGACATCGACATGATCTTCCAGAATGCGTTGGCGCTCCTGGGCCAGCACGGCGGCTGGCCGCTGACCATGTTCCTCACCCCCAGGGGCGAGCCGTTCTGGGGCGGCACGTATTTTCCGCCGCAGGCACGGCACGGGCTGCCCGGCTTTCGCGAAGTTTTGCGCGGGGTGCATGAAAGCTATCTGCAGGAGCACGACAAGATCGACTACAACGTCAAGAGCCTGACCGACGCGCTGCACCGCATGCAGGACCGCGAGCCCGGCACGCTGGTGACGCGCGACCAGCTGGACCGCATCGGCGCGTATTTTTTGTCCATCACCGATTCCGCGAACGGCGGCATCGGCGAGGCGCCGAAATTTCCGTCACTCACCATTACTTCCCTGATGTGGGACTGTTACCTGCGCACCGGCGGCGGGCCCTACAAGGCCGCCGTCATCCACGCTTTGTCGCAGATGAGCCAGGGCGGCATCTACGACCATATCGGCGGCGGCTATTGCCGCTATTCGGTGGATAACGAATGGCTGGTGCCGCATTTTGAGAAGATGCTTTACGACAACGC
Source organism: Alphaproteobacteria bacterium (assembly GCA_004297545.1). Lineage (GTDB taxonomy): Bacteria > Pseudomonadota > Alphaproteobacteria > Micavibrionales > UBA2020 > JAPWJZ01. Next base: position 17,600 of record SCTB01000103.1, read on the forward strand.
GCTGTTCGTCGGCCTGCTGTCGGAGGTGTGGAAGGAAACGCAACATCCCCTGTTCGAGGCGCGCATCCGCGAGACGGCAGGCTGGCTGCTGCGCGACATGGCGGTGGAGCATGGCGGCCATGCGGCTTTTGCCAGCAGTTACGACGCCGACAGCCGGGATTCAGCCGGCCATATGGAAGAAGGCGCCTATTACGTCTGGAAGGCGGAAGACGTCGATGCTGCGCTGGGAAACGAGTCTGATTTTTTCAAACAGGTCTACGACATCACGGCCTTCGGCAACTGGGAGAGCGTCAATATCCCGAACCGGCTGAAAAAGCCGGGCCTGCTGTCGCCGTCCGAAGAGATAAAGCTGGCGCTTTTGCGCGGAAAACTGAAAGAGATTCGCGACCGGCGCATCCCGCCCGGGCGCGACGGCAAGGTGCTGGCCGACTGGAACGGCTTGATGATCACGGCGCTGGTCAGGGCGTCCTTCGCGCTGGACGAGCCTTTGTACCTGAAGGCTGCGCAAAGCGCTTTTTCCTTCGTGACCGAAAACATGATGGAGAGCGGCGGGTTGCTGCGGCATGTTTTCTGCGACGGCAAGACGGCGCATCCGGCGACGCTGGAAGACTATGCGAATATGGCGGAAGCCGCGCTGGCGCTGCATGGCGCGACAGGCGACGGCCGCTATCTGGCGCAGGCGAAAGAATGGGCGGATGTCCTGCTGCGCGATTACTGGGACGCCGGGGGCAAGGGTTTTTTCATGTCGCTGGCGCATGACGGGTTGCTGCTGCGCCCGAAATCAGGCGACGACACGGCGACGCCCTCGGGCAACGGCACCATTCTGGGTGTGCTGTCGCAGCTGTACCTGATCACCGGCAAGCAACTTTACGCCGACCGCGCGGAGGAAACCGCCTGCGCCTTTTCCGCGGATATCCTGCAGCACTTCTTTCCGCTGGCGACGCTTTTATCGGCCAGCGATTTCATGAGCCACCCGGTGACGGCCGTGCTGGCGGGTCATAAGGGCAGGGAGGAATTTTTGAACGAGCTAAGAAAAATATCTTTCCCCCGACTGGTTGTCCTGGAAGCCGGGGACGGCGTGCACAGCGGGCACCCCGCCGCTGGAAAAATCGCCGCCGGCGACCGCACGACGGCCTATATCTGCCCCTACCGCGCCTGCCTGCCGCCGATTACGGAGCCGGAGAAATTCGCCCGCGCCTTAAGGGAAGAAAGAACCCGCGGTCGGCAGGGCGCGGCGAATGATGGGTAGGCGTTTCGCCGCACAGCTGCCGCTTGCAATTCATATTGACCCTCCCGCATAAAGAGCTAGTCTTTAGTCCAGAGCAACGGCGGTGGGGTTTGATATGAAAAACGACGTCAGGATCAAGGCGCATGACAAGGGCGGTTTTTCCGCCTATGTCTCTTACCCGGCATCGGAGCTCCCGGCGCCCGCAGTCGTCGTCATCCAGGAGATTTTCGGCGTCAATGCCGTCATGCGCGGCATCTGCGACAACCTGGCGCAGGCCGGTTTCATCGCCGTCTGCCCGGACCTGTTCTGGCGCCAGGAGCCGGACATCCAGATCACCGACAAGTCGGAGGCGGAGTGGCAGAAGGCTTTCAAGCTGTACCAGGGATTCAACGTCGACCTTGGCATCGAGGACCTGAAATCCACCCTCGCCTTCATCCGAACGCAAAAAGACTGCACCGGCAAGGCGGGCGCGATCGGCTACTGCCTGGGCGGCAAGCTCGCCTACCTGATGGCCGCGCGCTCGGATTCCGACTGCAACGTCAGCTATTACGGCGTCGGGATAGAGGAGCTGCTGGACGAAGCGCCGAAGATAAAGAAACAGCTTCTGATGCATATCGCGGAAAAGGACAAATTCGTGCCGATGGCCGCGCAGCAGAAAATCCTGTCGTCGCTGAACAAGCATAAGAACATCGAGATACACGTCTATCCCGGCGTCGACCATGCCTTCGCGCGCGAAGGGGGGCAGCACTACGACAAGGAGGCCGCCAACCAGGCCAATGCGCGCACCGCCGATTTCCTCGCCACGCATCTCGCCCGCGCCCGGAAGGCCCATGTCGGAACCAGATAAAGTACCGCAACAGCCGGACGAAATTCACTTCCAGATCTGCCAGCGCGCGGCCGAAACGCTGGGCCGTCTTGTCGACGGCAACGGGCTGAAGGCCGACCAGGTGCGCCTGTCGCGCCATGAAACGCTGGTGCACCAGGTGCCGGGCTATATCCACGTCGAGCTGAAACCCGATATCTCCAAAAAGCAGTACAAAGGCAACGTGCCGCGCGGGAAGGTGCTGGGCGGCGCGGACGGCGTGCATATGGAAGCCGCCGGGCTCGTGCGCGACTTTGTGAAGGACATCAACGTCATCACCCAGGTCGTGCAGGAGATCAAAAAGGACGAAGGCAAGGGCTTTGGCATGGAGAACTTCACGGTTCCGCTGCCCGCCACCGCCAAGGAATTTTCCGTCGTCGAGAAATGCCTGAAGTGCAACGGCAACCAGTTTTACCAGTGCGTGCGCTGCCATTCCCAGGGACATGTCCCCTGCCAGGGCTGCAACGCGCAAGGGTATGCCCCCTGCCCGCAATGCCATGGCTCGGGGCAGTACCAGCAGCCGGGCGGCGGGCAGGGGCCCTGCAACCGCTGCAACGCGCAGGGGCGCATACAGTGCCTGCAATGCAACGGACAGCGCAATATGAAATGCGGCGCCTGCAACGGGCAAGGGCGCATCGACTGCACCGAATGCGACCGCAGCGGGTTCTGGACCAACGTCTACCAGCTGGCTTTCCACGCCGACGGGGAGTTCGTGATCGACCGACAGCAGGTGCCGCCGGACGTGCTGGCGGTGATCGACACGCTGGGCGTGCGCAATCTCGCCACCAAGGGCCTCGCGCAGATTTTCCGCACCGGCGTCGAGTCCAAGGAAAAGTTCATCACCATCCCCTACCTCGCCTTCCTGCCCATCGCGCAGGCCGAGTTCACGATCGAGGGCAAGCCTTATCCCGCGATGATCGCGGGGCTTCCCGGGCGCATCATGTCGATCCAGCCGGTGCTGGATACCGCCATCAAGCCCGGCATCAACGCCCTGTACAAGCTGTCCAAGGGGCCGATGGCGGCGCAGGCCCTCGTCGACCAAGCCTGCCGCTTCCGCCTGATCCGTCAGGTGCTGACGGGCCTGTCCAAGCAGTCGAAAAACCAGGTGTACAAGGCGCTGACCGCCGAATACCCGGTGGGCCTGTCGGACAAATACGCCAAGGCTACCATTCGCTACGCCAATGACGCCGTGCTGGCGATCGGACGCGGGCCGCGGCTGAAAGGCCTGCTTGCGGGAACGGCGGGCGCGGCGCTGCTGGCGGCGATTTACTTCATGGGGCCGGTGCGCCCGCAGCTGCTGCAGTCCATGATTCAGTCCGGCCATAAAAACCACATGTTCCTGCCGGACCTTGCGGTCTGGGGACTTGGGTATCTTGCCGCCCTCTATGCGATAAAATTTCTCGCGGCCGGCGGGTTGAAAAAGTTTCTCCCCGACGATGTCCAGTCGGAAGCCAAGGGGCTGCCATCGGCAGGCGAGCACGGGCTTTACGCCATCGGCGCGACGCTGGCCGTCTGGGCGGCGATGGCTTTCGCGGCGCCCGTCAAGCCGGAGTGGATCCTGTCGCTCCTGAGCATGAGCCGCTAAAGCTCTACTGATAAAGCTTTTCGATATCCTGCAGTTTTTTGGGCAAGGCCACGCCGTCCCGGCGGGCGATTCTGAACATGGCGCGCTGCGAAAAAGCGCCGTGATGCTGCCCCTGGTCGTCCGTCACCTGCCAGTCCTCGATGTCGTCTTCCCTGCAGGTGTAGAGCCGGTCGAGCTGCCCGGTATGGGTGACCGGCGGCGTGACGAGGCGGACCTTGTAAGAGTCCTGACCGAGGGGCTCCAGCACCTCGGCCCAGAGGTATTCCACCTGGTCCGAATTGCTGACGAACCTGAGCTTGATAATGCCGGTTTTCGGGTATTGGCCGATAAGCCGCCGGAATTCGCCTAAGGAGCCGCGCGCCTTTTCGCGCGCCTCCAGCATCAGCGGATCGTCGGGCTTTGTCTCCAGCGGCGGGAATTCGGGCCTGGCATAGCCCGCGAAGACGGCCAGCAGGACAAAAACGGTGACGGCGATGATGATGCCGGTCAGCGCCATGCGCCGCCTACTGGTTCATCATCTTGAAGAACTCTTCGTTGTTCTTCGTGTCTTTCATCTTGTCGAGCAGGAATTCCATGGCGTCGGTCGTACCCATGGGCGACATGAGCTTGCGCAGGATCCACATTTTTGACAGCATGCCCTGGTCGACGAGAAGTTCTTCTTTGCGGGTGCCGGACTTCTGGATGTCGATGGCCGGGAAGACGCGCTTGTCCGCGAGCTTGCGGTCGAGCACGATTTCGGAGTTGCCGGTGCCTTTGAATTCCTCGAAGATCACCTCGTCCATGCGCGAGCCGGTATCGATCAGCGCGGTCGAGATAATGGTCAGCGAGCCCCCCTGTTCGATGTTACGCGCGGCGCCGAAGAAACGCTTGGGACGCTGCAGGGCGTTCGCATCGACACCGCCGGTCAGAACCTTGCCGGAAGACGGCACGACCGTGTTATAGGCGCGGCCGAGACGCGTGATGGAGTCGAGCAGAATGACCACGTCGCGCTTGTGCTCGACGAGGCGCTTGGCTTTTTCGAGCACCATTTCGGCGACCTGCACGTGACGCGCGGCCGGTTCGTCGAAGGTCGAGGAAATGACCTCGCCCTTCACGGAACGCGCCATGTCGGTGACCTCTTCGGGGCGCTCGTCGATGAGCAGCACGATGAGATAGGCGTTGGGATGGTTCGTTTCGATGGAATGCGCGATGTTCTGCATCATCACCGTCTTGCCGGTGCGGGGCTGAGCGACGATGAGCGCGCGCTGGCCGAACCCGAGCGGCGAGACAAGCTCGATGACCCGCTGCAACTGCACCTGGCTTTTCTGCTGGCGCTCGCCCTTTTTGGGAACACCGCCGCCCTTGTCGGTCGGATCATCGAGCTCGAGCTTGATCTTGCGGTCGGGATAAAGCGGGGTGAGGTTGTCGAAGTTGATGCGATGGCGCAGATTTTCGGGGTTTTCGAAGTTGATCTTGTTCACGCGCAGCAGGGCGAAATAGCGCTCGTTGTCCTTTGGCGCGCGGATCTCGCCTTCCACGGTGTCGCCGGTGCGCAGGCCGAAACGCTTGATCTGCGAGGGAGAGACGTAAATATCGTCGGGACCCGGCAGGTAGTTTTCTTCAGGCGAGCGCAAAAAGCCGAAGCCGTCCTGCAGCACCTCGAGCACGCCCATGCCGGAGATCGGGATATCCTGCTCCGCCAGCTTTTTCAGGATGGCGAACATGATTTCCTGCTTGCGCAGCGTGGAGGAGTTTTCGACGCCGAGGCTGTCGGCGTAATTCAGCAGTTCTTCGGGCGATTTTGTCTTCAGCTCATGCAGGTCCATGACCTTCGCGTTGGGATCGCGGTTGGCGGCTGCCGCTTCTTCTTCGGGCGTGATGTCGGGCTGGGGGGGCTGCTGGTGGCCGCCATGCGAACCGCCGCCGCCGGAATGGTGACCTGAGTGCCGTGTACGTTTTACCACTGTGTTCTGCTCTTTCGTGCTTTGGAAAAAATAATGGTGATGGTGCCTTGGGAGTGCTCTTCGCGGCGATGATGCCTGGATGAGAAATGCGGGATGCCGGGAAATGGCCCCGTCTTTTAAAGCTTGACATCTTCATGCTACCCTGAGGCGCCGATGTATGTCAACTCATTCTTCGGATTACGTCACTTATCTGGTCAGAAAAAAGTTTCTTACCCTTGTTTTTCAAGGGTTTTTTTCCTTTGCGCCCGCGACCATGTCGTCCAGGATTTTACGGTTGGCCTTGTCGGCTGCGACGAAATCGTCGTTAGGGTAGTCCGCCCAGAGCACGCTGTAGGAAAAGGCGACGCCCGACGGATGCAGGTAGGCTGTCTTGCAAAGGCGCGGCAGGATGGCAAGGAGTTTTTCATCTTCGGAGTTGTCGCAGATGAAGGTGACGGGGATCTGGTCATAGGTCGGCGCCACGTCGAGCGGCAGCTGGAAGAAAACGCCCCCGGTCACCGGGATGGTTGTTTTCTGGATGCCGGAGGGGAGTTTTTCGACGCGCGCCGTGCGCAGCCTGGGCGCCGCGATGATGGCGCTCCGGAAGGCGGAGAAGCTTTTTTCGGTGGCGTTCGGCCCGCCTGTAATGCCGATGGTATAGTTCGTCGTCGCGATGCCGCGCACGTTTTTGACGATCGGCGTGTCGCAGGTATAGTCCCGCACGGGCCGGCCCAGCGTTATATGCGTCTTGCCGTCATCCAGCGTCAGGCGGAAGCCGGCGGCGCGCGGCAGCAGCAGCGGCACGCCCTTGACCTCGACGACGACCGAGCTGCCGGCAGGGCATTTCCCGCCCTTGACGGCCGGCGCGTCGGCGCGCGCCGGCGACAAAAAAGCAAGGATGGCGATACAAAACAGGGAAAGAAGGCGCGTCGGCATTTTCAAGGTTTCCTTGTCCTAAAACGGCTTCACGATGACCATGATGACGATGACGATCATCAGGGCCGTCGGTATTTCATTCACCCGGCGGTAGAATTTTGCGTTTCTTTTGTTGGCGTCTTTCACGAATGTCTTGCGCCAGCGCGCCAGCACATGGTGAAAGACGGTCAGCAGGATGACCATCGTCAGCTTGGCGTGCATCCAGCCCTGATGCAGCAGGTCCGTGTTCGCCCAGACCAGGCAGGCCCCGAAAATCCAGGTCGCGATCATGGCCGGGTTCATGATAAGGCGCAGCAGGCGGCGTTCCATGATCTTGAGGGTTTCGGACAGCTCTGAATTCTTGTCGGCGTCGGCGTGGTAAACGAACAGCCGCGGCAGGTACAAAAGGCCCGCCATCCATGAAATCACGGATATCAAATGGAGCGCCTTGAACCAGTTGTAGTGAGAGAGGATGAAATCCTGCATGTCAGTTGTCCCCTGCCGCGCCGGCGGCGCGCTTCATGACGGGCTGGCAAAGGCGCTGCGGGCAGGTCCCGTCCAGCGCTTCCTGCACCAGCGCAGCCAGCCCGCCGATGAAAGACGGATGCGTCCCCACCGTGGCCGCGCGGCCGTAGTGCGGCAGTTTCAGTTCCGCCGCCCGATGGCGGTATTCTATATCAAGTTCTACCAGCGTTTCCACATGTTCGGAAACGAAGGCATGCGGGTAAACGATCACGCCCTTGCCGTCCCGCGCGGCTTTTTCAAGCGCTTCGCCGATAGATGGCCCGATCCATTTCAGGGGGCCGACCCGGCTCTGGTAGCAGACCTCCCAGTCCAGTCCGGGAATCCCCAGTTTCTTCACGATCGCCTGCGCGGTTTCCTCGCAGTGCTTCTGGTAGGGGTCGCCTGCTTTAATCACTTTTTCCGGGAGACCATGCGCCGACAGCAGCAGGCGCGTGCCCGGCGGGGCCTTTTCGAGCTCGGCGCGGATGAGATCCGCGGAGGCGACCGCGAACCCGTCCAGCGCGGGATAGCAGCCGATGCTGTCAACCTTCATTTCGTCGTCCCAGCGCGCATGCAGGGGCCCGTCATCCGCCTGCACTTCCGCCCAGAAATTCTCGAAGGACGAACCGGCGGTTGTGGAAGAATACTGCGGATAGAGCGGAAGGAGGACCAGCCGGTCGGGCAGGTAGTCGTTCAGCTCGCGGATGACGTCCTGCGCCATCGGTCGCCAGTAGCGCATCGACACAAAGCAGCGCGCGGAAAACCCCGCGACTTGCAGCGTTTTTTCGAGCGCCGCCGCCTGCGCCCTTGTATTTTCGAGCAGCGGCGACTTAAAGCCGAGCTGTTTGTAAGCGTCGCGCGCGGCGCCTTTGCTGCGCGTGGTTGAAATATACCTGGCGATGAGCCAGCGGAACGGCGGCGGTGCGCCGATGATGTTCTTGTCCATGAAAAAATTGAACAGGAAGGGCGCGATATCCTCTTCCGACTGCGGTCCGCCGAGGTTGAACAGCACCACGGCTATTTTCTGAGATGCGGCCGTCACTGCCGGAAGCTCCTGATAACGGCGGAGAGCGCCGCGACATGCTCGGGCGGCGTTTCCTTGATCACCCCGTGGCCGAGGTTGAAAATAAAGGGGCGATGGCGCATGGCCTCCAGTATGTTTTCCGCAGCCGCTGTCAGCTCCTCCCCCCCTTTCAGCAGCAGGCCGGGGTCAAGATTGCCCTGCAGGCATATGCCGGGGGAAACACCTGCGGCCAGTTGCGAAAGATCGACGGATGGGTCCGCCCCAAGGCCCTGAACACCCGTTTCCGCCGCATACCGGGCGTAGAGGTAACCGGCCTGCCGGGGAAAACCGATAATCGGGGTTGCCGGATGACGCTTGTTCAGTTCGGCGACAATCCGGCGGGTCGGTGCGATAACCCAGGTGGAGAATTCCGTCTCCGGCAATATACCCGCCCAGCTGTCGAATATCTGGACGGCATCCGCGCCCGCCCTGATTTGCGCCGATAAATGCTCGATGGTCGCCTCCGTCAGCATCCCGACCAGCATCCCGAATTCCGCCGGATTGTTTTTTGCCGCTGCGACGACCGATTCAAAAGCTCCGTCGCCATAGCCCTGTATCATGTAGCAGGCGACCGTCCAAGGCGCTCCGGCGAAGCCGATCAGGGCCTTGTCGGGCGGCAGCTGGCGCCGCACCAGGCTCAAAGCGTCATAGACGGGCGTAATCCGGCTGCTGTCATAACGGAGGCTGCCGGTATCGAGAGGACCGAGCCTTGGGCCTTCCCCTTCGACAAAATCGAGTTTTTGCCCCAGCGCAAGCGGAACGACGAGGATATCGGAAAAAATGATCGCGGCATCCATATCGAAGCGCCGCAGCGGCTGGAGCGTCACTTCGGCGGCGAGCTCCGGCGTAAAGCAGAGATTCAGGAAAGACCCGGCTTGCTGCCGCAACGCACGGTACTCGGGCAGGTAGCGCCCGGCCTGCCGCATCAGCCAGAAAGGCACCCGGTTCGTAACCTTCCCCTGGAGGGCCTGAAGGAGAACGGGCGTTTCTTGCATATTTTGTTTTGGAACCGTTCGCATGCTTGCCTTGCCGTAAGACCGGACAATGCCAGTTTTTTGAGTTCAGGAAAAGAAGAACCCTAAAAATATATAAGTATTAGAATCTTTTAGAAGTAGTGATAGAGCGGTGGGCAGCGGGGATAAGACAGTCTTTAACACTTTCATATACAGCCCCCGTAGCTTTCCGGGGCAGGTTATCCACTTTCACCGGGCCCCAGGTTGCCACTTTTCGAAGAGTCCATGCGTCCGGCAAAGCATTGTTGATAACGGGGATAACCTGGGATTCCGTAAACAGTAGTTATCCCCGCTTTCCTATTCCGGAGTCCTGCGGGGGAAGACCGACGTATCCCGCTGGTTTGACTCGGGAAGTTATCCTCCGGGTTTTTTGTCCCCCGATTTCCGCCCTGACTTTTCCAAAGCCTTATCCACATGGCAGGAACAGGGGAAGCCGCCAAGAACATGCTTTTCTTGGCCCTGCTTTCCGGGCTAGGATAAAGAGTTGGCGCAAAGCATTGAAAAGGGCTCCCTTTCATGACTGAGGACTGGCAAAAGCTGGACCCTGAAAAGGCTGCGAGAATTCTCTCCGAGGTGAACCCGCACCTCGAGCCTGTTCCTTTCAGCGCCGAAAACACGACGGTCCGCGTGCAGCGCCTGCCCTTCTATAAAGGCTACGAGTTTTGCGAGCTGACGGACTTGTCCGCGGTGCCCGGCGCGCGCAAATACGCGATCTACAAACCCGGCGACGTCAACGTCATCAACTGGACCAACCAAGCGATTTACGAGACGAACGAAAAAGCGCCGATCGCTCTCGACGAACGCAATGTCGTCGACTACGTGAAATTCTTCTTCAGCTACGTGCGCGGGCGTCACGGCAGGTTCCTCGTCATCGAGACGATCGACGATATCCGCTGGCAGGTGGAGCCGCCGCTGCAGGGCCGCAAGGTCATGCAGGAAATGCTGGAGCCGGTGAGCGTCACGAGCCAGGACGCCGACGGCACCTTTAACCTCGACGCTTTCATGGTTTTCAAGGACAGCCTGTTCAAGACCAAGGTTCACGTCAAGAAAGACGGCCTTGTCAGCATGTCGGACGAAGAGCTGAAAATCGAGGGCATGCCCGTGCTGCAGGACGCCGCGGCGTGACTGCGCTGCGCAGGCCTATCCTGATCGAGCCGCCGGGCCGCGAACAGAAACCGCAGCCCGCCGACCTTCCCCCCGCCATCACGCGCCAGCTGGAAAAGCTCGTCCATGCGAAGGTGGCGCACTCGACTTATGCGTCTGGCGGACTATCGGTCTCGGCCGCGTTTATCTTCACGCTGGACAACGGGAAAAAGATCTTCGCCAAGGGCTCTCACCCCGGCGACACGGCGCATGGCGCCAAGAACCTTGCGCAGGAAGTGTTCGTTTACGAATGCGTGGACATCGTGCGTAACATCTCGCCGCCTTACCTCGGCCTTGTGTCGGACGGCGAGGAAGACGGCTGGATGCTGGGTGTCTGGGAATGCGTGGATCACGACCCGAACAAGGCCTCCGTGGATCGTGTTGTCGCGTCCCTGAACGCGTGGCAACGCACGCCGTCCGCAAAGGCGCTGCTGCCCACGGCGCGCCAGCATGTCTATATCTCTCAGCTGCTGTCGGGCGAGAAGAAATGGCTGCGCCTGCGCATCGACGAGATGGCGAAGAAAAAATTCTATGCGATGTTCCAGAACCAGAACGCCGCGCGCGCGTGGCTCGACAAGAACCTGTCCACGCTTTGCACCTACCAGCAGCGCGCCGAGAAGATGCGCGGTGAAGAAGGCCTGATGCACGGCGACCTGCGCATCGACAATTTCCTGTTCGGAGAGCAGACCTGGGTTATCGACTGGCCGAACGCCTGCTGGGGCCCGCTTGTCTTCGACCTGATGTTTTTGTTTTCGAACATGGAGGCGATGGGTTTCGGCAGCGCGGACAACATGATCGCGGCCTATACCAAGGTCACCGGCAAGATGCCGGAGCCGGATGACCAGGTGGCGGTGCTGACGGCCCTGTCCGGGTATTTTGCGGATCAGGCTTACCGGGAAGTGGTCGAAAAAATGCCGCGTCTGCGCTGGATGCAAAAGTCGATGCTACTGGCCCAGCTGAGGATTCTGGCAAGATTCGGGATAATCGAATCACCCCCCGCACTGGTTGGCGAAAATCAATAGGCCTGTGGGCATTTTCACACAGATTATTCTTTTCCTGTGGTTCATTTACAGCGCAATTATCTGATTTTTCACCATAATTCCCAGTTTTAATTTCCGTAATGCCGTAATTTTGATGCTTTTTTCTATTTGGAAAAGGGTTGTT
>SCTB01000104.1 GCA_004297545.1 Alphaproteobacteria bacterium
AGTTGCGCTTGAACAGGATAAAGCCCGCGGGTTTCTCGGCCCTGAACAGCGCCTCCTCCTCCTTGGTCAGCTCGGCGCCGGCGGCGTCGATGATGATGGCTTTGAGGTCGGTGATTTTTGTCATGTCAAAATTCTCTCTTCATCGCCACCCCGACGAAAGTCGGGGTCCAGTCTCCGCCGCAAGGCGGAATTTTTATATGCGCTTCGCGCGCTGGGCCCCGGCTTTCGCCGGGGTGGCGTGCGTTAGCGAACCAAAATGCAGCCCGTCGTCCCGCCCTTCCGCAGCGTCTCGCAAATTTCCTTCGCGCGGGATTCCGAAACGCGACCGGCCTGCAGGCGGTTGAGCGTGCCTTTGGGGCCGATGTTGACTTCGGTCTTCATCGTCATCCCTTTCAGCAGCTCCGGATATTTTTTCTCCAGCGCTGCCCATTGCTCCTTCGCGCCCTTTACGTCACGATAGGCGCCCAGCTGGATATACATGCCCGATGGCGCGGGAACAGGTTTCGCCGCCGCTTTGGCTGGCGTGCCGGAGGTCGGTTCGGTTTTTGCCACGGCGGGCTTTGCCGCTTCGGGAGCCGGAAGATTTTCAGAGACTATTTTTTCCTCAATCTTCGCAATCGCTGCCGGAGCAGATACAGCTTTCGGCGCTTCCGCTTTTACCAGCGCGGGCTTGGGTTCTTCAGCTTTCACGACAGGTTTTTCTTCCGGCGCGGAAATGATTTTTTCGGTGCCGTGGGAGACCTGAAGGTCGAGATCACGCGGGGTCTTGTCGATCGGAGAAGATGCCCTTGCGGCTTCGGGCTTCGCGATCGGCTCCTCCGGTTTCGGGCGCAGCTTTTCGACGCCGCCTGCCGCTTTTTTCTCCAGCGGGTCGAAAACGGTCGAGTCCTGGTGCAGCACTTCCATTCCGCCCGGATCTTCGGGCTTGAACTTGTAGGCCGCCTTGTCGGCCGCGATGACAGGAATGTCGATCTCGGAATATCTCTCCTGCCCGCGCGGGTAGGCGTACCAGATGATCGCCGCGAAAGAAAACAGCGTCACGGCGGTCAGCATGCCCCTTGGCAGCACACGCCTTGGCTCAGCCGACGGGCGCATACGGCCCATGTAGAACGAGCCGATATTTTCTTCCGGCTGCGGCGTGTCTTTCATTTTCACATTCAGGTTCGTCATCCGTGCATCTCCTCTACTGGAGTTACTCCCATGACGGCCAGACCGGAGGCCAGGACCGTCTTCACAGCTTCGACCAGCGCAAGCCGCGCCAGGCTCAGTTCCTTGTCGTTCTCCTGCAAAAAGCGCAGGGCCGTATTGTCGTTGCCCTTGTGGTAAAAGGCATGAAATTCAGACGCCAGGTCGTACAGGTAAAACGCGACCCGGTGCGGCTCATGCGCTTCCGCCGCCGCCTCGACGTTGCGCGGCCAGTTGGCCATGAAACGCACCAGCTGCAATTCCTCGGGCGTGTTGATGCGCGCGATATTCGCCTTCGACAGCGCCGCAACCGACGTATCGAGATCAGGGAACATCTCCTTCGCTTTGCGGAAAACCGAGCAGCAACGCGCATGCGCGTACTGCACGTAGAACACCGGGTTGTCCTTCGACTGCTCGACGACCTTGGCGAAATCGAAATCCAGCTCTGAATCCGGCGTGCGGGACATCATGAAAAAGCGCACGGCCCCCGGCCCCACTTCCTCGACGACCTCGCGCAGGGTGATGATGTTGCCCGAACGCTTGGATAGTTTTACGGGTTCGCCGTTCTTGAAGACCTTGACCATCGCGCAGTAAACGACATCGAGCTTCGCCTTGCCGCCACCAAGCGCCGCAATGGCGGGGCGCATGCGTTCTTCGTAG
>SCTB01000105.1 GCA_004297545.1 Alphaproteobacteria bacterium
CTTGGCGACGACGCCCGTGATTTCGCAGACATTTGCTGACAGCTTCTGGGCTGCTTCGGATTTCTGAGAAGGCTGCGCGGCCTGGCCCGGCGCGGCGGTGGATTCAACCGGGGCTTCCGGTTCCGCGCCTGCTTCCTCGGCTATCGCCAGAGGTGAAAAGAAGGGCGCCGCAAAAAAGGCAGCGGTCATGAGCGTAACAAAAAATCTGGAAGCCATCGGCACCTCTGAAACCCGTATCCCTAACTTACAGCATAACGCGAAAATGTTAAGTATTCGCCAAATAAAAACTTCCATTATTTTCAATTAATTAACATTCAAAATTATAGTTTACAGAACTTTATCTTGTTGCGGTTTATAAATTATGGTAATTAAATTCAGCTTTTTGAAGCTCATACCGCCTGTACGGGACGGCGTCGGGCGCGAACAAGGAAACAGACAATCATGTGCGCAGATATCGTCATTGTCGGTGGAGGACCGGTCGGGCTCTGGACGGCGATACAGATCAAGAAGCGCCGCCCCGGCCTTGATGTGCAGGTCTATGAGCGGTTCGAGGAGTACCAGCGCACGCATGTGCTGCGGCTGCAGAAATCCTCGATGCTTTTCTACAGCAAGGGCAAGGTGGACGCGCAGGAGGAGGCTTTCTTCAAGGAAGTCACCGGCAAGCGCCTCAGCAAGCGCCGCGCGGCGTTCCAGAAGGCCTCGGGCCTCGTCATGATCCGCACGCATGATCTTGAGAAAGCGCTGAAGAACTATGCCGGCGCCATGGGCGTGAAACTCGCCTATGAAAAGGTCGAAGACCCGGAATCCCTCATGGCGAAACACCCGGAATGCAAGCGCTTTATCGCTGCCGACGGGGCGCACAGCCGCATGCGCACGGCGCTGCTGGGCGACGACAGCCTGGACGAATATCCGCTGCAGCACGTGGTTGAGGTCAAGTACCAGGCGGAGGGCAGGGCCGGCAAGCTGGCTAAGCTGACCGATGCCTACAAGACGAACAAGATCATGTCCAGCATGGCCTTTGAATACGTGGGCCGGGAGAAGGACGGCACGACGCCCGTCACCGTGCGGTTCTTCATCGACAAGGCAACCTATGACGCCCTGCCGCAGGCCAGCTTCAAGGACCCGCTCACGCCCGACGATCCGCGTCTGCCCCCGCAGCTGGCGAAGGATATCCGCACCTATATGAACGCGCGCAAGGTTAATGCGGGCGAGAAGTACCAGGAAGGCTCGGCCAAGCTCAGCAAGCTCACGCTTTCGATGTATGCGGCCAAAAAGTTCGCCGTGTCGCTGGATGACGGCAAGGCATGGTTCTTCGTGGGGGATGCCGCGATGGGCGTGCCGTATTTCCGCGCGCTCAATTCCGGTCTCATCATCGGATCGCAGCTGGCCCTTATCCTGACGCGTGACGTGCCGAACAAGCTGAAGGTTCATTCCTACAACGCGATGCGCCCGCTCGATATATCGTGGGAATTCTCCGCCGCGCAGATGAAAGACAGCGGCATCCAGGCCTATGACATGTTCCGCCGCATGAGCAACGGCCTTCCCTGGGAAATGTTCAAATGGCAGGAAAAAGACGTTGCGGATTTGCTTGACTCGAGCCCCGTTGACAACGCGTCCGAAACCCAGAAGCGCCAGAGCAGACCCGCGCGCGCTTTCCGCCGGAAGCAAACCGGATAATACTTAACAACCCTCCGCAGGCCATGGTAAGCTTGAACAGCCTGCCGGGGAGGTCTTTTTGCACCCCAAACCGTTCAAAAGACCAAAATGCCGAAAAGATTGAAGCCAGTTCTGACATTAGGGCGCGATTATGCGATTTTGCTTGCGGGTGCCGTCATCATGGGCGTGGTCGTGGCCGGGTTTGCGATAGCAACCGACAAGGCGCAGGAAATATTTGCAGCCCTGTCCCATCACATAAAACTGCTGCCGCTCGTCATCAGCCCCGCTATCTTCGCCGTGTCGCTCTGGGTCGTGCTGCGCTATTTTCCGGCGGCTTCGGGCAGCGGTGTGCCCCAGTCCATCGCGGCGCAGCATGTCACCAGCCAGGCGGACCGCCAGCATCTGCTGGGCTTTCCCGTTGCCGTCGCCAAGTTCCTTCTTGTGCTGCTGGCATTACTGGGCGGCGCGTCGCTGGGACGGGAAGGGCCTTCGGTGCAGATCGGCGCGGCCATCATGCTGCTTTTCGCGGACATCACGCGCGTCCCCGACAAGCGCACGTTCATCACCGCCGGCGCGGCGGCGGGGCTGGCCGCAGCTTTCAACACGCCTATTACCGGCATCGCCTTTCTGCTGGAGGATATGCTGAAGGGCAAGCCCTTCAAGGACCGCCTGACGATGCTGGCGATCATTTTGCTTTCCGGCGTTGCGGCGATCGCTGTCACCGGCAGCTATGATTATTACGGTCATATCCAGCCGGAGATGGATTTGAACAAGCTCTGGCTGCCTGTCATCGTCGTCGGTGTTATCTGCGGATTGTCGGGCAGCGTCTTCAATATCTTCATCACCCGAGGCAGAAAGCATATCTGCCGGATGTTCGGCGGTTTCGGCGGGAAGCGCCCCGTGGCATTCGCGGCTCTTTGCGGCTTTGCGGTCGCCATGCTGGGCATCTCCAGCGGCGGCGTGACCTTCGGCAGCGGCTATGAAATCGGCCATGACCTGCTGCACGGCGTCACCGCGCCGGCCTGGTGGCATCCCTTCGCCAAAATCGCCGCGACCGCCATTTCCGTCATCAGCGGCATTCCGGGCGGCACGATTTCGCCCAGCCTGTCGATCGGCGCGACCATCGGCGGCGCCCTGACGCCCTTGTTCCCCGGAACGCCGGTGGCGGTCATCGTGCTGCTGGCGATAGCGGGTTATTTCGCGGCCTTTACGCAGTCACCCATCACGGCTGCCGTCATCGTGCTTGAGATTTCAGGGAAGGCGACGGCCGTTATCCCGCTGCTGGCCGTGGCCATTATCGCCGCGGCGGTCAGCCGGGCGCTCTTCCCGCAATCGATTTTCGACTTACTGGCGGATACGATCGTGGCCGATCTGCACAAGCACAAGAAGAAAGACGATATCAGCCACTACGATGCTTGATGGTGAAAGCCAGCACTGATGCGGCGAGGAAGATGCCGATCCAGCTCAGGCTATTGCCTGACATGATGAAGCCCAGATCCATGAAACCGGGTATGTCGCCGACCATATTCCTTTTGTCGTTGGGCAACTGCGTCGCGTAAGCCGCAAGATCGATAAAGACGCTCACGATCGTCATGCCGGCGACGCCCGTCAGCACGGTTTCGATGCGGCCCTGGTTGCGGCGCTGCATCTCAACGCTCAGGGTCTGGATATTGGTGCGGCAGAGCTCCAGCTTGCTCTGCATGTTGTCGGTAATGTTCTTGAAGTCCCATTCCTTCTGCAGCGTATTGAATATCTTCCGCGAAACGCCATTCAGTTCCGCCGCCAGGTCGTTATAGCGCAGCTTCATGATGGTGACGGAGTTGATGATATTCTCCATATCGCGGCTGATCGCCCTCAAGCCCTTCGTCGTATGCTTGTCGGATGTGATGCCGATATAGCGGATGAGGTTGATGTTGATGACGTTCATGGCGATATAGTAATAGCTGGCGGAGGCGACAAGCTCCCACAGGATATCCAGGCATTTCATATCCATGTTCTTCGACATGACGACGAGGTTGTTTTCGTCGCTGATATGGATTTCCGCCTCTTTGAGGCGCACGGCGGCGCTTTGCCGGGTGATATTGGTGATCCAGCGGGTTTCCTCATAGCTGCCTTCCTCGACGCAGAGGGTGAGGTTGGTCTTCATGGGGATGAAGCGCTTGTGCAGGTCGGGGTAGGGGTTCTTCGGGTCGCCGACAAGCACGAAAAATATCTTGTATTCGCTGACGTCGTAAACGAAGTAATCCTTTGTTTCGTTGGCGAAATCGTTCAGACCTTTCAGCAGCGGGAAGATCATCTGCGGGTAAAGATCGGCCAGCATGGTCTTGATGACGGCGGAAACCCATTCGTTCAGCCGGTTCCAGCCCTCCTTGCCCCGGACGGAATCCGCGCGGTCCAGCTGCATGTCGAGAGAGAGGACCGCGATGGTGTTGTCATTCAGCTTGACGAAGAGCGATTCAAGGTCGGGCCTGACCATCGTGGAATATTTTTCGATGGCGCTGTCGGCTTCGGATGCGGCGCGGTCGTATAGTTTTTGCAGCTCGTCGCGGTAGGAGCCCCGCCATCTCAAAATCATGACATGCGGCGACAGGAAAAACCGCCCGTGATCCCTTGCGCTGGAGCTGTCGGTGCTCTTCGTCTTCGGCAGGTTGACCTCGATATCGAGCGCGGGATGGATCTTCTTCGCGAGGCTGCTGTGCGGATCATCCAGCGCGGCGCGGACCTTCTTCAGGAACTCCGTGAACGCGCCCGGCTGGGCGGCGATCTTCGAGCTGTCCAGATTGAACAGGACCCGGAAGGGGGTGTTGACTTTGAGCATGATATGGCGCCTGAAACGAGAACCCTGTTGCCGGATTATAGCCGCTTTAGGTCTGGTTGCAAAGCGGCATCATCATATTAAGTCTTTGAGATTACTTGTTTTGATTGCGGTAATTAGGAAACCCTTTACCCGGATACGGTATAATGCTCCTGACACCCAAATCCGGGAGTGGCTCATAGAATGTCACGGCTGACCGCAGCTTTCATGCTTGTGGCGGGTCTTAACGGCTCCGGTGCCTTGGCGCGCGCGGAAGAGAAAACGCCGCCGGACTCAAAGTTTGTTTCCACCGCCAGCCTCAATGGCAATCCGGATGTTGCGCCAATCGCGGCCTTCGACCCCGCCGCCGCGCAGGACTTCCTGGCCTTCACGCGCCTGCCCATGGAATATGAGGAAATGCTGCTGGCCGGAAAGACAGCGGAAGAGGCGCGGGAAGCAATCGACAAGAAGCTGCCGGAAGGAGTCGAAGGCACCGTCATCCGTCACCAGAATTCCACCGCTGTCGTTTCCTTTGATGCGGCGCAGGGGGTCATCAGGGTCGCTTACGACGGCACGTCGGAACCCGCCGACAAAAAGGACAACGCGCGGTTCTGGCGCGAGGCCAGCCCCATCGGCGGGCGGATTTATACCGGATTTTACGACGCTATTCTGAAAGAGTCGCCGGACGGGCAGAATCTTGTCGATGCCGTACGCCAGAAGGTCGAGGACTATGCCGCGCAGGCAGGCAAGCCCGTGACACTGGATCTCACCGGATTTTCGAAGGGCGGTTCGATGGCCATCACCACCGCGGCGCAATGGATCGCCGATGGTTTCGCCGACGGGCAGGACGGCATCCGGATGAAAAACGTCTATACCTTCGCCAACCCCGCCGCCGGGGATGAAAAATTCTGCAGCACCTTTGAAAACGCGGCGCGGGCGAGCGGTGTCAATGTCTCGCGCGTCGTGGCGGGCGGCGACGCCGTGCCGCATATCCTGACCGAGACCGCGCCGTGGTACATGCCCGGCCTTTACCATCAGTGCGGCGACGCTTTTTATATCGGCGTCGACAAGCAGGGCAGCATGCGCGCGGTAGAAAACCCGGGGACGAAAGACGCGGAGACATTCCGCGATAATTCGCCCAAAAAGGTCTGGCACGATCCCGACGTCTATGAGCAGGCGATACGGGACTACGTTACGTCCGGCATGACGATGACGGAACCTGCCGCGCCGGAAAAATCAAAGCCCTCCACCACCGCGCCGCGTATTCCCGCGCGGCCGTAAAACTTTACTTCCCCTTGTAATCCGCGCAGTTCGATTCAAGCGTGAAATCCGCGCTGCCGCCGCTCATGTAGCAGGAGAGGTAGTAGAAATGATTCAAATTACCCCGGCCTCATTGAAGATCAAGGCGCTGCCCTTCTCCTCCCCTTTGGGGGAGGAAGGGGCCCGCGCACTTGCGCGGGAAGGTGGGGGTACTTCGTGCAATTGGAATCTCGATTGACAATTAGGTATCGCATTCCCGGAATTCAACCTTTTAAGGTTTCTTCATATCTGGCGCGGGGATCCATTTCTTTTCATGCGACTCAGTAGTAACGGCCGTTGGAGTAGGTTTCCATTCGGCTATTCTCTTATCGACGGCAGCCTTCTGCTCTGGTGTGAGATTCTTCTCTGACGCTGTGATGCCAAGACGATACCAATAATAAGACTCCGCGTCACTCTTCTCTACGCCATAACCATTCCGATAAAGGTTGCCCAAAAATAACATTGCCAAGTCATTTCCTTGATCCGCAGCTTTGCGGCACCACTTAATTGCTTCAGTCCAGTTCCGTTTCGTGCCCATGCCATTAAAATAAAAGCTGCAGACCGCCATCTGTGCCTCGTCATATCCCAGATCACCTGCTGCGCGAAAATACTCGAATGCCTTTAGATTGTCTGCGGGTACACCATTGCCTGCGAGATAGAGGCCTCCCATTACATATTCGGCGCGTGGGTTTTTTTTGTCTGCCAAGGGTCGCCATAGCTTGATGGCCTCCGCATAGTCTTGTTTCACATGCAGGCCATAATAGTAAAAAATACCGAGAGCCAACTGAGCGTTCCCGTCGCCTGCTTTAGCCAATGGCTGAATAAGGTTGAATGCAGTCTTATAGTCTTGGCGAGCAAATGCCGCCGTGGCGTCTGCAAGTTGATCTGCGCGGGCAGGGAGAGAAAAGAGGAAAAAAGCAAAGAAAAAAGATATAAAAAATTTCATAAATTTTGTCCGCAAATGTTTCTTTCGCCATTCTGCTATAACAGGCGAGCTAAGGCAATTTGAAATCCATGGATGCGGTAGGTGCGTTTTGGCAGCGCATGCTGCGCATGCGCATTTATATCCGCGGCAAAGCCGCAGGGCCGGATGCCCGCCTTCGCGGGCATGACGTTGGAAGGGAAAGCTCTTACGCCGCTTCCAGCTGCAGTTCGTGCTGCTTGAGGTCGACGGAGACGAGCTGGGAGACGCCTTTTTCGCTCATGGTGACGCCGTAGAGGCGGTCCATGCGGGCCATCGTCATGCGGTGGTGGGTGATGACGACGAAGCGGGTGCGGGTCTCCTTGGTCAGGTCTTCGAGCAGGGTGCAATAGCGGTCGACGTTGCTTTCGTCGAGCGGGGCGTCAACCTCGTCCAGCACGCAGATGGGCGCGGGGTTGGTGAGGAACATGCCGAAGATCAGCGCGATGGAGGTGAGCGTCTGCTCGCCGCCCGAGAGCAGCGACAGGACGCTGAGCTTCTTGCCCGGCGGCTGCGCGTAGATCTCGAGGCCCGATTCCAGCGGATCTTCCGCTTCGATGAGCTTGAGGTAGGCCGAGCCGCCGTTGAACAGGCGCGTGAACAGCTTCTGGAAGTGGCCGTTGACCACGTCGAAGGCGGAGAGGAGTCGCGTGCGCGCTTCCTTGTTCAGCGTGCTGATGGCTTCGCGCAGCTTGCCGATAGCGGCGACGAGGTCGTCGCGCTCGGTCGTGAGGGCGTTCATCTTGTCGGTGATTTCCTGCGCTTCGACTTCGGCGCGCAGGTTCACGGGGCCCATGTTGTCGCGCTCGCGCAGCAGACGCTCGAGCTTGTTATGCCAGGCGACGGCTTCGCCCAGCTCTTCCACTTTGAGCTCCAGCTTCGCCACGAGTTCCTCGGGCGTACAGGTGAATTTTTCGTGGATGCTGGCCTCGATGCCGGATTGCGCCTGCAGCGTGGTATTGACGGAGCCTTGAGCCAGCGCGCGGGTTTCGCGCGCGTCGGAGAGGCTGCTTTCGGCGGCGCGCAGGTCGCGGGCGAGGTCGTTCGCCGCAGTTTCGGCCGCAACGAGGATGTCGGCGGCTTCCTGGCGCTTGCTTTCGGCGTCGGAAATGCGAGAGAGCAGTTCCTGCTTTTCGCGCTCGATCTGGGCGGGACGCTCGGCCAGGCGGTCGAGGACCTCCTGCGCCTGCGCGATGCGGTCTTCGAGTTCGAGGAGGCGCAGGTCGATGCGTTCGATGCGGGTCTGCCAGCTGGCGATGTCGTGCCTGATCTGCGCGATGCGGCGGTTGCGGTTTTCGCCCTCGCGCAGGATTTCGGCGTATGCCGCCTGCTGGTTCGCGAGCGTCTGGCGCTGTTCGCCAAGCTGTGTCTTGAACAGGGTGATTTTTTCGCGGCTTTCGACCGTGTCTGGCAGCGCCGCATAGGCCTCGCGGGCTTCGGACAGCTGCTGCGCAATCGTGTCGAATTCCTGCGCCGCGTTCTCAATGGAGGCGGTCAGGCTGGAGAGTTTCGCGGTGACTTCCGTCAGCTGGTTGCCGAGCTGCGTATGGCGGCGGCGCAACCCGTTCAGGGTCTCTTCCGACTGGCGGAAGGACTGGCGGGCGGCATTGACGCCGTCAACGGCGACAAGGCGGGCGTCTTTCGCGGCAGTCGCGGCAGTGCGCGCATCATCAAGCTGGGTCTGCACCGTCGCGATTTCGATTTCGAGTTCCGCGAGGCGGTTCTTCTGCTGCAGGCGGATGGCTGAAGCGTTTTCGGCCGTGGCCGAAACGACGAGGCCGTCCCAGCGCCAGGCGCCGCCGTCCAGCGTCACAAGGCACTGGCCGGGTTGCAGGCCCGCCATGAGGCTTTCCGCTTCCGCCGCGCTGTCCACCACGCCAATCTGCGAGAGGATGCGGGAGAGGGCGCGGGGGCCGCGCACATACTGGCTCAAGGGGCGCGCGGCGCCGGGCAGGGGGATGCTGGTCGCATATTCGGGCAGTTCGCGCCAGAAAATCGGCGCTGCGCCGTCGAGTGCTGCCTGCAGGTCGTCGCCGAAGGCAACGGCAAGGGCTTTTTCAAGACCGGTGTCGACGTTCAGCAGGTCGATGACAGGCTGGTAGCCTTCCTGCTGGTTGCGCAGGATGCGGCGCAGGGCTTCGGCTTCTGCCGTGAGCTGCGAATAGGTTTTTTGCACCGTCTGCAGGGATTCGGCGGTTTCCTGCACGGTGATGTCGGCAGCGGCGCGCGTGGTTTCGGCGAGGTCGAAATGCGCGCTGGCGGCCTGATAGCTTTCCTCGGCCGAGGCGATATGCAGCACGATCTCGTCCATTTCCGCGC
Source organism: Alphaproteobacteria bacterium (assembly GCA_004297545.1). Classification (GTDB taxonomy): domain Bacteria; phylum Pseudomonadota; class Alphaproteobacteria; order Micavibrionales; family UBA2020; genus JAPWJZ01. The sequence goes on from SCTB01000105.1 coordinate 9,030, forward strand.
GGGCGGGGGTATTGGCGAGGATATTCGCATGCTGGCCTTCGAGGCTGGCTTTGCGGTCGGCCAGCTGCGACATGCGGCGTTCGAATTCGCCGATGCGGCGCTCGGCCGAATGGCGCTCGGCGTCCTGCGACGCGACTTCTTCGGTGAGTTCGGTGAGTTCGGTTTCAAGCTTTTCGACAGCCGATTGCGTTTCATCGCGCAGGATGCGGGCTTCTTCCTCGCGTCCGCTCTGGGTTTCGGCTTCGGTTTCAAGCCCGGCCTGTTCACCGGCAAGGCGGGAGATGCTTTCGTTCGCTTCGCCCTTTTGCAGGTTTTCGTGTTCGACGTCGGCGCTGAACTGCTGGATCAGGGCTTCGGAACGCGCGCGGTCTTCGTTGACCTGGCGCTCTTCGGATTCAAGGCTGCCATAGGCAAGCTTCAGGCGCTGCAGCGCGGCGGCGGCTTCGGCTTCCGTCTGGCGCAGTTGGGGTACGCGCGCGGCGGCTTCGGTCTGCTGGGTCGTGAGTTGCGTCACAATAAGAGTACGGTCGCGCACGATGCTTTCGGCGGCCTCAAACGCGGCGAGCGCGGCGGCGACGGCCGTCTGGCTTTCCTTCCATTTCAGGAAAAGGAGCGAGCCTTCGGCGGTCTGGATATGACCGGACAGGTTGCGGTAGCGCGAGGCCTGACGGGCCTGTTTCTTGAGGCCCTCTAGCTGGACGTTCATCGCGCCCAGCACGTCTTCGACGCGCAGCAGGTTGGTCTCGGCGGCCTTGAGCTTCAGTTCCGCCTCATGGCGGCGGGCGTGGAGGCCCGAAATGCCGGCCGCTTCCTCCAGCACCATGCGGCGCTGGGTGGGCTTGGCGTTGATCATGTCGGCGACGCGGCCCTGGCTGACGAGGCCGGGGGAGTGCGAGCCGATGGACGAATCCGCGAACAGCAGCTGCACGTCGCGCATGCGCACGACCTTGCCGTTGACTTTATAGGTGGAGCCG